>JAAWTB010000175.1 GCA_022801815.1 Oscillibacter sp. | reverse complement strand
TAGAGGCAGGGGTCCACGGCGTACACAATCCCGCCGCACAGGGCCAGGGCCGCCAGCAGGACCGCCAGGAAGCGGCGGGCCCAGCGCGCATAAATCTTATTCATTGCTCAGCCTCAGAAATTGGAATAGATGAAGGTGGTCACCCCGGTGAAGGACAGGATGGACCAGGCCGCAAGCAAAGCCAGGACCGCCGCCCGCCAGAAAGAGGGCTTAAAATGGTCCATCTGCCCCACGGCGTTCCGGGGCCACAGGGCCGCCAGCAGGGCGGCGGCAAAGAGCCCGTAGGTCAGGGCCGGGGCCGTCCAGGCCCGGAGGGCGGGGAACACCATGCTGAAGGCCTTGGCCTCCTTGGCGAACACGTCCGCCATCAGCCACTCCGCCGGGGGGCGGAAGTCGGCGGTGACGGCGGTTTTCAAAAGCGCCAGCGCCTGAGAGACGCCGGGCGCCCGGAAGAACACCCAGGCGGCGTTGACAAAGGCGAAGGTTGCGGCCCAGCGCAGGAGCTTCGGCAGTTTCTCCCGGCCCTTCCCCCAGGCCCGCTCCGCGATCTGGCCCAGGCCGTGGAGCCCGCCCCAGATGAGGAAGGTCCACCCCGCCCCATGCCAAAGGCCGCTGACGAGAAAGACAATCAGAATATTGAGATAGGCCCGCCCGGTTCCCCGCTTGCTCCCCCCCAGGGGGAAGTACAGGCATTCCCGGAGGAAGGAGGTCAGGGTAATGTGCCACCGCTTCCAGAATTCTCCCACGGAGAGGCTCCGGTAAGGGGAATCGAAGTTCACCGGGAGGCGGAGGCCAAAGAGGCGGGCGCACCCGGCGGCAATGTCGCAGTAGCCGGAGAAGTCAAAGTACAATTGCAGGGTGTAACCTAAAATCACCAGCCAGCCGCCGGGGGCGGAAAGCTCGTCCAGGCGCGCCCAGCCGTTGCCCACTACAATGCCCAGGTTGTCCGCCAGCAGCACCTTTTTCGCCATGCCGGAGGCGATGGCGTACAGGGCGGCGGCGAAGTCCTGCCCGTCGGGGCGGAGGAATTTCTCCCCGTGAAGCTGGGGGAAAAACGCCTGGGGCTTCAAAATCGGCCCGGAGACCACGGAGGGGAAAAAGAAGGCGTAGAGGGGCAGATCCTCCCGCTCCGGGCGGAAGCCGCCGGTATAGGCCTCCTTCAAAAGCCAGAGCTGCTGGAAGGTGAAAAAGCTGAGGCCCAAGGGGGCCCAGCCCAGGGAGACCCGCCCGCCGGTGAAAAAGCCCGTATACTTAAACACCGCCAGCACGCCGATGTGCCACACCGCCGCCAGCGCCAGGCAGAGGCGGCGCTGCCCGGGCGTTCTGGGGTCCGCATAGGCGTAAGGCCCGTCGCCCCCCGCCAGGACCCGGATCCTCATAGTTGTCAAGCGCCGGACAGCAATGGCGGATACCGCCAGCCCCGCCGCCAACACCAGGAACGCGGCCCAGCCGCCCCCCCCTATGTAAAAGAGCAGGCAGGCCAGGGTCAGGCCGCCCGCGGCAATCCGCCGGTCCCGCCGGGCGATGGTCAGGCAGAGGGTCGCCGTGACCAGAAGGAACGCCAGAAAGCCAAACGATTGAAAATTCATCTTATGGCTGCTTGGACAGGGCGGTGAGCCGGGCGTCGGCGGTGCTGAGGACCTGGGTCAGGCTCTGGCAGCGCCCCGGATAGGCGGCGTTGATGGCCGGGGACGAGAGGTCCGGGAACTCCGCCTTTTTGGCCTGGAGCTCCCGCAGGGCGGCGGCGTACCGGGCCTCGGAGAGCTTCCGGTCCGCGTCGGCCAGCCCCAGGCCGCAGGTGCTGGGGTCCAGGGCGAAATAGCCCTCGTTGGCCCCGGAGGAGCGGTAGAGGTGCCGGTAGAGCTGGTAGACGGCGCTGCCAAGGTAGGCGGCGGCGGCGTTGATGAGCGTTTTGTCCCCCATCTTGCCCAGAAGCTCGAAGAGGACCCCCACCGCGCCGGAGAGGAGCTTGCTCTGCAAGGTGGCTAGGACGCTGCCCCGGAGGGTGCTCTTCGGCTCGGCGGCGTCCAGGATGTCCTGCTCCGTCAGCATGTTTCCCTCCCGGGAGAGGGTGCGGCCCAGGATGAAGTCGGCGGACACGCTGTAGTAATCGCAGGCCCGGACCACGAAGGGCAGGCCCGGCTCCCGAATGCCGTTTTCATAGTGGGAGAGGAGGGCCTGGGAAATGCCCAGCTCCCCGGCGGCGACGCGCTGGCTGACGCCCTTTTCCTGCCGAAGCAGGGACAGCGTGCGGGAAAATTCTGAACTCATAGTCGGACGCTCCTTTGGTTGGTTCTTCATTACGCATCGTATAGTCTACCAAAAGGGCTACGTGATGTAAAGATATTTTTTCAGGAAAGGGACACAAAAATCCCTCTTGTAAAAAGCGGAAAGATGGTGTATGATAGATTCGATTTTGAGAGATTAGGAGGAAGCTGCTATGAGCAAAACCGCGAGCATGGTCATGAAGATCATCGGCGCCAGCCTGGCCTTCGCCGCCTTCGTCTGTCTGCTGATCGGCGGGTGGCACGACCTCAGCGTGGGGTACTGCGGCATGAAAAAGCGTTTGAGCCAGAGATTCAGCTCCGAATACGACGACTACGCTGACGAGGAACTTTACGAATAAGCGGCTCTCCCGCTCCGGCAGTTCGGAGCGGGGATTTTTTTGCCGTTCCCAGTTGACAAAGCCGCCGCTTTGCGGTATGATATTTCGTTGAGAACATGGAGAGGAGAATGTCTATGCGTCTGCTGCTGACCGGCGGGTCCGTCTTTTGCGGCGGGGGCTTCCAGCCCCTGGATATTGCCGTTTCCGAAGGCCGTATTGTTTCCGTCTCCCCCCGCCTTCCCCGTGACGGCGCTGCCGTCATTGAATTGAATCACCATTTCATTGTTCCAGGTTTCGTTGATGTTCACGTTCATCTTCGGGAGC
>JAAWTB010000005.1 GCA_022801815.1 Oscillibacter sp. | reverse complement strand
GGTATATGCAGCCATGAGTGAAGAAATCAGAGCGGTGGAGAACAACGAGGAGTCCTTTGAGGAACTGCTGAACCAGTCCTTCAAAACTTTAAATACAGGGGAGAAGGTAACCGGCATTGTCACCGCCATCACTCCGACGGAGGTGCAGGTGGATGTGGGCGCCAAGCAGGCGGCCTACATCAAGTTCAGCGAGCTGACCGACGATCCCAGCGCCAAGCCCGAGGACGTGGTGAAGGTGGGAGACGAAATTGAGACCTACATTGTCCGCGTCAATGATGTGGAAGGGTACGCCGAACTCTCCAAGAAGCGGCTGGATGCTGTGAAGATCTGGGAAAACATCGAGCAGGCCGTGGAAGAGAAGACTGTGATGGAAGGCACTGTCACCGAGGAGAACAAGGGCGGTATTGTGGTGTCCGTCAAGGGCGTGCGGGTGTTTGTTCCCGCATCCCAGAGCGGCCAGCCCAGAGGCGCTGACCTCTCCGCCATGAAGGGCCAGAAGGTTCAGCTCCGCGTCACCGAGGTAAACCGCGCCCGCCGCCGGGTGGTTGGCTCCATCCGTTCCGTCTCCGACGAGGCCCGCCGGGCCGCTCAGGAGGAAATCTGGGCCAACATTGAGGTAGGCAAGCGTTATACTGGCACTGTGAAATCCATGACCAGCTACGGCGTGTTTGTCGACATCGGCGGCGTAGACGGCATGGTACATATCTCGGAGCTGAGCTGGAGCCGCATCAAGACTCCTTCCGAGGTATGCAAGGTGGGCGACACCATGGAGGTTTACGTCATTTCCTTCGACCCCGAGAAGCGGAAGATTTCCCTGGGCGTCAAGGACCACAACGTGGACCCCTGGCAGGTGTTTATGGACAAGTACGCCGTGGGTGACGTGGCTTCTGTCCGCATCGTCAAGCTGATGACCTTCGGCGCCTTTGCCGAGGTGGTCCCCGGCGTGGACGGCCTGATTCACATTTCCCAGATTGCCGACCGCCGCATTGAGAAGCCGGAGGACGTGCTGTCCGAGGGTCAGATGGTGGACGCTAAGATCACCGCCGTGGACGAAGAGCGGAAAAAGATCTCCCTGTCTATCCGTGCTCTGCTGGCTCCTACGGTGGAGGAATTCGAAGGGGAAGAGACGGAGGAGTAAGCCTTCGCAAACCGCAAAAGCCGGAGAATTAGGCGGCGGGCCTGTGGGTCCGCCGCTTTTTTGGAAAAACATGTTATTTTTTTCACGTTTTGACGTTGCAATATTTTCCCAAAGATGATATACTATTGAACATAGATGTCATGCTGTAGAAATTTACCCACCGCGCTTTGCGGGGAGACAGAAAATCAATACAGATGGAGGAAGCAATTATGAACTTTCAGGAGGAATACCGCCAGAAATTGACCACCGCCGATGAGGCGGTTAAGGTGGTTCAGTCCGGCAACTGGCTGGATTATGGCTGGACAGTCTGCTCCGCCAATGCCCTGGATAAAGCCCTGGCCGCCCGGATGGGCGAGCTGAAGGATGTGAACATCCGGGGCGGCATCCTGACCCGCCGGCCCGCTATTTTTGATGTGCCGGACGCTGCCGGGCACTTTGCATGGAACTCCTGGCATATGAGCGGCATCGAACGGAAGGCCATCAAAGAGGGATTTGCCTATTATATTCCCCTGCGCTACTCCGAGCTGCCGGGCTACTACCGCGACTGCATTCAGACTTTGGATGTGGCCATGTTCCAGGTGGCTCCTATGGATGAGCACGGTTGGTTCAACTTCGGTCCCGGCGGTTCCCACATGAAGGCGGTGTGCGAGTGCGCCAAAACCGTCATTGTCGAGGTTAACAAGAATATTCCTGTGTGCCTGGGCGGCTTTGAAAACGGTGTACATATCAGTGATGTAACAATGGTCGTGGAAGGGGAGAATCCCCCCATGGAGATTTTGGGCGGCGGGGCCGCTCCGGCCTCCGAGGTGGACCTGGCCGTGGCCAACCTGGTAGTCCCGGAAATCGAGGACGGCGCGTGCCTCCAGCTGGGCATTGGCTCCATGCCCAGCGCCATCGGCAAAATGATTGCCGAGTCCGATTTGAAGGACTTGGGCGTCCACACCGAAATGTACGTGGATGCTTTTGTGGATATGTCCATGGCAGGCCGCATCACCGGGGCCCGCAAGCCCTTTGACCGGGGCCGGCAGACCTACGCCTTTGCTGCGGGCACGCAGAAGCTCTATGACTTCCTGAACAACAATCCCGAATGCATGGCTGCTCCGGTCAATTATGTCAACGATATCGCCCGGGTGTCCCAAATCGATAAATTCACCTCCATCAACGGCGCGGTGGACATTGACCTCTTTGGCCAGGTGTCCTCCGAGTCCTCCGGCGTTAACCACATCTCCGGCGCAGGCGGACAGCAGGACTTCGTTATGGGCGCGTACCTGGCCAAGGGCGGCAAGAGCTTTATCTGCTGCTCTTCCTCCTTCCTGGATAAGAAGAGCGGGCAGCTGAAGTCCCGCATCCGGCCTACTCTGGTGGAGGGGTCCGTGGTGACGGCCACCCGCACGAACCTTCACTGGATTGTGACGGAGTACGGCAAGTTTAACGTCAAGGGCAAATCCACCTGGGAGCGGGCGGAGGGCCTCATAGGCCTGGCGCATCCCCAGTTCCGGGAGGAGCTTATTGCCGAGGCGGAGAAGATGCACATCTGGCGGCGCTCCAACAAGCGCTGAGCCGCCGCTCTCTGCGGGGCCTCTGCTGTGTGGTGTTTGTCTCATAGGAACTTCGTTGGACAGCAGTCCCTATCCAGGGCAGTCTTTCGCACGGAATCGGGAATCTCGGCACGGAATTTGAACCAGCATGGAATCAGGAATATTTAAGAGGCAAACAACACAGCGGCGGAGGCCGCGACAGAGAAAGGGGTGTCCATGTTCCAAATCGGGGACCTGATCGTGCATCCCATGCACGGGGCAGGTGTCATCGATGATGTGGTCCAGGAAAAGGTGGCGGGCACGCTGAAGGAGTATTACGTCTTCAAAATGCCTGTGGGCGGGCTGATTTTGAAGATTCCCACTGCAAACTCCCAGGCCATCGGTATCCGGTCCATCATCTCGGAGGCGGAGGCCGAGGCATTTTTCGACGGAATCCCCGCCTTGGAGGTAGAAGCCAGTGCGAACTGGAACAAACGTTATCAGGAAAATCTCCTCCGGCTGAAAAGCGGGAACCTCAACGAGGTGGCCCGTGTGGTGAAGAGCCTGATGCGGCGGGAGTCCCGCCGCGGGCTTTCCACGGGGGAGCGGAAAATGCTTCACAGCGCGAAGCAGATCATTCTCTCGGAAATTGCGCTGGTGGAGGGCTGCGCCTATCAAGAGGCGGAGGCGCGGCTGGACCGCGCGGTTATGCAGAAGCCGCCGGTTCCGCAGTAGGGCCCGATGGGGCGGAGAGGGTGTTTGAGGTGCTGCCGTTTTTCAAAAAAGTGCGGGAGGCCAGGCGGTCCCGCTGCGCCGCCTTGGTGGCGGCTGCGGGTAGCTCCAGCCGGATGGGCGGCATAAACAAGCTGCTTCAGCCCCTGGAGGGCGTGCCGGTGCTGGTGCGGACCCTGGCGGCGCTTCAGGTGGCCGGAAGCGTGGACGAGGTCATCGTTGCCGCCCGGGAGGAGGATATCCTGGAGATTTCTCAGCTTTGCCGGACCTATGGGCTGACAAAGTGCACAAAGGTGATCCGGGGCGGAGAGAACCGGGTCCACTCCGTGCTGCTGGCGGCCCTGGAGGCATCGCCGGAGATGGAGCTTTTGGCGGTGCAGGATGGAGCCCGCCCCCTGGTGACGCCGGAACTCGTTGACCGGGTGGTTTTTGCCGCCGCCCGCTGTTCCGCCGCTGCGCCCGCCGTGGCAGTGAAGGATACCATGAAATCCGTTCGGGAGGATGGCGGGGTGGAGGAGACCCTGGACCGGGGCCGCCTCCGGGCCGTTCAGACCCCCCAAGTCTTTGAGGCCAGCCTGCTGAAGGCGGCCCTCCAGTCCGCTTTAGAGCAGGAGGCTCCTGTTACCGACGATGCCTCCGCTGTGGAGCGGCTGGGAAAGGTGGTCTTCCTGGTAGAGGGCGAGGAGGAAAATCTGAAAATTACCACGCCTATGGATATGATTTTGGCGGAGGCCATTGTAAAGGCCCGGGAGGAAGGACGATGACAAATCTGCGGGTGGGCCATGGCTATGACGTTCACCGCCTGGTCCCAGGGCGAAAGCTGGTTCTGGGCGGTGTAGAAATCCCGTGGGAAACGGGACTTTTGGGCCATTCGGACGCGGACGTATTGGTCCACGCCGTCATAGACGCCTTGACGGGAGCCGCCCGGCTGGGGGACATCGGGAAGCTGTTCCCGGACACGGACCCAGCCTACAAGGGTATTTCCAGCCTGAAGCTGCTGGAAGAGACGGGCCATCTCCTGGAGGAGAAGGGCTTCGCCGTGGTGAACATTGACGCATCGCTCCTGGCCCAGGCGCCGAAGGTTGCCCCCTACAAGGCCCGAATGGCGGAGAATATCGCCGTTGCCTTGAGAATTGAGTCGGAACAGGTCAACGTCAAGGCCACCACCGAGGAGGGGCTGGGCTTCACCGGAGACGGCTCCGGCATGGCGGCCCACGCTGTGGTATTAGTGGAACGCCTCCGTGTTTAAACGCCTCAAACTGTGTTTTTCGCTCCGCTCTCCGGCGGGGCGTTTTCACGCTTTGGCACCTTTCGCTCCCAGCCCCATAGAATAGGAGAGAAAGGAGGAGTGTTTGTGGAGCACTATATCATCCTGGCCCGCTCCGTAACCTATGCCCAGCGGATGCAGAAGTCCCTGGGCCGGGCGGGCATCCGCTGCCATATCTTCCGGCCTTCCAGAGACCTGACGGATATGGGCTGTGCTTACGCTGTGCGCGTGGCAGTTTCCGATCTGCCGGAGGCCCTGACCGCTCTCCACAGGGACAGTCTGGACCCCGTTCAAATATTTTTGTTTCAGAAAGGCCTGTACCAGGAGGTGAGGCCATGATTTATTTCGACAGCGCGGCCACCAGTTTTCAAAAACCCGCTTCTGTCGCCGCCGCCATGTGGGAGGCCCTGGCCTCCATGAGCTCCCCGGGGCGGGGAGGCTATCCCGCCGCCGCCCGGGCCGCCGACACGGCTTTCCGGTGCCGTTCGGAACTGGCGGAGCTGTTCGGATTGAAAAATCCGGAGCAGGTGGTATTTACCCTTAACGCTACCCATGCACTAAATATCGCTATCAAAAGCCTGGTGCCGCCGGGCGGGCGGGCAGTGGTCTCCGGCTATGAGCACAACGCCGTAACCCGGCCCCTGGAGGCTTTGGGGGCGAAAATTGCCGTTGCTGCCGCTCCGCTTTTCCAGCCGAAGGCGGTGACGGAAGCCTTTGACCGTCTCATTGTCCCCGGAACAGATGCGGTGGTTTGCAGCCACGTCTCCAATGTCTTTGGCTTCATCCAGCCGGTGGGGGAGATTTCCGCCATCTGCCGGAGCCGGGGCGTCCCTTTCATCATCGACGCCTCTCAGTCCGCTGGGGTGCTGCCCTTGGACATGGAGGCTTTGGGAGCAGCCTTCATCGCCATGCCGGGACACAAGGGCCTTTACGGTCCCCAGGGAACCGGCGTACTGCTTTGCCGGGAGGACGTGCTTACCCGTCCTCTTCTGGAAGGGGGCACCGGAAGCCAGTCCATCCAGCAGCGGATGCCGGACTTTCTGCCGGATCGCCTGGAGGCCGGAACCCTCAACATGCCGGGAATCGCGGGTCTGCTGGCCGGCGTTCGGTATGTCCGCCGGGGAGGACCAGATAAGATCCTGGCGCATGAAAAGCATTTAACACAGCTGGCCCTTCAGGGTCTGGAAGCTATGCCCGGCCTGCGTCTCTTTGCTTCTCCGGGACTTCAAAACCAAACAGGGGTTCTCTCCCTGACAGCGGAAGGCGTGGACGTAGAAACCATCGGCTCCGCCCTGGCGGAGCGGGGAATTGCCGTCCGGGCAGGCATTCACTGCGCCCCTTACGCCCACCGCACGGCGGGGACGCTGGACACCGGTACCGTGCGCGTCAGCTTCTCTGATTTCAACACGCCGGAGGAGATTGCCCGGCTGCTTCGGGCGGTTCAGGGGATTTTGGGGAGGGCTTTCTGAACAGACCGTGAATTTTCCGGTAATTTTCCCTTGGTTTACCTTGCTTTTTACCGCCGGATTCTATATAATCTATAGTATTCGTGACCTGACGTTTCTCACGGCGGGAACAGCCGCTCTCCCGGCGGCGCGGAAGAAAGGGATGACGACGTAAAAATGAATGTAACGCTAACGGAACTGATTGCCACCATCGGCCGGTATCTGCTGACCATTGAGGCAACCGATGTCCTGGATATTGTCATCATGGCGTTTGCACTGTATAAGGTGCTGACTCTGGTACAGACCACCAAGGCTGCCAGTCTTTTAAAGGGACTGTTCGTGTTCCTGGCGGCGCTGCTTTTGAGCTATCTCTTTGGGCTCAACGGCATCTATTACCTGCTCAGCCGCATGGTAGAGGTGGGCGTACTCGCCCTCATCATCCTGTTTCAGCCGGAAATCCGCCGGATTTTGGAGGAGATGGGAAGCCGCCGTATCCTGGCCCTCTTCACCCGGACGGAGAACGCCAGCGTGTTGGAGCAGACTATCGAACAGACCGTGCTGGCCTGCTCGGAGATGTCCCAGTCCCGTACTGGGGCGCTGATCGTGTTCGAGCGTGAAATTCTGCTGGACGACATGGTCCGCAGCGGCACAGTGCTGGATGCGTCGGTTTCCAGCGAGCTTTTAAAAAATATTTTCTTTGTGAAAGCGCCCATGCATGACGGCGCGGTGATTGTCCGCCGCGGACGAGTGCTGGGGGCGGGGTGTATGCTCCCCCTGAGCAAGAACGTGAACCTGTCCCGGGATTTAGGCATGCGGCACCGGGCGGGCATCGGCATGAGCGAAAACTCCGACGCGGTGGTGGTTATTGTGTCGGAGGAAACCGGGTCCATCTCTGTGGCCACCGGCGGAATGCTGAAACGGCACTTGAAGCCGGAGACTCTGGATAACCTCCTGCGGAACGAACTGCTTCCGCAGGAGGAGACCGGGACGGAAAAGCAGAAATTCAGCCTGACGGGTCTGCTGCGCTCCAAGAAGGACGGAGGTGCCTAAGGTGGAAAACGAGAAAACAGGACGCCGCAAGGTTGTCTACGTGCTGCTGTCGGTTCTGGTAGCCGCCGGTATCTGGCTGTATGCCGACCTGACCAGCGGCCCAAACGGTGCGCCGCAGACCCAGACCCGGGAGTTCTTGGAGATTCCCATTGAGTATTTATATGAGAGCACCTTGACGGACCGGGGGCTGATGCTGGTGGACGAAGACACAGACCGGACCATTGATTTGGAGCTGAAGGGCACCCGCTGGAGCATTTCCAGTTTAGACCGGGCCCATATCCGGGTCACCGCCAGTCTTTTTGATGTGACCAGCGCCGGAGTGCAGCGGGTTAACTACGTTGTCAGCTTCACGGACTCCCGGTTTGGAAACAACGCCATCCAAAGGGAGGGCGCCAGCATCAGCATGGCAACCGTAAACATCAGCGAACTCTACAGCCGGACCATCGGCGTCAGCTGCGAACTGGTGGGCAACGTGGCCGAAAGCTACTCCGCCGGACAGGTGGAGCTCTCCCATACGGAGGTGGAGGTCCGGGGACTCCAGGAGGACATTGACCCCATCAGCTACGCCAAGGTTACCTTGGACATTGGCGACAGCGCGGTGGAGACGGTAACACAAAACCTGGAGCTGCAATTCTACGATCAAAACGGCCAGATTTTGGACAAGGCGAACATCCACTCCTCGGTGGAGAGCGTTACGGCCACGCTGCCGGTCTTCGTCACCAAGGAACTGCGCCTGGTTGTTAACTTCATTGACGCTCCCGGCTGCCGTGCGCGGAACACGGAATACTTCATCGAACCGGCGACCATCGCTGTTTCCGGCGACGCCACCGAGCTGAAAAATGTGGAAACCCTGGTGCTGGGCACCTACAAACTGACGGAATTGGGCACTACGGCTTCGGAAAGTTACACCACCACCAACTATCTAATTATCCCGCCTGATGGCTGCACAAACGTCAGCGGCGTCACCCGTGCGGCTCTGCGCATCCGCTTTGAGGATATGACCAGCTCTACCATTTCCACGGAGAACATCTCCTGGCTGAACCTGCCGGAAGGGAAACAGGTAGAGGCACTGACGGGCAGCCTGGCGGTGAAGGTCTTCGGTACGGAGGCGGACGTGTCCGCCCTCACGGGGGAGGACATCGTCGTAACGGTGGACCTGGATGATTACTCCGCCGCCTCCGGTACCTACACCATTCCGGCGGAGGTGACGGTGGACAAGGGCGACATTGGCATAAACGGCTTGTATCAGATTCAGGCCACCATCCGGGAGAGCACCGAGGAGCCGCCTCCGGAAGAGGCGCCGGCCCTGGGAGATGAACCGGCGGACGAGGAAATTACCGGGTAGAATCCATGTTGGGAGGAGACTATGACACAAATCGCAACGGTTGAACGAATCCTGGATGCCGGTCATGCGGAGATTTCCGTTCCCCGGAAATCTGCCTGCGGCCACGACTGCGAGGAGTGCGCCGGCTGCGGCGTCACCGGCGCGGCCGTCCGCGCCCGGGCGCGGAATCCCATTGGCGCCGCCCCAGGGCAGAAGGTGGTGGTGGAAAGCAGCACCAAGAAGATGCTCCGCATCGTGGCCTTGGTCTATTTGATCCCGGTGGCGCTGTTCTTCCTGGGCTATTTTGCCGCCATGGCGGTCACCCTCAGCGTGGCGGTCCAATATACCGCCGCCGTGGGGGGATTTGCCTTGGGTATACTGGGGGCCATCGTCTATGACCGCCGCCTCCGGGCCCGGGGAGGACTGTCCTTCACCATTGTCCGGCTGTTCTGATGTTCGGCTATGTCCGGCCGTCCCAGGACCTTCCGGAGGAGGAGCGCAGGCGCTTCGGCCGGGCCTACTGCGGCCTCTGTCATGTCCTGGGAAAGCGATATGGAACGGCGGCCAGGTTCATTCTGAACTATGATTTTACCTTCCTGGCCATCCTCCTCTCAGAGAGGGAGGAGGGGCCTGTCCACTACGGCCGCTGCGCCGCGCATCCCGTCCATGGACGGGACCGGCTGGAGAGTACGGAGGCGTTGGTTTTGGCAGCGGACGAGAGCGTCATTATGGCCTATTGGCAGGCCCGGGACGGCGTGGAGGATCACGATTGGTTTCATGGCCTGAAATACCGGGGAGCCTCCGCTGTTTTGGAAGGGGCTTACCGGAAGGCCGCAAAAGCCCGGCCTGCGTTCGACGCATCCACCCGCCGTCAGCTGATGGCCCTGGCGGAGCTGGAGCGGGCAAACTGCCCCTCTATGGACCGGGCGGCGGATACCTTTGCGGTATTGCTGCAAGGGGCTGCCCAAGCGGTGGACGAGCCGGTCCGGCGGCGGGTTTTGGAGCAGATGCTCTACCACCTGGGCCGCTGGGTTTACCTGGTAGACGCTGCGGACGATTTGAAGAAAGACGCCGCCGCCGGAATCTATAACCCAGTGGCTCTGCGCTACGGGCTGGCAAAGGGCATTTGGACGGAGGAGGCCCGGGAGAGCTTTGCCGCCACCCTGGACCACTCCATTCATATGATGGCCACGGCCTTTGAGCTGTGGGACTTCGGCGTTTGGACGCCGGTTTTGAAGACCACCCTTTACGCCGGCCTTTTCCGTGTGGGAAAGGCGGTGCTGGAAGGAACCTTCCGCGGCGGCGGAGAGAACAAGAGAGAAGCACAGGAGAAACACACATGAACGATCCCTATCAGGTACTCGGCATTTCGGAGAGCGCCACGGACGAGGAAGTCAAGCGGGCCTACCGGGAGCTGGCGAGGAAATACCATCCGGACAATTACCACGATAATCCCCTGGCTGACCTGGCTCAGGAGAAAATGAAGGAGATTAACGCCGCTTATGAGGAGATCAACCGGCGGCGGGGCAGCGGTGGGGGCAGGACCGCCGGGTCCTCCTACGCCGGGGGCTGGCAGCAGTCCTATGGTTCCGGCGGGTCCTCCGTGTTTCAGCAGGTCCGGGCCGCGATTCAGGTGGGCGACATTGCCCGGGCGGAGGCCCTTTTGAACAACATTGGAGACCATGGCGCCGAGTGGAATTTCCTCAAAGGCGCGGTGTGCTACCGCCGGGGCTGGATGGACGAGGCCCTGCGGTATTATGAGACTGCCTGCCAGATGGAGCCCCATAATCCGGAGTACCGGCGTGCGCTGGAGCTGATGCGGAACGGTTCGCCCTACCGGCCCGGGGGAGAGCCCTTTGGAACTTTGTGCGCCGGGAATCCCTGCCTTACCCTGTGCTGTGCCTATACGCTGTGCAACGGCGGTTACTGCTGTTTTATCTGAAAAAAAGGGGAGATCACCATGATCAAAAGCATGACCGGCTATGGCCGGGCCAGAGAGACGCGAAACAGTCGGGATATCACCGTAGAAGTCCGGTCGGTCAACAACCGCTACCTGGACTGTACGGTGAAGATGCCCCGACTGTATATCTTTGCCGAGGATGCGCTGAAACAGCGGGTTCAAAGGGCGGTCTCCCGGGGGAAGGTGGACGTGTTCGTCACCGTGGACGCTTCTGCCGCCGACGTGACACAAGTAAGCGTCAACCGGGAGCTGGCGGCACAGTACGCCGCCGCCCTGAACGAGCTGGCGGAGGTCTGCGGCGATGGCGCCTACAAGGCGTTGCCGGAGATCTTGGCCCGATTTCCGGATGTCCTTGCCGTCACCAAGGCGGACGAGGACCTGGAAACTGTCAGCGCAGACCTCTGCGCCGTGCTGGACGCAGCGTTGGCGGCCTTTACCGAGATGCGGGGCGTGGAGGGTTCCCGGCTGGCAGAGGACATTGGAAACCGACTTTCCGCCATTGAGGACTACACTGCCCAGGTAGAGGCCCGCTCTCCGGAGACGGTAGCGGAGTACCGGGCCAAGCTCACCGCCCGGATACAGGAGGTGCTGCAAAGCGCATCCATCGACTCCCAGCGCATCCTCACCGAAGCGGCTATCTACGCCGACAAGGTGGCGGTGGATGAGGAGACAGTCCGGCTGCGAAGCCATACAGCCCAGCTGCGGACTATGCTGGAGTCTACAGAACCCATGGGACGGAAGATGGATTTTCTTATCCAGGAGGTGAACCGGGAGGCCAATACCATCGGCTCCAAGTGCGGCGACGTGACCATCGCCCAGGTGGTGGTGAATCTGAAAGCCGAGGTAGAGAAGATGCGGGAACAGGTACAGAATGTGGAGTAAGTATGGAATTTATCAACATTGGTTTTGGAAGCATGGTTTCCCGGGAGCGGGTGGTGGCCATTGTGGGTCCTGACTCCGCCCCCATTCGCCGCATGACGCAGGAGAGCCGGGAGCGGGGGATGCTGATTGACGCCACCTATGGACGAAAAACCGCCTCCATCTTTATTATGGACAGCGATCATGTGATTTTATCGTCCCTGCCAACGGATACGTTTGGCGCGGGGGAACAGGAGGAAGCATGAAAAAGGGAAAGACCTTCATCGTGTCCGGTCCTTCCGGCGTGGGAAAGGGAAGCGTGCTGAAAGTGCTGCTGGAGAAGCGGAAGGACGTATACGTCTCCGTCTCCGCCACTACCCGCCAGCCCCGGGAGGGGGAGGAAAACGGCGTCCATTACCACTTTTTGGACGTGGACACCTTTCATGAGTGGATGGCCCAAGACGCCTTTTTGGAATACGCCGAGTATGTGGGCAATTTCTACGGTACGCCCAAGCGTTTTGTGGACGAAGCCATGGCGGCAGGCCGGGACGTGATTTTGGAGATCGACGTCCAGGGCGCCCTGCAGATTGCGCAGAAACGGCCCGACGCCGTACTCATCTTCATCGCGCCCCCAAGCTGGGAGGAACTGGCTCGGCGTCTGACCCTCCGGGGCACGGACAGCCCGGAGAAAATTGAAAAGCGGCTCCTGCGGGCCAAGGTGGAGTGCCGTACGGCTGGGGCCTATCACTATTTCGTGATCAACGACACCATTGAAAACGCCGCCATGGAGCTGGATGCCATTATGACAGCCGAGCACTGCCGATCCATGGAGCGCATGGAAATCATCAGCGGAAGCTGACCGCCATATATTGAAATCGGAAAGGAAGTCGATCTACTATGATGCTGTACCCCGCCATGAGCAAGCTCAATTCCTATATCCCCAACCGTTATATGCTGGTGAACGTGGTGGCCCGCCGGGCCCGCCAGATCGCCGAAGAGGCGGAGGTTACCGGCCAGCACCTGGATGAGAAGCCGGTGACCCTTGCCATCCATGAGGTGGCGGACGGCAAGCTCACCGCCGCCGGTGAGGAAGTGGCCGCCGGAGAGGCGTAACGCTGCCGGATGGACAGCGCGGCCATTGTAAAAGTGGCGGTCAGCGCCGCTCCGTATCACATCGACAAGCCCTATGACTACCTGGTCCCAGAGGGTTTGGAGGACCTGGCGGTCCCCGGCGTTCGGGTCACCGTGCCTTTTGGCCGGGGGAACAAGCTGTCTGAGGGGCTGATTCTCGCCAGGGGCGAGGGAAAGAAGACCCGGGGGCTGAAAACCCTTTCCGCCCTGCTGGACCGGGAGCCGGTGCTGGATAGCGGAGGGCTGGGATTGGCTCTTTGGATGCGCCAGCGGTATTTCTGCACCATGTTTGAGGCGGCGCGGACCATCCTGCCCGCCGGTTTATGGTACCGCCTTCGGGAAATTTGGCGGGTCCAGGCGGAATTGGACCCGGAGACGGCCATGACCGCCGCTGCCGGTATCCGCCATGGAACCGAGGTGCTGGAACGTCTGCGAAGCTCCGGCGGCTCCGCCGGGCCGGAGGACCTGGGGGATATCCGCGATTTTCTGCCGGCTCTCCGGGCGTTGGAGAAGGCTGGAATTGTCTGGCATGAGACGGCGGTCAGGCAGAAAGTGGGGGATAAGACGCGCCGGATGGCGGAGCTGGCTCTTAGCGCGGAGGAGGCTTTGGCCCTGACGGAGGTAAAACGGCGCTCCTCTCCCGCCCGCTACGAGGTGGTCAAGCTGTTGGCCGCCAACGGGCGGACTGCCTGCGCGGACGTGTCCTATTTTACCGGCGCGTCCTCCCAGGTTCTGCGAGGTATGGAGCGGGCAGGACTCCTGACCTTTTCCGAGGCGGAGGAGCTACGGGTCTCCCTGCCGGAGGACGTGGAACCGGGGCCTCCCATTGTGCTGAATGAGGAACAGCAGGCGGCGTTTGATGGGCTCCTCAAACTGGCGGAGACGGGCCGGGCTTCCGGTGCGCTGCTCCACGGCGTCACCGGAAGCGGAAAAACCCAGGTCTATTTGCGCCTGGTCCAGGAGATACTGACCAAAGGAAGGACTGCCATTGTCCTGGTGCCGGAAATTGTGCTGACGCCGCAAATGATGGGAAAATTTTCCTCTTATTTTGGAAAAGACGCCGCCATGCTCCACAGCGGTCTCCGCGTGACAGAGCGATATGACCAGTGGAAGCGCATCCGACGGGGGGAGGTTAAAGTGGTACTGGGTACACGCTCCGCCATCTTTGCGCCTTTGCGGAATCTGGGTATTATCATTCTGGATGAGGAGCAGGAGGGGAGCTACCGCTCAGAAAATCCACCTCGGTATGACACCCGGGACGTCGCGAAATATCTCTGCGCCCGGGACGGCGCTTTGCTGGTCCTGGGTTCTGCTACGCCGTCGGTGGAGACGGCATGGGCCGCAGAGGAGGGAAACTATTATAAGGCACTGCTAACCCGGCGTTATAATGAGCACAGCCTGCCCCAGGTTCTCATTGCCGATCTTCGTCAGGAGATCAAGGCGGGGAATTCCGGCCTCATTGGATCGGAGCTCCGGCGGGAGCTGGAGCGAAATTTGGAGAAGGGGGAGCAGAGCATCCTCTTCTTAAACCGCCGGGGCAGCAGCCGTATGCTGCTGTGCGGGGAGTGCGGTCATGTGCCGGAGTGTCCCCGGTGCAGCGCGCCGCTGACCTTCCACTCCGCCAACGGACGCCTGATGTGCCACCACTGCGGCCACTCCCAGCGGAACTTGGAAGCCTGCCCGGTCTGTGGCGGCATCATGAAGCACGTGGGTGCGGGCACTCAAAAAGTAGAGGAGGAGCTGGCGGACCTCTTTCCCGGCGTGGGAGTTTTGCGGATGGATGCGGACACGACGGCGGAGGGCCACGAGAAGCTGCTGCGCCGCTTTGAGAGGGAGCGCATCCCCATCCTGCTTGGCACCCAAATGGTTGCCAAGGGACTGGACTTTGAGAACGTAACCCTGGTAGGCGTGCTGGCCGCCGACCTTTCGCTGTATGTGGAGAATTACCGGGCGGCGGAGCGGACCTTCAGCCTGCTGATCCAGGTTGTGGGCCGGGCGGGCCGGGGCGGAAAATCCGGCCGGGCCATTATCCAGACTTACACCCCTGGTAACGACGTGATTCAGTGCGCTGCCAGGCAGGAGTATGACCGTTTTTATGAAAGCGAAATCCGGATGCGGCAGCTCCGCCGGCTCCCGCCCTTCGCGGACCTGTTCACCCTCACCATCTCCGGCGCGGAGGAGGGGGCGGTCTTTCGGGCGGCCATCGGCGTTCGGGACGCGTTGCGGCGCCGCTTTGGGGACAGCGAGGTTTTGGGCCCCGCCCCCGCCCCGATTTTGAAGGTAAACAACCGCTACCGCTACCGCTGTCTGCTGGTAGGAAAAAATGATAAAGAGACCCGGGAGGAAATCGGCGGGCTGCTGCGTGCCTTCGCCGGAAACGGCGCGAACCGGGGATTCAATATGTTCGCGGAGTGCAACGCCGCGGAGTAGGAGGTTCATAGAATGGCATTGCGTAAGATCGTGGAACAGGGGGAAGACTGCCTGAACAAGGTCTGCCGTCCGGTAACGGACTTTAACCGCCGCCTGCATACGCTGATGGATGACTTGCTTGATACGCTTTCCGAGGCGGGCGGCGCGGGCCTGGCCGCTCCCCAGGTGGGGATCCTTCGCCGGGCTTGTGTGGTGATGGACGACGACACGGAGGAATTTATCGAGCTGATCAATCCCACCATCGTCGCCCAAAGCGGAGAACAGACCGGTCCGGAGGGCTGCCTCAGTGTCCCGGGAAAGTGGGGGTTGGTCACCCGGCCCGACTATGTCCGGGTTCGCGCCCAGGACCGGGACGGCAACTGGTTTGAGGCGGAGGGAGAGGGCCTGACGGCCCGCTGCTTCTGTCACGAGCTGGAGCATCTGGACGGCCACCTTTACACGGAGCATATCGAGCGTTTTTTAACAGATGAGGAAGTGGAGGAGTATTTCAGCAAGCAGGAAGAGGGGGCGGGCTGATGCGAATTCTCTTCATGGGCACGCCGGACTTCGCCGTGGCCTCCCTCCGCCGCCTGGTGGAGGACGGACATGAAATCTGCGGTGTCCTGACCCAGCCGGATAAGCCAAAAAACCGTGGTCATAAGCTGACGCCAACACCTGTAAAGGAATATGCCATTACAAATAGTTTGGACGTGTATCAACCGGCGACCCTGCGGAATGCCGAGAGTTTGGAGCTGGTGCGGTCCCTGGAACCGGAGCTTATCGTAGTGGCGGCCTATGGGAAACTGCTGCCGGAGGATATTTTGAACGTGCCGCCTTTGGGCTCCATCAATGTCCACTCCTCCTTGCTGCCCAAGTACCGGGGGGCGGCTCCCATTAACTGGGCGCTGCTGGATGGGGAGCCGGAGACCGGCGTTACCATTCAATATATGGCCGCGGAGCTGGACGCCGGGGATATCCTTCTGCAAAAATCCACTCCTATTGGGGATACGGAGGATGCCCAGGCTCTCACGGAGCGTCTGGCGCAGCTGGGAGCGGAAGCGCTGTCGGAGACGGTGGCCGCCCTGGCCGCTGGAACGGCCTCCCGCACTCCCCAGGATCATGCCCGGCACACCTATGCCCCAAAGCTTGGGAAGGGGCTTTCCCCTGTGGACTGGACCTGCTCCGCCCATGAAATCAGCTGCCAAATCCGGGGGCTGATTCCTTGGCCCTGCGCCGTGACGGACGTGATCAGCGGCGAGGAGATAAAACTCTACGCCGTTCAGGAGACCGGTGAGAAAACACTGGCCCGGCCCGGCGTCATCACGGCGGCGGGGAAGCAGGGCATCGACATCGCCTGCGGCGACGGAAAGGTCCTTCGGGTGACAGAACTCCAGGCCAAGGGCGGAAAACGCATGACCGCTGCGGCTTATTTATTGGGACATCCCATTCAACGCTAAAATTCGAGGGTGCTTATGCCTTATTATTATGGAGGCTACGGAACTTTCCTGGCCAACAACCTTTATGTAGTCCTGCTGATTCCGGTGATGCTGCTCTCCCTCTGGGCCCAAGCCCAGGTCAGCGGCAGCTTCAGCCAATTCAGCCGGGTCCCCAACCGCCGCCATCTCACCGGCGCCCAGGCGGCGGAGGCGGTGCTCCAGGCCAATGGAGTTTACGGTGTAAACATTGCCGCCACCAGCGGCAGGCTGACGGACCACTACGACCCCCGTGACAACACCATCTACCTCTCCCAGGCCGTTTATTCCGCACCTACCGTAGCGGCGGTGGGCGTGGCGGCTCATGAGGCGGGCCACGCGGTTCAATACGCCGTGGGCTACGCCCCGGTTCACCTGCGGAACGCTATGGTGCCTATCACGAATCTGGGTTCCCGCTGTTCCATGATTTTGCTGCTCATCGGACTGCTGCTGTACAGCCAGAGTCTGCTTCTGACCGGGATTGTGCTGTTTTCCCTGACTACGTTTTTCCAACTGGTTACCCTGCCGGTGGAGTTTAATGCCTCCCGCCGGGCTCTGGAAACCATTGAGAGCCGGAACCTGCTGGATGACGAGGAGCTGACCGGGGCCCGAAAGGTCCTCCGGGCGGCGGCGCTGACCTATGTGGCGGCGCTGCTGATGTCCTCCCTGCAATTGCTGCGCTATGTGTTGATTTTCCTGGGCCGGAACGGCGGGCGCGACGGCCGCCGCGGCGGAGGCCGGATATGAGCGCCCGGAAAGAGGCGCTGGCCATCCTGACTGCCTGCCGCGTGCGGGGAGCCTGGGCGGACGCCGCGCTGAACACGCATTTAAAGGGCCTTTCTCCCGCCGACGCGGGGCTGTGCAGCCGGATTGTCTACGGCGTGATTCAAAACGAGACGCTACTGGACTTTTATCTCTCCGGCTTCTGCTCCCAGAAGCTGGACCATCTCCAGCCGCCTCTGGCGGACATTTTGCGGATGGGGGCCTATCAAATTCTCTTCCTGGACCGGGTACCGGACAACGCCGCCGTTCACACGTCGGTGGAGCTGGTCAAGGAGGCGGGAAGAGGACAGGCAGCGGGCCTGGTCAACGCCGTTCTCCGGCGGCTCTGCCGGGAGAAGGAGGCCCTGCCCGCCATTCCCAGCCGGGATGAGGCGAAATACCTCTCCATTCGCTACAGTCATCCAAAATGGCTGGTGAAGCGGCTTCTGGCTCTGCTGGGCCGGGAGGGGACAGAGGCGTTTCTACGCAGCAACAACCGTCAGCCCCCCACCGCAGCCCAGGTCAACACCTGCCGCTGCTCCGCGGAGGAAGCAGCGGCATCCCTGGAGGCCGAGGGCGTCCGGGTGGAAAAGCATCCTTGGCTTCCGGACTGCCTGCTGCTGCAGGGTACCGGGAACCTGGAACGCCTAAAGGCATTCCGGGACGGTTTCCTTTACATTCAAGACCCGGCGGCCCGGCTGGCGGCGCTGGCGGCGGGGCTTGGCAGCCGGGTGCTGGACGTGTGCGCCGCTCCCGGCGGAAAATCCTTCGCCGCTGCCATTGCCAGGGGGGACAAAGGAGAAATTGTTTCCTGCGACCTTCATGAGAACAAGCTCCGGCGCATCCAGGCGGGCGCGGCCCGGCTGGGCCTGTCCTCCATCCGCACAGAGGCCGCCGACGGCCGGATCTTCCGGGAGGAGTGGCGGGACGCCTTTGATTTGGTGCTGGTGGACGCACCCTGCTCCGGGCTGGGCATCCTCCGCAAGAAGCCGGACATCCGGCGGAAAAGGGCGGACAGCCTGTTCACCCTGCCGGTGGTCCAAAGCGCCATTTTGGAAAACGCCGCCCACTATGTCCGCCCCGGCGGAACCCTGTTGTATGCGACTTGCACCATCCTGCCGGAGGAAAATGAGGTAGTGACGGGCGCGTTCCTGGGGACCCATCCGGAGTTTTCCCGGGAAAGGTTTTTCCTGCCGGAGCCCATAGGACAAGCCGAGGGACAGATCACCCTCTGGCCCCACCTCCACGAAACCGACGGCTTTTACATCTGCCGCATGACGCGGCGCGTTTGAGGCGAATCATGACCGATATCAAATCCATGACCCTGCCGGAACTGCGGGACTTCCTCCAGGAGTTGGGGGAGCCCGCTTTCCGGGGAAAGCAGGTTTTTTCCTGGCTCAGCCGGGGCGCGGCCTCCTTTGACGAAATGTCCAACCTGCCCCTGTCTTTACGGGAGCGGCTGCGGGAGGCCTGTGTCCTGACTGTCCCCAAAGCCGCCCGTAAACAGGTGTCGGCCAAAGACGGTACCATCAAATATCTCTGGGAGCTGGCGGACGGCAACTGCATCGAGTCCGTGCTGATGCGTTACCGCCACGGAAATACCGTCTGCATCTCCTCCCAGGTGGGTTGCCGGATGGGCTGCGCCTTTTGCGCGTCCACCATCGCCGGGAAGGTCCGGGACCTGACTCCGGGAGAGCTGTTGGACCAAGTGGTATTCACCGGAAAGGACTCCGGGGCTCCCATTTCCAATATTGTGCTGATGGGCATCGGTGAGCCCATGGACAACCTGGACGCCGTGCTGAAATTTCTGGAGATTGTGAACCACCCTGACGGACTGAACATCGGGATGCGGCACATCTCCCTGTCCACCTGCGGCGTTCTGCCCGGTATCCGCCGCCTGGCGGAGCTGGGACTGCAATTGACGCTGTCTGTTTCCCTCCATGCGCCGGACGGGGAAACCCGGTCCCGGCTGATGCCCGTCAACCGGGCTTACAGCGTGGAGGAGCTGTTTGCCGCCTGTCACGATTATTTTGAAAAGACCGGGCGGCGGATCTCCTTTGAGTACGCCATGATCGACGGCGTGAACGACCAGGACTGGCAGGCGGACCTCATCGCCAAACGGCTGCGGGGAATGCCCGGCCACGTAAACCTGATTCCGCTGAACGACGTGGCGGAAAGCCCCTTCCGGCCCTCCCGCCGGATGCGGGCGTTTCAAAAACGTCTGAAATCTCACGGCCTCACCGCCACCGTGCGGCGAAGCCTGGGTGGAGATATAGACGCCGCCTGCGGACAGCTCCGCAGAAAGGCAGAGAAAGGGGAGGATTCCCAATGATGAACCTATGGAGTATGTCCGACACCGGCCTCGTCCGTAAAGAGAATCAGGATGCCTATGCGGTGAAAACGGCCTTTGGTCACACGATCTGCGTAGTCTGCGACGGGATGGGCGGGGCCGCCGGCGGGCGGCTGGCCAGCCGTATCGCTGTGGACACTTTTTCTGCGGAGATGGAAAAGCGTCTTTCGCCGGAGGCAAAGCCGGACCGGCTACGGGAGGTCTCCGTGGTGGCTGTGGCTTTGGCCAACCGTGCCGTGCGGGAGGCCGCCAGAACCTCGGAGGAATACCGCAACATGGGGACCACGTTGGTTTCCGCTGTCTCGTTTGACGGCGGCGTGGTCATCGCCAACGTGGGGGACAGCCGGGCCTATCATATCAACAGGGAGCGTATTCTCCAGGTGACTCGGGACCACTCTCTGGTAGAACATATGGTAGAGCGGGGGGACATCACCGCCGAGGAAGCCCGGCACCATCCTAACCGCAACCTCATCACACGGGCCCTGGGCCCGGACGTGGACCCGGAGTGCGACTGTTATACCTGTCAGCTTTTTCCGGGGGAGTTTCTTCTGCTGTGTACCGACGGGCTGGTGAACACGGTGACAGACGAGGAAATCATGCAGGAGGTCCTCCACGGCGATACGAACACCTGCATGGAACGTCTGCTGGCCATCTCCAAAAGCCGGGGCGCATCGGACAATGTAACCGTTGTCCTGGCAAAGAAACTCTAAGGAAGGAGGAGCCGAATGGATCAGTACATTGGAAAAATGCTGGATAACCGCTATGAAATTTTGGAGCGCATCGGCACCGGAGGCATGGCGGTGGTCTACAAGGCCAAGTGCCACCGGCTGAACCGCCTTGTGGCGTTAAAAATATTGAAAAGCGATCTGGCCCAGGATGAGGATTTCCGCCGCCGGTTTAACGCGGAGTCCCAGGCTGTGGCCCAGCTGTCCCACCCCAATATCGTGTCGGTCTACGACGTGAGCCGGGGCGGGGATACGGAATATATCGTCATGGAGCTTATTGACGGCATCACGCTGAAGCAGTATATGGAAAAACGGGGCCAGCTGAACTGGCGGGAGTCTTTGCACTTTATTACCCAGATCATGCGGGGTCTCAGCCACGCCCACAGCCGGGGCATTGTCCACCGGGATATCAAGCCGCAAAACGTCATGGTGCTCCGGGACGGCAGCGTGAAGGTGGCCGATTTCGGCATCGCCTGTTTGGAGAACTCCGCACAGACCCTGACGCAGGAGGCCCTGGGTTCCGTTCACTATATTTCGCCGGAACAGGCGAGAGGAGAGCGGACCGACGCCCGAAGCGACATTTACTCTTCCGGCGTGGTCCTGTACGAAATGCTTACCGGGCGGCTGCCCTTTGAAGGGGATTCCGCCGTGTCCGTGGCCATCCAGCATCTCAGCGCCGTGCCCCTGCCCCCTCGGGAGCTGAATCCGGAGATTCCGGCCCAACTGGAGCTGATCTGCATGAAGGCCATGACGCCGGACTTGAGCCGGCGTTACGCCTCCGCCGACGCTATGATCGTGGATCTGGAGGATTTTCGGAAAAATCCCAACATCAATCTGGACTTTACCATGGTGGATCTCCGACCGGAAGAGCCGGCGGAACCCACCCAGCCTATCCGCACCTACGACCAGACCCTCCATCCCACCCCCAAGGGCCGGGAGCGGGAAAGGCCCCGAGAGCGCCGCCGGGATTATGAGGACGACTACGAGCCGCTCAGGCAGGGCGGCGGAGGCGCCGGGGTGAAGGTGCTGATAGGCGTGGCCATCGTGCTGGCTCTGGCTCTGGCAGCGGTACTGTTTAAAATGGTCACGGAGTCCTTTGAACAGCAGCAGGAAGTACCCCAGACCTATGTGGTACCCTCGGTACTGGGCTACACGCCGGAACAGGCTGCCAATCTGGACAGCGTGAGGGATATTTTCACCTTAAAGGTCAATGAGAAAAGTGAGTTCAGCGAGGATTACCCTATAGGGACCATTGCCCGGCAGAGTCCGGCAGAGGGAGAGCACCGCAAGGGCGGCAACCTGCTCATTGAGGTCTGGCTCAGCGCCGGAGAGGATACCGGCGAGATGCTGGACGTGACCAACAAGACCGTGGCTCAGGCCAATGTCCTTCTGAAAAGCCTGAAGGAGAAATACAATCTGGAAATTATTGCCGACGAGGCCGCGATGGAGTTCAGCGACGAGGTAAACGAGGGCTATATTATCCGAAGCGAGCCCGCTGAACATGAGGAGCTGAAAGACGGCGACATTATCCGTCTGATTATCAGCAAGGGCCCGGAGCAAAAGCCGGTGGTGGTGTCCAACTTCGTCGGCATGCAGATTGACGCGGTGTTGCGGTCCTTACTGGATTCTCTGCACCTGACTTGCACCCCTGCCGATATCGAATACGTGGAAAGCGAAGCCGAGCCCAACAGCGTAATCTGGCAGAGTCTGGAGCCCCTTACAACGGTAAGCGAATGGGACACCATCCAATTCAAGGTCAGCAAGGGCATCACCGTCCACGAGGTGGGAATTACCATCACACTGCCCCAGGATGACCGCACAACGGTTCTGGTGGAGGTCTATGTGGGGGATGAGGAGAACCCGCAGTTTGCTGAGCGCGTCAGCACAGCCGACGGAACCGTCTATACAAATCCTCCGCTGAAAGGTTCCGGCATCCAGACCGTGAAGGTTTACTTTGACGGCATACTGGATCAGAGCCAGATACAGGAAGTGCAGTTCAGCTGATATGACAGGACGCATTCAAAAGGCCCTCAGCGGCTTCTACTACGTGAATACCGGCGAAGTGATCCTGCGATGCCGGGCCAGGGGGAAATTCCGGAAAGAAGGAATTTCCCCCCTGGTGGGGGACCGGGTGGAGATTCGGGAGCTAGGCGGCGGCGAAGGAGTTGTGGAGAAGGTTTTGCCCCGGCAAAATGCTTTTTCCCGGCCCGCTGTAGCCAACATCGACCAGCTGGTGGTCATCGCCTCTGCCGCTGTTCCCAAAACAGACCCGTTTCTTATAGACCGGGTGTCCGCCATTGCGGCGCTGAAGGAATGCCGGGTGGTTGTGCTGCTGAACAAGTGTGACCTGGACCCGGCGGATATCCTCTATGATGTTTATAGTGCCTCTGGATTTGCAACTCTGCGGATCAGTGCGGAGACCGGGGAGGGAATGGAAGATTTAAAGCTCCTGATATCTGGAAAGCTCTCTGCCTTTACAGGCAATTCCGGCGTAGGAAAATCCAGCATTTTAAACGCGTTGGAGCCAGATTTTCACTTGCAGGTGGGCGAGGTCAGCATGGCCTTGGGAAGAGGACGGCATACCACCCGTCATGTGGAATTGCACCGCCTTTCCTGCGGGGCGGAGGTGGTGGACACTCCCGGTTTTTCCTCTTTCGACGGAGCGGAGCTGGACCTGGAGCTGAAACGCCGTCTGCCGGAGACCTTTTTGGAGTTCGCGCCCTATCTGGACCAGTGCCGCTTTGTGGGGTGCAGCCACACGCGGGAGAAGGGCTGCGCCGTGCTGGAGGCTCTCCGTCGGGGAGATATTCAGCAAAGCCGGCATGACAGCTATCTGCGCCTTTGGGAGGAGCTGAAGCCTCTTCGGGATTGGCAGGAAAAAAAGTGACCCCCCGCCTCCGGTTTGAGGCGGGGGTTTTCACACCTTGGACGGCCCTTCCGTATATACTGGAAGGAAAGGAGGCGTGACGCAATGAACTGTAGAAATGGGGGCGTTGGAGGCTTTGGAAATTGGGGCTGCGGAAACGGAGGCGGCGGGGGAATTCGTCTGCTGGGCTTGTTCGCCGTGGCCCTGGGCGCAGGAATTTTGATTGCCGCCGTGTTCCCGGTGGGGGTATTGATGTTCCTGGTTGCATTTCTACTGATCGGCTGCGGCTGCGCCTGCTGTCGGCGTTGAGAACTGAGAGGAGGCGTCTTATGAATATCGTGGTATGGAAGTCCCCTAAAATGCTCCGGGGTATTCTGAAGAAGATTTTTAAGGTCTGAAACATATTCCGCCTTGGCGGCGCATAGAGTAGGACATGGATTCTATGCCTGCCGGGAAAGGAAGGAGTTCTTCATGGAACTGGATTTGAAAAAAGTGTCTTTGGACGCCTATGACACGGGCGGGGAGCTGACCCTAACCCAGGAGGAGACGGCGGAGACCATTGTGCCGGATTATTGCCCCGATATCGCCCGCATCATTCAAACAGACGGAAAGGTCTATTTACACAGCCGGGAGCTGCGGGATGGAAAAGCGGAGCTTTCCGGCACCCTACGGGTTACGGTGCTGTATACCCCTGACGGGGAGAGCGGCATTCGCACACTGGAATTCGCCATCCCCTTTACTGCCGAAAGTGACGGCCGGGCTCTGCCAGGCTGTCAACACTTGACGGTGGAGACGGAGACGGAATTTCTGGAGGCTCGCATGCTGAACCCCCGGAAGATTTTTACCCACTGCAAGCTGGTGACTCATGTGACCGGCTACCAGCGCAAACCTTTGGTATTTTGTTCAGATACGGAGGCAGAACCAGAGCTTCAGGTGGAAAAACGCCAGGAGGAGCAGCATGCTATCCTCCTGACGCACATTGCAGAAAAGGATTTTACCTTTACAGAAGAAATGAACCTTTCCCCAGGCCGGGAAGGGGCGGCGGAGCTGCTGACCAGTCAGGTTTCCAGCACCGTCACGGAGACGAAAATCGTAGGGAGCAAGCTGATTTTCAAAGGCGTCTTTTCCATCAGTCTGCTCTACCGGGACAATAACGGCAGCTGCGGTTCCGTTACCTCGGAATTACCGTTTTCTCAGATTATGGAGGTAGAGGGGGCCGTGGAGGGCTCCGCCGCCAGCATGCAATTGCAGCTGACAGGCACGGATCTGCAAATCGACGGCGACGATCCGGAGGGCCGGCAGATTGCTGTAACGCTGTATCTCCATGCCACAGCTCTGCTGCGGGAAGAGCAGGAGCTGACCCTGCTTAGTGATCTGTATTCCACCGCATATGACATGTCCTACGAGGCTGCGCCACTGAGCATTACCGGCTTTTGCGAAAACCTTTCCCGCCGCCAAACCCTGCGGGAGGTGCTGGAGATTGGCGTAGTGGCCGAGTCCATTCTGGCCATCTCTGCCAAATGCGGCGCAGTGTCTGTCAGCCGGGAGGGAAGTATGGCGGTTCTCCGGGCTGGGGTAACGGTTCGGGCCATGTACTTAGACGAGGGCGGCGTACCACTGGTGGCGGAGCGGAGCCTGGACGCCGGCTGTCAGCTGGAGCTGCCGGAGGATTGCCGGATTACTGCCCGAGCCGTCTGCGCCGAGGAGGTTCAGGGCACTTTGGGAGATCGCGGCATTGAGGTTCGTTTCCCGGTAGACTTCCACGTAGAGGCGGCAGCCAGGGTGAAGAAGGTCTGTGTCTCCGCCGCCAAGCTGGATACGGAAACCACCAAAGATCTGGGAGGGGCGCCCTCGCTGGTTCTGCGGTGTATTGGAAGACAGGAAAGCGCCTGGGATTTGGCGAAAAAATATAACACGACCATCGCCGCTATCCTCTCCGCCAACCAGCTGGAGGGAGAGGGGGATATCCCACAGGATCAAATGCTGCTGATTCCCAGAAAAAGAGCCTGAAAAAGCGTGCGGGAGAGTTTCTCCCGCACGCTTTCTTTGTAAAGAATTTTCCTGTTCAGTTATTGCAGCTCAACCGTTTGCGTACCTGGAAAGGAACTGCTTTGTTCGTTCCTCCTTGGGATGGTCAATGACCTCCCTGGGGTCGCCCTGTTCCACAATCACGCCGCCGTCCATAAAGATCACCTGGTCCGCTACATCCCGGGCAAAGGACATTTCGTGTGTGACAATGATCATGGTGGTTTTCTGCTCCGCCAGGGAGCGGATGACCCGCAGAACCTCGCCGGTGAGCTCCGGGTCCAGAGCGGAGGTGGGTTCGTCGAAGCAGAGGATGTCCGGGTGGAGAGCCAGCGCCCGGGCAATAGCCACCCGCTGCTGCTGTCCGCCGGAGAGCTGGTGTGGATAGTGGTCCGCCCGGTCGGCCAGTCCCATTTGGGCCAGCAGCTCCCGGCCTGCCGCAACGATGTCCTCCTTGTTTTCGCCGCCCCGTTCCTTGGCCAGCAGCTCCCGGGCCAAGGTGACGTTTTGCAGGGCGGTATACTGGGGGAAGAGGTTAAAATTTTGGAACACCAGGCCAAAATGAAGCCGTTTTTGGCGAATGTCCTTTTCCGACTGCGTGGAGGGGTCCGCCGCGGCAAAAATGACGTTGCCCT
Organism: Oscillibacter sp.; assembly: GCA_022801815.1. Classification (GTDB taxonomy): domain Bacteria; phylum Bacillota; class Clostridia; order Oscillospirales; family Oscillospiraceae; genus Oscillibacter. Next base: position 6,482 of record JAAWTB010000005.1, on the reverse strand, counting down.
TTACGGAAATCGCGCCGTGGTCCGGACGCTCCAGGAAATTCAGGCAGCGGAGCAGGGTTGTCTTGCCGGAACCGGAAGAGCCGATAATAGACAACGCCTGTCCCTGTTCCAAGGTGAAGCTGATGTCTTTGAGGACCTGGGTGTCCCCGAAGTGCTTTTCAATATGTTGAACCTCTAATATCGCCATTCTACCCAACTCCTCTCAACGGAAATATTCCAGTTTCTTTTCCAGCTTTCCCAGGAGGATAGTCGCCGCGCCGCTGAACACAAGATAGTACACCGCTGTAAAGAACAGCGGCCATACCAGCCCCGCATAGCCCTGGTTGCCCTTCATGAAGGACTCTCCCATCCAGATGACCTCCTGCAAGGCCACCACCCGGGCCAGGGAGGTGTCTTTGACCAGAGTGATGATCTCATTGGACATAGGAGGAACGATGCGTTTAATCATTTGCAGCAGCGTGACCTTGAAAAAAATCTGCCGCTTTGTCATGCCCAGCACAAGCCCGGCTTCTTGCTGGCCGGCGGGCACGCCCTGAATTCCACCCCGGTAAATCTCTGAGAAATAGCAGGCGTAGTTCATGACAAAGGCCACCGCTACTGCGGTAAAGCGTCCCGATTCACCGCCGCTCCAGATGGGAAAGCCCTTCAAGCCGGGAACATAATACAGCGCGATGATCTGAAGGACCAAAGGCGTGCCCCGAACAATCCAAACCGCCGTCTTCGTCAGCCACCGCAGGGGAGGGACGCGGCTCATGGAGCCGAAGGAAATGATCAGTCCTAAGGGGACCGCTCCTACCAGCGTGACAAAAAAGAGCTGGAGAGTTTTGATAAAGCCGGTATTTAAAGCGGACAGGACCGTCAAAAATTCAGGAGAACCAAAAAAGGAAAGCATGGAATCGTCCTCTCATTGAAAATTTCGGGGAGGAAAACCGTCCAAAGGCAGAGAGCGGCGCTCTCTGCCTTTGCGGATTGAAAAACGAAGGGGGTTACTCCAAAATCAGGGATTCCTGCACGCCATAGGTAGTGCCGGTTTCCAGGACGGAACCGTCGGCAATGGCGGCGGACCAGAAGTCATTCCACGCGGCCACCAGATCGGATCCCTTGCGGAAGCCCACGCCGTACTCCTCGGACTCCAGGCCCTGGGCGGTATTAAGGTTGACGGTATAGGTGAGGTTTGCGTAGTTGGTTCCCTCACCAATCATGGCTCCGGCCATCAAAAGGTCGATGACGGCGGCGTCGGCCGTACCGGCGGAAACCTCCATCAGCGCGTCAGCCTGCTTGGCAACAGCGGTCGTGGAAGCGCCCAGGGCCTCGGCGGCGTCCTCACCGGCGGAACCGGATTCCACGGCCACATTCAGACCCTCCAGACTGGTCAGATTCTCAAAATCCGCCGCCTTATCGGCAGGAACCACCAGTACCTGCGCGTTGAGACAGTAAGCCTTCCCGGTGTCCATGGCCGCTTTGACCTCGTCATTTAAGGTCATGCCGTTCCAGACACAGTCGATGCTCTTGGCATCCAGCTCCATGACCTTGTAATCCCAGGTGATTTCCTGGAACTCCACCTTGACGCCCAGGCTCTCGGCGAAAGCGGAGGCCATGTCGGCGTCAAATCCAATCCAATTGCCGTTGGCGTCCCGGTAGTCCATGGGGGCGAAGTCCGTCATGCCCACCACCAGGGTTCCCTTGTTCTGGACATAGGCCAGATCGCTGTCAGAGTCCTTTTGCTCGTCTCCGGCGCCGCCGGAGGTCTGGTCCTCGGGAGCGGCCGCTGAGGGTCCGGCGTCTCCGCTTTTATCGGAGCTTGCGTCCTTGCCGCCGCAGGCGGCCAGGCTCAGGACCATGGCAAGGGCCAGCAGGAGGGCCCAAAACTTCTTGCTTTTCATCATGCTTTCATCCTCCAAAATGGAACAGGCAAGCCTGTTCGTTTAATACGCTAGCAGTTTACCATATTAAAGAACACCTGTAAAGCGTGATTTCGACCAAATCAGCCCGGTCGGAGGCGAAACTTCCTTGTGTGTTTTCTCCAAAACAAGACGGGCCGTCATACTTTCCGCCGGACGGGCATAGATTGGAACATGAATATGGAGCGGAAAAAGGACGGGATGCTATGAACACGACCATTTATCAGAATATCGCCACCCGCACGGCGGGGGATATCTACATCGGCGTGGTGGGCCCGGTGCGGACCGGCAAGTCCACCTTCATCAAGCGTTTCATGGAGACCCAGGTGATTCCCAACATTGAAAATGTGTACCGTAAAGAGCGAGCCCGGGATGAGCTGCCCCAAAGCGGCTCCGGCCGGACCATTATGACGGCGGAGCCCAAGTTCGTCCCGGAGGAAGCGGCCCAGGTGCAGCTGCCCGACGGCGCTTCGTTCTCCGTGCGGCTCATTGACTGCGTGGGCTATATGGTACGGGGGGCTATCGGCCAGTTTGAGGACGACGCCCCCCGGATGGTTACCACGCCCTGGTATGACCACGAGATTCCCATGACGGAGGCGGCGGAAATCGGCACCCGGAAGGTCATCTCGGAACACTCCACCATCGGCATCGTGATTACCACAGACGGCACCGTCTCCGACATCCCCCGAGAAGACTACCTGGAGGCGGAGGAACGGGTGGTCCGGGAGCTCCAGGAGCTGGGAAAGCCCTTCATCGTCCTGCTGAACTCCGTGGACCCCAAAAGCGACCGGGCGGAGGCCATTGCCCGGGATATCAGCAGCCGCTATGAGGTGAACTGCGTCCCGGTAAACTGCCTGGACCTGGGGGAGGAGGACGTGGCGGATATCTTGCGGGCCGTCCTCTACGAGTTCCCCATGCAGGAGCTGGACCTGTTCCTGCCCCCTTGGGTGGACGCCCTGCCGACGGATCACCCCATCAAGGCCAGCCTCTACGATGCAGTGCGCCAGGGGACCTCCCAGCTTCAGCACATCCGGGAGGTGGAGGGCGTCATCTCCGCCCTGGGGGCCTGCGAGAACATCAGCGAGGCGAAAATTACCTCCATTGACTTGGGCACCGGCGTGGCGGCGGCCAGCCTGAGTCTGCCCCGGGAACTGTTCTATCACACCTTGTCGGAGCAGTCGGGCTTTGAGGTGGGGGACGACGGGGATTTGATGAGCCTGCTGACCCGCCTGGCGGCGGTAAAGGCGGAGTACGACAAGGTGGCCGGGGCCCTGCGGGATGTGAAGGAAACGGGCTATGGCATCGTGGTGCCCAGCATCGACGAGCTGAAGCTGGAGGAGCCGGAGATCATGAAGCAGGGAGGCCGTTACGGCGTGAAGCTGAAGGCCAGTGCCCCCAGCATCCACATGATCCGGGCGGACATTGAGACGGCGGTGTCGCCCATCGTGGGGAACGAAAAGCAGTCCGAGGACATGGTAAACTACCTGCTCCAGGAGTTCGAGGGGGACACCAGCAAGATTTGGCAGTCCAACATCTTTGGCCGGAGCTTCCATGAACTGGTCAGCGACGACCTCCAGGGCAAGCTGAAACGGATGCCGGACGACGCCCGGAAGAAGCTTCAGGAGACCCTGACCCGCATCATCAACGAGGGCAGCGGGGGGCTTATCTGCATTATCCTATAATCCTATAACAAAAACGGGCATGGAAAACCACAATGTCATTAAATTAAGGTTTTCCTGCGCTCAAAAAAGCGCCCACCACCTTTTGAAAATGTAAAAGGTGGTGGGCGCTTTTTCATGTTCCATATTGCTGTTAAAACATCGGAAACTACTCAAATTTATTTACCCATAGCCCGGTGTAGGAAGGTGACAATCTGCCCGCGGGTACATGTGGAATTGGGAGAGAAGTTACCGCCGCCCGTTCCGCTGGTGATTTCGTTCTCTACCGCCCATGCCACGGCTTGCGCATAGTCCGCATTGGCGGGAACATCGGTAAAGCTGGACTTACTAGCGGGCGCAGGGCTTCCCGCCGCTTTCCACATATATTCCACAGTCATGGCTCGGGTACAATCGGCGTTTGCGCCAAAGGTGGAACCGGACACAAGCCCCTTTTCAGCGGCCCACAGAGCCGCCTTATAGAAGTAATCGACGGGTTTAATATCTGTAAACGGATTCGCTGCTGTCGGCTCCGGCGCGCCGTTAGCGCGCCACAAGAAAGTCAAAATCTGCGCCTTGCTGCAAGTCGCGCCGGGGGAGAATGTGGTCTTACTGGTGCCGCTGGTGATGTCTTTTTCAACCGCCCATCGTACTGCGTCCGCAAAGTAGTCGCTTGCCTTTACATCAATAAAACTACCTATAGCGGGAGAAGATCGAGAGGTTCCAGGAAGTGCCACCGTTAAACTGAGTTTTATAGGAGTAGTTTGAGAGTAAGTAACTTCACCTTCCCCTTCTCCGGCCTCTTTTTTATCACCAGTACCGCCGTTTCCAAGTTCGCCGTTGAAATTACTGCCCCAAACCCAGAGGGAACTATCCCGTTTCACAGCTAAAACTTGGCTGTTGCTGCTGAAAGCGGCTACATTATCTAGCACTTGTGTTGTAATGATTGTCCGTCCCTCCAGTGAGGATTTGTCTGCTAAGCCCAAAAGTGTTTCAAAAGAAGTTTTATCCTCTACGAGCAAAAGTGTTCCATCCGTCTTGAGAATCATGTTTCCGCTGACGGATGCAACATCATCCATCACCTTTACCGGGTTGGCCTTATTGGACAACAAACTGCTTTCGCCCCAAGTCCAGAGTGTTCCATCTGTTTTAATAGCGGCGGATTGCATACTGGAACAATGGACCACCGCAACACCATCCATAATCTTTGTCGGACTAACCACGCCGTCTTGCCGCTGTATTTCACCGTTACCTAACTGACCATTGAAATTACTGCCCCACATCCAAAGCGTGCCATCGGTTTTGACCGCGCCAGTAGTGGCGTTATCGCCGCAGCTGACAGCGGCAACATCGTCCAGCACCTTTACTGGAATATTGGATTTCGAATAGGCACCATTTCCAAGCTGACCCCGTTCATTGTTACCCCACATCCAAAGACTTCCGTCTGTCTTAATCGCCCCAGTATAATCGGATCCGCAGCTGACAGCGGCAACGCCGTCCATTACTTTTACAGGTTCTGTCTGGTAACGGTTTGCTTCATCTATAATTGCGTTTGCTTTCCCGCCGTTGCCCAGTTCTCCGTGGGAATTGTCCCCCCACATCCAGAGACTTCCATCCGATTTAATCGCGGCAACAAATCTGCCACTGCAACTGACAGAAACGACATTATCCATCACTTTCACAAAATTCACCGCATTTTTGCCGCCCTGTACGCCGTTGCCAAGCTGGCCGCACCAGTTATCGCCGCAAATCCATAGTGAGCCATTCTGGTCAATTACAGCAGAAATTCCACTGCCTGCGCATACGGTATTTGTCTGCCCAGCTTTTCCTAAATTTCCCTCTGCCATCACGGGAAAAGCCAGCCCAACGCACAGATACAACGCTAAGATTAAAGATAAGCATTTCTTTTTCATGTGTTTTCTTCCTCTCAAAATAAAATTTCCAACAAAGCCCCGAAGGGCGGGCGGGGGGACGCGCCCCCGCCCAGGGGTCTGTTGGAAACATAAAAAGCGGTGTTGAGCGTATAACTCAACACCGCTTGACTGAACTTCAATCAAAGCGAAACACCAAACCCATTTCCTGTTGCAAATTGGGCGATATGACAGTATAATGGGAGATACGGTGTAGTCTTGGATAGACTATGGTGTTGAGTGGTATGGACACTCTTCATCGGAGCATAGCGGGCTGCAACCCGCTATGCTCTGCCGCTATTTATGTCTCCACGCCTATTTTAACCTATCGCGGAAGAAATTGCAAGGGCGTTTTCGGAAAAGTCTGCAAAAACAGACTTTTCCGCTTTTTTATCGACATTTCCTGGACTTGTTGATTTTTTCGGAGTATTTTGGAATTTTTGCGTTTTTTGACAATTACCGCTCATTTCTACATCATGGACAAGACATGTTGAAATTTGGATTTTTCCTTAACTTAACGGCTGATTTTGGGGCAATTTCCTTCAAAAAATCAGGGTGTGCAAAAACTGATTTTGTGGCATTTCTGGGGCAAGTTGTATTTTTAGGGCAAGCGTGATTTATGCAGGAAAAGAAGCACTCCAGCCGTTTTCTGCTACATTTCCGGGACATGTTGAGATTTTTAAAAGAGCGGTAATCTTAAACACAGATTTTCTTCCGTTAAGTTATCGCGGTGCATTTTTTTGAAAAACCGGCCCTTTCGGGGCCGATTTTGGACTTTTTCAAAAAAATGCGGAAATGAGGGGGCGGAGGAACAAGCCCCCGCCCCCCATTTTTTAGGCCGCAATGCGGTATGTGAACCAGCCGAAGCCCTTCGCGCGAAGGTTTCGCTCGTCCTGCCGTCCCGGCCGGATTGGAACGGTGTGGCGGCTGATTTTCTGCACGACTTCTTTCCCGGTCATGTTTGGATTGTTGAGAAATTCTTTACAGAGAGTGACCGCCATTTTGAAGTTTACAGC
>JAAWTB010000174.1 GCA_022801815.1 Oscillibacter sp. | reverse complement strand
CAGTCCCTGGAGTTTGCCGGGCCCGGCGTTGCCGAGCTCTCTATCTACGACCGGCTGACCATCTCCAACATGGCCATTGAGGCCGGGGCGAAGAACGGCATTTTCCCTGTGGACGCGGTGACGAAAGCCTATGTGGAGGGCCGGGTAAACCGCCCCTGGACCGCCTATGAGGCGGACGGCGACGCGGAGTATGAGCGCACCGTGGACATCGACCTTTCCCAGGTGGACTGCACTGTGGCCTATCCCCATCTCCCCGAGAACGCCCACAGCGCCCGGGAGGGGAAGGACATCCGAATTGACCAGATTGTCATTGGCTCCTGCACCAACGGGCAGCTGCCCGATTTGGAGGCCGCCGCTGCCATTTTGAAGGGGAAGCACCTGGCCCGGGATGTCCGGGGCATCGTCATTCCCGCCACCATGAGCGTCTACCGGGAGGCTATGCGCCGGGGGCTCACGGACATTTTCCTGGACGCGGGCTGCATCGTCTCCACCCCCACCTGCGGGCCGTGCCTGGGCGGCTACATGGGGATTCTGGCCGCTGGGGAGCGCTGCGTCTCCACCACCAACCGCAACTTCGTGGGCCGCATGGGCCATGTGGACAGCGAGGTCTACCTGGCCTCTCCCGCCGTGGCCGCCGCGTCCGGCGTCGCGGGGCACATCGCCCATCCGGAAGAACTGTGATCAATTATGAATATTCAATGGGATGCCGAGAAATATACCAATGATTTTTCCTTTGTCCATCAATACGGAAGTTCCTTGCTGGACTTGATAGATGGGGAGAACTTATCGGTACTGGATCTTGGCTGCGGCAGCGGCGCGCTGACGAAGGAGCTTGCCGAACGGGGCTACGACGCGGAGGGCATCGACGCGTCCGCCGAGCTGCTCCAGGCGGCCCGGACCCATTACCCGGAACTGCGGTTCACTCAGGCGGACGCGGTGAGCTTCCAGACGGGCAGGCAGTTTGACGTCGTATTTTCCAACGCGGTTTTCCACTGGATTGACCGGGAAAAACAGGCGGATATGATTGCTCATGTGTTTGACGCGCTGAAACCGCAGGGGCAATTTATCTTTGAGTTTGGCGGACATGGAAACAACGCCCTCATCCACGGCGCGCTGGCCAGGGCATTCGAAGCTCGAAACCTCACCTATCAGATGCCGTTCTATTTCCCAACGGTCGGCGAATACGCCTCACTTTTAGAACAAGGCGGATTTGTTGTCAGAACCGCGCTGCTGCTGGACAGGCCGACCAGGCTCAACGGCGGCGATGGTCTTTGTGAGTGGATTCGAATGTTTGTGAAAGCGCCCTTTGAGGGAATCGGCCCGGATCTCCGCGAGGAAATCATCCGCTCAGCCGCGGCGGACCTGGAAGGCATTTTGTGCCATAATGGAAGCTGGTACGCGGATTATGTCCGGCTGCGGTGCAAAGCCGTTAAGCCGTTGGTGTGACCGCTGGAAAAAGAGAATTCTTCATGATTATTTTGTGAAGCATGAGAAAGAGGTTTGAACATGAACGTACAGGGAACCGTCCATAAATACGGGGATCATGTGGACACCGACGTCATCATCCCCGCCCGCTATCTGAACACCCCGGACCACAAGGAGCTGGCCGCCCACTGCATGGAGGACATCGACAAGGACTTTATCCATAAGGTAAAGCCCGGGGACGTGATGGTGGCCGGGGTCAACTTCGGCTGCGGCTCCTCCCGGGAGCACGCCCCCATCGCCATCAAGGCCAGCGGAGTGGGCTGCGTCATCGCGGCCACCTTTGCCCGGATTTTTTACCGGAACGCCATCAACATCGGCCTGGCCATTCTGGAGTGCCCTGCGGCAAGCGGCGGCATCTCCGACGGGGACCAGGTGGCGGTGGACTTCGACACGGGCGTCATCACCAACGTGACGAAACATGAGACCTATCAGGCGGAGCCCTTCCCGCCGTTTATCAAGGACATGATCGAAAAGGGCGGGCTTATGGCCTCCTTGAAGGCCGGAAAGGCGGACAAATGAACAAGACCATTGCCGTCATCCGGGGCGACGGAATCGGCCCCGAGATCGTAAGCGAGGCCATCGGCGTGCTGGACGCCGTGGCGGAGAAATTCGGACATGCCTTCACCTATCAGGAGGCCCCCATGGGCGGCTGCGCCATTGACGCTTTCGGCGTGCCTCTGCCGGATTCCAGCCTGGAAACCTGCCTGCGCTCCGACAGCGTGCTGCTGGGGGCGGTGGGGGGCCCCAAGTGGGACGCCCAGCCCTCCGCCAACCGCCCCGAGCGGGGGCTTTTGAAGCTCCGCTCCGCCATGGGCCTGTATACGAATATCCGGCCCGCCCGGATGTTCTCCGACCTTGCCGCCGCCTGCCCCCTCCGGGCGGACATCGCGGCGAAGGGCATCGACTTCGTGGTGGTCCGGGAGCTCATCGGCGGCCTGTACTTCGGCGAGCACACCACCTCCGGGGCGGACGGGGAGCAGAAGGCCGTGGACGTGTGCTCTTACAGTGAGCACGAGGTCCGCCGGGTGGCCCGGGTGGCCTTTGACATGGCCCGGAAGCGCCGGGGCCGGGTGACCTCCATTGACAAGGCCAACGTGCTGGACACCTCCCGCCTGTGGCGGAAGACGGTGGAGGAAACGGCGAAGGACTACCCGGACGTGGAGCTTCTCCACATGTATGTGGACAACGCCGCCATGCAGCTGGTCCGGGACCCCAGCCAGTTTGACGTGATTGTGACGGAGAACCTCTTCGGGGACATCCTCTCCGACGAGGCCAGCCAGATTACCGGGTCCATCGGCATGATTCCGTCCTCCAGCATGGGGGAGGGGACAAGGGGCCTTTACGAGCCCATCCACGGCTCCGCCCCGGACATCGCCGGGCAGGACAAGGCCAACCCCATCGGCACCATTCTGGCGGCGGCCATGATGCTGCGCTACAGCTTCGACATGAGCGCCGAGGCCGGCGCGGTGGAAGCCGC
>JAAWTB010000173.1 GCA_022801815.1 Oscillibacter sp. | reverse complement strand
TGTTTGGCATTGCGTTGATCCTGTTGGGCGGAATCTTGCTGTATGCTTCCATTCTGGACAGCGGCGCGGTTGAGCTGTTTGCGCTTCTGGGCCTCCCGGTGCTGGCCTATGGCGTGTTCCACATCTGGAACGGCTGGACGAACCATAAGCCGGTTGAGAAAAACGGCGAAGGCCAAAAGAAAGAAGAACAGGGAGGTCCCCATGCCCTTTGAGACCCACGAACAAAACGGCCTGGTCTGGTTCACCGCCTCGAACTTAGGCGGCGTCCGCCACGGCTTTTCCACCCGCCTGGGCGGCGTGTCCCCCGCCCCCTGGGACAGCCTGAACCTCCGCCCCGGCATGGGGGACGGACGGGAGGCTATGCTGGAAAATTACCGCCGGTTCTGCGCGCTTCTCGGTGCGGACCTGGAGCGGACTGTCCTCTCCCGGCAGGTTCACGAGACCAACGTCCGGGCCTGTACAGAGGCTGACGCCGGGAAGGGGCTCTTCCGGGAGCGGAACTATGAAAGCGCCGACGCTCTGGTTACCGGCGTGCCGGGGCTGACCCTGTTCGTCTTCTCCGCCGACTGCGGCACAGTGCTGCTTCATGATCCGGACACCGGGGCCGTGGGGGCGGCCCACGCCGGGTGGCGGGGCTGCGCCGGAGGGATTGTGGAGAAGACTGTGCGGGAGCTGGAGCGCCTCTATGGCGCGAGGCCGGAGCGGCTCCGGGCCGCCCTGGGGCCCTGCATCGGGCAATGCTGTTTTGAAAGCGACGAGGATGTCCCCGCCGCCATGTGGGCGGCCCTGGGGGAGACGGCGGAGCCGTATCTTGAAAAGCGGGGACCCAAGTGGCACGTGGACTTGGAGGGGCTGAACCGCCAATGGCTTTTGCGGGCGGGGGTTTTGCCGGAGAATATAGAAGTCTCCGGCCTCTGCACCGCCTGCCGGAGGGACCTCTTCTGGTCCCACCGGAAGCTGGGGGAGGCCCGGGGCGTCCAGTGCGCGGCCATTACTGCGGGAGTTTAAGCGTTTGGAATGGGAGTCAGGGATTGCGGGTTCGATCCCTGATTCCTTATCCTTAGAGGTGCTTTATGAAAAGACGTTTGCGGGGGATGCTCCCGCTGCTTTTGCCCCTTTTGCTGCTCACCGGCTGCTGGCAGGAGGAGCCGCCGGAGGAGCCGGAGGAGATGCTGCCCTCTTTTGAGGAGGAGCCGGTGAAGGAGGTCAAGGCCGCCCTGCCGGAGCGGTTTGCCCTGCCTTATATGCCGGGGCGGAGCCTGGACCCGGTGGACTGCGCCGACGGGATGCAGCAGACGGTGTCGTCCCTGCTGTACGAGGGCCTGTTCCGCCTGGATGGGCGGTTTGAGGCCCAGCCCTGCCTCTGCGTCAGCTATACCCACGACGAGACTGCCGGCCGCTACACCTTTGCCATTCGGGAGGGCGTCCAATTCTCCGACGGGTCGCTCCTGACGGCCCGGGACGTAAAGGCGTCCTTGGACCGGGCGAGGGAGTCTGAGCGTTACCGGAGCAGGCTTTCCGAAATTTCTTCCATCAGCGTCAAGGGGGACAGCGTGACCATTGTCCTGAGCAGCCCCAACGCCGCCTTCCCGGCGCTGCTGGACGTGCCCATCGTGAAGTCCGGAAGCCAGGACAGTCCCGCGCCGCTGGGCACTGGTCCTTACTTCTATGCGGAGGAGGAAACGGGGGCGTATCTCATCGCCAACCAGTCCTGGTGGAGGGGAGAGCGCCAGCCGGTGGAGCGGATTGCCCTGGTGGAGGCTCCGGACAACGACGCCATGCTCTACCGCTTTTCCTCCCACGAGGTACAGCTTATTACGGCGGACCTCACCGGTGTGACGGCGGTGAGTACCACGGGAAGCGTGGGCTGCGTGGACGCGGAAACTGCGGTTATGCAGTACGTGGGCTGCAACACCTCCCGGGCTCCTTTGGATAATCCGGCCCTTCGCCGCGCCTTGTCGGCGGGAATCAACCGGGCCAACGTGACCAGCGCGTATCTCTCCGGCCACGGGCGGCCCGCTGCCTTCCCGGTATCCCCGGCTTCGGCCCTGTATCCGGCGGACCTGGATGAGGGCTATTCGCTGGACAGCTTTACCGCTGCTCTGGCGGAGAGCGTCTATGACTCTGACCGGCCTTTGACCTTGCTGGTCAATGCGGAGAATCGTTTCAAGTCCGCCATTGCCGCGTTCCTGGCGGAGAGCTGGACCGCCGGAGGCGTGGCGGTGGAGGTGCGGGCCCTGCCCTGGGAGGAGTATGCCGCCGCTCTTGCCGCCGGGGATTTTGACCTGTACTATGGAGAGGCCCGGCTCACTGCGGACTGGAATCTGGGGAGTTTGCTGGAGCCCGCCGGGACGCTGAACTATGGCCGCTGGTCCAACCCGGATACCAGCCGCCTCCTGGCAGAGTTCGCCGGGGCGGAGGACCGGGCGGCGGCCATGCGGTCCCTCTGCGCCCATTTGAGGGATCAGGCCCCCATTTTGCCGGTGTGCTTCAAATCCACCTCCGTACTGACCCAGGCGGAGGTGGTGGAGGGTCTGGCCCCCACGGCAGCGGAGCCTTTTTACGCCTTGAGCCAGTGCTTGATTCATCTGGAGGGGGAATAGGAGGGCGCTCTTCTCTTAGCCGGTGAACGTGGCTGGCGGCAGCGTGAGGACCCCGGCGTAAGCCGGGGTCCTTTGCTTTTCATAAAGCCCGAAAAAAACCGCTGTGCAAAAGGCACAGCGGTTTTTCAGAACACTTAATAATAACGCTTTTTGTTCTTGCGAGCGGCCTCAGACTTCTTGCGCCGCTTCACGCTGGGACTCTCGTAATGCTCCCGCTTCCGGACCTCGGCCAGGACGCCAGCCTTGGCGCAGCTGCGCTTGAAACGCTTCAGCGCGCTGTCGATGGATTCATTTTCCTTCACATGGATCTCAGACATCTATATTTTCCCTCCCTCCGAGGTATCCGGCTATTTCCAGGAT
>JAAWTB010000172.1 GCA_022801815.1 Oscillibacter sp. | reverse complement strand
CCGGGGACGAAGAGCAGGGCCTTGTAGGTGACGCTGCCCTCCACGGAGACGGGAATCACCCGCTGGGGATCGGCGTAGTCGTGGAACTTGTCCCGGTAGAATTTGTTGTACTCCTCGGCGGTGACCTCGCTCTTGGCCCGCTGCCAGATGGGCACCATGGAGTTCAGGGTTTCCACCTCGGTATAGGTCTCGTACTCCGGCTGGTCCTCGGGGGAATCCTCTTTCTTCCGGGTTTTGGAAACCTCCATGCGGATGGGGAAGCGAATGTAGTCGGAGTACTTCCGCACCAGCTCCTGGAGTTTCCAGTTTTCCAGGAACTCGCCGTATTTCTCGTCCTCCGTGTCCTCTTTGATGTGCATGATGATGTCGGTGCCCACGGTTTCCTTTTCGCATTCCGTAACGGAATAGCCGTCGGCCCCGGAGGACTGCCATTTATACCCGCTCTCCGCGCCGTATTTCCGGGTCACCACGGTAATTTGATCGGAGACCATGAACGCGGAGTAAAAGCCCACGCCAAACTGGCCGATGACGTCGGTGTCCTTGGCGTCCTCTCCCAGCTCCTGCTTGAACTTGTAGGAGCCGGAGGAGGCGATGACGCCCAGGTTGTTCTCCAGGTCCGCCTTATCCATGCCCAGCCCATTGTCGGAAACCGTCAGGGTCCGGGCGTCCTTGTCCACGGTGATCTCAATTTTAAAATCCCCCCGGTCCATGCCCACGGCGCTGTCGGTGAGGGCCTGGTAGCAGAGCTTGTCGCAGGCATCGCTGGCGTTGGAGATGATTTCCCGGAGGAAAATCTCCTTGTGGGTATAAATGGAATTGATCATCAGATCCAGAAGCCGCTTAGATTCCGCTTTAAACTGCTTTTTTGCCATAATGTAAACGCACATTCCTTTCCTTATTTTTTTACAACTTTAAAATATAGCACAGCCCCTATGGAAAATAAATGACCATTTTGTAAATTTCCGCCCAAAGCGGTTGTGTGTCCGCCCGGTTGCGAGTAGAATGTAGGGGATCAAAAAAACGACGGGACCGGCAAAGGAGTTCGAGGGTATGGGCATCTTCCAGAGAATCGGCGGCGCGATTGCCCGCTTTATGTACGGGCGCAACGGGTGGGACCAGCTGAACCAGGCGCTGTTCCGGGGTTATCTGGTCCTGTGGATGGCGGAGCTGATTTGCTTCTTCCTGAAAAAGGGCCTGGCCGTCCGGGTCTTGGAGGGCGTGCTGCTCTTTTTGATGCTGGTGATTTTGTTCCGCTCGTTTTCCAAAAACCTCTCCCGGCGGCGGATGGAAAACCAGAAATGGGTGAACTGGTACTGCGGGTTAAAAAACCGGAGCGCCGGGGCCAGGGCCCGCCACGCGGACAAGGACCACAAGTATTTCACCTGCAAGAGCTGCAAGACCATCTGCCGGGTCCCGGCGGGCAAGGGAAAAATCGTCATTACCTGCCCCAAGTGCGGGGCGCAGATTCACGCAAAGACCTGATAGAATGCAAAAAGTCGGGGAAGGCTATGCCTTCCCCGGCTTTTGTCTATGCCCGCGGCGTTCAGGCCCGGCTCTGCCGGTGCGCCTTCCGGTACTCCATGGGGCTGACGCCCTCCACCCGGCGGAAGCACTGGGAGAAATAGCTCAGGGAGGAGAAGCCCAGAATCTGGGCGATGAGGGACAGGGTGTGATCCGTCTCCCGAAGGAGGAAGCGGCTTTCCTCAATGCGGCGGGAAATCAGGTAGTTAATGGGGGATACCCCGAACTCCCGGCGGAAGGCGTGGGCCAGGGAATACTTGTTCAGGTGGGCCAGCTGGGCCAGCTGATCCAGGTTCAGATTCTCTTTAAAATGGTTGTCGATGTACCGCCGGACCAAGTCGCACTCCCGGCTGCCCCGGGGGCCGGAGGACTCGCCGGAGAGGGCGGCATCCCGCTGGCGGTTCAGCCGGATGAGCACCACGTCCAAAAGGCTCTGGCAGGCCCGCTGGTAGCCCGGCAGGGCCCCCTCCGCCTCCTGAAGCATCAGACGGAGACAGCCCATCAGCTCCTCCCAGCCGGTGTGGAGGTGCAGCAGGGCGTAGCCCTCTGCTCCGGCCATGGTCTCCAGTCCCGCCACCCCCAGGACGGCGTACTCCAGGGGGCTGTCCAGCTGGCTGACCTCCGTATGGGGGACGTTGGCGTTGACGATGACCGCGTCGTGGATGGCCACAGGGAACTCCTCCCGCCGGGTGCGGAAGCGGCCGTGGCCCCCGGTGATGAAAAACAGCTCGGCGCAGCCGTGGGTATGGAGGCTGGAATTCCATTCGGGGCTGTACTGTGCCCGGGAGACGTAGGCCAGCCTGGGCGGCCCGCCGGGTGCGGCGTCCTCCTGCAGGAAGGCGTATTGGCGCTGGCTCATGGGCATTCCTCCTCCGGAGCGCAATTTTTTGAAAATTGGAAGCTCCCGGGTTTGCCTCCATTATAGCGCCTTTGCTCCGGCGGCGCAACTTTTCATAAAAAAATTTTCCCGCCCTGCCGGGATTTTGTCGAGAAAAGGGAGGGCGGGAAGGGGAGGAAACGGAAATTATCAGTTTTACCCAAAGGCTGGCAGGATATCCCTGAAAAATTGGGATAAAATGCAAAGAGAGCAAGATATCTAAAAAGTTCCGCAAGAAATAGATTGCTTTGCCAGCGGGTAAGCCGCTATACTAAATATTACAAGACCGGAATCCGGCCTGTGGAAGCCCCTATATTATAAGGAGGTAGACTTATGAAGAAGTTTTTCAGTCTCTTGCTGACGCTGGCTCTGGTGTTGTCGCTGGCCGCCTGCGGCGGCGGGAACGACGCCGGAACCACCACCCCGCCCCCCGCTGACTCCGGCAGCACCGACTCCGCGCCTCCCCCTGCCGCCGAGGATGTGACCATCACCGTGGCCGCCCTGGCCTCCGGCTATGAGGAAGCCTATCCCGGCATGTGGCAGGAGGTCTGCGACGCTTTCACCGCCGAGACCGGCGTG
>JAAWTB010000004.1 GCA_022801815.1 Oscillibacter sp. | reverse complement strand
CGGCGGCAATGGCGGCCACGGCGGGGCCATGGCCGGCCAGATCGGTGTGGGGGACCAGGCCGGCGGCAATCTCCTCCCTGGAATAGAACGCCCCGTGGAGGAAGCCCCTGGGAGGCGTCCCCTGGGCCGTCATGTCCCAGAGGGCCACCACCCGGCTGTTTCCGTCCTCCCCCAGGAACTCCGGGTGGTACAGGTCTAGCCCGGAGTCCACAAAGCCGATGAGAACCCCCTGGCCCGTCAGGCCCAGGCCGGTTTCCCGCTGGACCGGAGGGATGCAGGCGGCCTCCAGACTCCGGTCCGCCAGGCCGCTGAGCCGCCGGGCGGCCTCAAAGCAGGTGACCTGCCGATGTTCCAAAAGCCGCTCCGGGTCCTGGGCATCCAGCTCCATGATGGCAAACTGGGCGTCCAGCAGCTCGGTGGGATAGCCCAGGGAGAGGATATTCCCCGTGTATTTGATGATGTATTCCATAAAACCTCCTGTCCTGGCGGGGCGGCGTGGGCCCAGCCGCACCCGCCCGCATAGGATAGTATACGGAAAGGAGGAGCGCCGTTATGAATCCAACCTATCTGGACAAAGGCGATCTGCAAATTTTTGTTACGGCGGGAGAGAGCCCGGAGCCCATTCCGGGAGCGAGAGTCCGCATCAGCGACCCGGCAGACGGCAGGGTTCTGGAGGAGGCCGTCACCGATTCCTCGGGACAGACCCCCTTTGTGGAGCTGCCCGCGCCGCCCATGGAGCTGTCGGTGTCAGAGGAGGGAGCGGGGGAGCAGCGGCCCTATGCCGTCTATAATGTCACCGTTTCCGCCGAGGGCTGGGAGACCCTTCACACCGGCGGCGTGGAACTGCTGCCCGCGGGGCGCGCCATCCAGCGGATGCCCTTGGCGCCGGCCCGGGCGGGGGGCTTTAATGTACACAATGTGCTGCTGCCGCCTCACGCCCTCTGGGGAGAGCCTTCCTCCCGGCCGCCGGAGGAGGAGGTCAAGCCCCTGCCGGAGCAGTCGGGGCTGGTGGTGCTGCCGGAGCCGGTGATCCCGGAATACGTGGTGGTCCACGCCGGGCGGCCGGACGACGCCTCGGCCCCCAATTACTGGGTGCGGTTCAAGGACTATGTGAAGAACGTGGCGTGCAGCGAGATTTACTCCACCTGGCGCACCGAGGCCATCAAGGCCAATGTGCTGGCCATCATATCCTTCACTCTCAACCGGGTATACACGGAGTGGTACCGGGGGAAGGGCTACGACTTCACCATTACCAGTTCCACGGCCTTCGACCAGTCCTATTCCCATGGCCGGACGATCTTCGAGGAGATCGGCGTGGTGGTGGATGATCTGTTCACCACTTATGTCACCAAGGAGGGCATCGCCCAGCCGTTGTTCACCCAATATTGCGACGGGCGGCGGACCCAGTGCCAGGGACTGAGCCAGTGGGGCTCCCAGGCCCTGGGGGAGCAGGGCTGGGACGCGGTGAGCATCCTTCGGAAATACTACGGTTCGGAAGTCTACCTTAAGAGCGCGGAGAAGGTGGAGGGTGTCCCCCTGTCCTATGACGGCGAGGTGCTGACTCTGGGCAGCGAGGGAGAGGCGGTACGGACCATACAAAACCAGCTCAACCGCATCGCGGACAATTTCCCCGCCATTCCCAAGATCCCGGCGGACGGCGTCTATGGCTCCGCCACCCAGGCGGCGGTAACGGAGTTCCAGAAGATTTTCCACCTGCCCCAGACGGGGAGCGTGGACTTCGCTGTCTGGTATGAGATTTCCAACGTGTACGTAGCGGTGGCGGAGCTGGCCTGAACAAAAAAGCAAACGGGACCCCGCAGGGTCCCGTTTGCCGTATGGCTGCGAATGTGTTACAGTCCCCGCCAGGACTCCGGCCGGAGGCGGGTCAAATCCCTCTCGGCGCGCTGAATCTCCGCCAGCATGGCGGCCTTATCCTGGTTCAGCGTTCCCCGGAGGACCAGGTAATTGCTGGCGTGGTTCATACGGAACACGCTGCCGGGGCTGTCGAGATGTTCCACCAGCAGCCGGGTCTCCTCCAGCACCTGGGACTGGGTGAGAAGCTGGAAGGTTCCCCCGCGGACCCAGTCGTAGAGGGGGGTCTCCGGCTCTACCATCAGCGTCAGCAGCCCGATATACTCCGGGTTCATGGCGTTGAAGGCGGCGGCGGTGTCCAGAGCGTGGCGCTCCAGCAGCGGCTGCCCGCCCAGGCCGGTGATGGCCGTAACGGAGAGGGCGATGCCGCAATTTCGGACCTTTTGGCCCATCTCAATGATTTCCGAGGCCGGGTGGCCCTTGTGCATCAGGGTCAGCACCTGGTCGCTGCCGGATTCCAGGCCCATATAGACCATCGTCAGCCCCTTCTCCCGAAGGGCCCGCAGCTCCTCCTCCGTCCGGATACGGATGGAGGCGGGGGAGGCGTAGCTGGTCACCTGGCGGCACTCCGGGAACAGCTCCCGCACCGTGTCCAGGATGGTGTAAAGCTCCGCAGCCTTCCGCACCAGGGCGTCTCCGTCCGCCAGGAAGACCTTTTCCACGCGGCGGTAAACCTGCCGGGCCATCTGGAAGTCCTCCAGCACCTCCTCCAGAGGACGGACGGAGAAACGCTTCTCCTTGTACATGCTGCAAAAGGCGCAGGTGTTGTGGCTGCACCCGTAGGTCACCTGAACGATGAGGCTTCGCGCCTCGGAGGGGGGGCGGTATACGCTGCCGTAGTATCTCATACGCCTAATTTCTCCAGCGCGGCCAGCTTGAGGCAGACGCAGAACACAGCCATGGCCTGCTCCAGCTCCTCCACCGGGGGCAGGGAGGGAGCAATGCGGATATTGCTGTCCTGGAGATCCTTCCCATAGGGGAAAGTGGCCCCGGCGCTGGTCATGGTGACGCCGGCCTCTTTGCACAGGGCCAGGGTCCGCTTGGCGGTGCCGGGCATGGCGTTGAAAGAGACGAAGTACCCGCCCTTGGGCCGCCGCCAGGCGGCGATGTCCAGCGGGGCAATTTCCCTGTCCAGCGTATCCGCCACGCAGCGGAACTTGGGACCCATGACGGCGGCGTGCTTCTTCATCAGCTCCAGGGTGTGGGCCTTATCCCGGAGGTAGAGGACATGACGCTGCTGGTTGACCTTGTCGAAGCTGATGACCTGGGGGGTGAGGAGCTTCTCCATGTGGGTCATGTTGGCCTCGGAGCAGGCGAAGCAGGCCACGCCCGCGCCGGGGAGGGTGATCTTTGACGTGGAGGCAAATTCAAATACCAGGTCGGGGTGTCCGGCCTCCGCGCAGATGGACAGGATGTCCGGGAAGGGCGCGTAGTCCCCCTCGAACTCATGGACGCAGTATGCGTTGTCCCACATAATGAGGAGATCCGGCGCGGCGGGGGACAGGGCCGCCATGCGGCGGATGGTCTCCTGGGAGTAGATGACCCCCTCGGGGTTGGAGTACTTGGGGACGCACCAAATGCCCTTGACCGCTGGGTCCTGAACCGCCGCCTCCACGGCGTCCATATCCGGGCCGCCGTCGGTCATGGGGATGGCGATAAGCTGGAAGCCGAAGGCCTCCGTGACCTTGAAGTGCCGGTCATAGCCGGGGGCGGGGCAGAGCCATTTGACGGTTTCCTCTTTGCACCAGGGCCGGGGGCTGTGGAGCAGGCCGTGGGTGTAGGCCTTGGCGATGGTGTCGTACATAAGTTGAAGGCTGGAGCTGCCCCCCACGAAGACCTGCTCCATCTTACAGCCCAGGATGTCCGCGAAGAGCCGCCGGGCGGCGGGGAGGCCGTTCATCTCGCCGTAGTTCCGCACGTCGATGCCGTCGGAAACATAGTCCCCGGGGTTTTGCATCAGGCCGAAAATATCGCTGACCAGGTCCAGCTGCTGTTTTCCGGGCTTGCCCCGGGCCATGTTCAGGCTGAGTCCTTTCGCTTTCAAGGCGTCGAATTCGGCTTTCAGGCGGGCGTATTCGTCTTTCCGCTCCGCCGGGGTGAGCGCGGCATAAGGCTTCATAAAAATCCGTCCTTTCTGTCAGTGCTTTTGATACAGCTTAGTATAGCGAATCCGGCGGGCGGTTTCAAGCCCTATTTCGCGGCGAATCCCGGCGGAACGGGACCCGCCTTGCCGCCCTCCGCCGCAGGAGGTTATGCTGGGGAAACGTGTCGATAAGCCAGTACGTTTTGGCATATACTATGGCGTACAATACTATAAGTTTACCAAAATTCCCCAAGCCGGGCATGTTCCCACCCCTTGCCGCATAGGGTGGAACACATATTCCGCCCCGCTACAAAGGAGGAAGTCCCATGAGAAAAAAAAGACGGAGAAGCCAGATCAGCCAGTCCATCGCCGTGTCGGCACTGCTGCTGCTGGCGCTGTTTTTGCTGCCGCTTCTGGTGGTGGTCCCCTTCCGCCCGGCTCTCTTCGGGCAGGAAGAGCCGGTGGACGAGACGGAGCGGGAGGACCCGCCGCCCTCCCTGGCCGCCGGCGATCTGGATGCGTCCAGAATGCTCCGGGTGCTGGACGGGGAGGAGGTTTTGGAGATGGACCTGGGAACCTATTTGGTGGGGGTGGTCCGGGCGGAGATGCCTGCCTCGTTTGAGGCGGAGGCCCTGAAGGCCCAGGCGGTGGCCGCCCGGACCTATACGCTGTACAAGCTCCAATCCGGCGGAAATCACGGGGAGACCGCCGATATCTGCACGGACAGCACCTGCTGCCAGGCGTATATCGGCGAGGATCGCGCCCGGTCCAACTGGGGGGAGAACGCCGGCGCCTACGAGGCTAAAGTAGAGGCGGCGGTGCGGGAGACCGACGGCGAGACCATTCTCTATGGCGGCGTGCCCATTCTGGCGGTGTTTCACTCTTCCTCGGCGGGGCTGACCCGGGCGGCGGGAGAGGTATGGGTGAACGACCTGCCCTACCTCCAGGCGGTGGATTCCCCAGAGCCGGGCGACCGTATCCCCCAGTATTACAGCCGGGTGGAATTTACGGCGGAGGAGCTGAAGGCCAAGCTCCGGTCCGCCTTCCCGGAGGCGGACTTCACCGGCGGCATGGAGGACTGGCTCAAAGATCCCGCCGCCGACGAAGCCGGGAGCGTGGCCACGGTCTTAGTGGGCGGCGTGACGGCGAAGGGAACTCAGGTGCGCTCCGCCCTGGGGCTCCGGTCCGCATGCTTTACCTGGGAGGTACAGGACGGCAAAATGGTCTTCTTTGTCACCGGTTACGGCCACGGCGTGGGCTTGAGCCAGTACGGGGCCAGCGCCATGGCGGCGGCGGGAGCGGACTACCGGGAGATTTTGACCCATTATTACACCGGCGTCACCGTGGAGCCCTACCGGGGCTGACGGCGGGCTTTACAAACCTAGCCCGGGTGTGATATAGTTGAAGCGCTTGAACATCCGCAATTTGCGGATGTTCCACCGGCGGCCGGAAGGACCGCTGGACGGGCTTTGCCCGTGTGCTTTCACTATGAAGTCAGGCACAGGGGCCGCTTATGCGGTCCCTGGCGGCAGTTCTTCTGCCGCCAGATTGAAACGAATCAGGATGATTCTTTTCATGTGCGTTGACTATAAAATATACTGGTTTTCAACAGGATTTACGAAGGAGGAACGGCTTATGAAACGGCGGGCGGCGGCCTTGCTGCTGTGTTTTCTGCTGGCGTTCCAGCTTTCCCTTCCCCCTGCCCGGGCGGCGGACCGGGTCTATTTCACCGCCGTGGGCAGCTATGTCCTGCCCCTGTCGGACAACACGATGCCTTTTTGGAGCGGCGGCTATGTCTACATCGCCAGCTCCATCTTCACCGGGGCGGGCCGGGAGTCCCTGGGCATCTCCCAGGTGTTCAACAACGATCAGAGCCGCCTGGTTCTCTACAGCGGCGGACGGTCTTTGACCTATACCCTCTCCGAAAACTGCGCCCTGGACAACGACGGCGCCGCCTATTACCCCGGGGCCATCCAGCGCAACGGCACAGTGTTCGTTCCCGCCAACACGGTGTCCCGGTACTTCGACCTGGTGTACTCCGTGATTGAGGTGGAGCATGGCAGTATGGTCTGGCTCCGTCAGCCGGGATACAGTGTGTCGGACAAGCTGTTTGCCGACGCGGCACAGTACTCCATGAACTCCGTTTACGCTGATTATATCCGGGCCAAGGAGACGGCTCCCACCGAGGGCGGGGCACCTGGCGGAACCGTTCGGCCCACTGTTCCCGCCGAGGTTCAGGACCCCGCCGCCGGGCTGGACGGGAAGCGCGTGGCCCTGTGCCTGAAAGCGGGAAGCAACGCGTCTGCAATGGCGGACGCTCTGGCCGCCTATAACGCGGGGGCCGCCTTCTTTTTCACGCCGGAGGAGATGGAGCGGCAGGGGGGAACCCTGCGCCGCCTTCTTGCACAGGGGCAGAGCGTGGGCATCCTGGTGGACGCCGGCCGCCCGGACCGGACCG
Source organism: Oscillibacter sp. (assembly GCA_022801815.1). Lineage (GTDB taxonomy): Bacteria > Bacillota > Clostridia > Oscillospirales > Oscillospiraceae > Oscillibacter. The sequence goes on along the minus strand of JAAWTB010000004.1, from coordinate 26,489 downwards.
TAACCGAGCAGCTGGAGGAGGGGAACGCCGCCCTTTACCGGGCGGCCTGCGGAAAGACGCGCCTGGCCTATCTTCCGGGCGGCGGGGCGCAGGCGCTTCAGGCCGCCGAAGAGGCGGGCTTCCGCTGCCTCCAGCCGGATCTGAACCGAAGCGGCTATGCCCTGCAAAACGCCTCCGGGGCCCAGGAGCTGATCCGGCGGCTGGCTTCCTGGCAGGGGGACGCCTCCGTCTGGCTGGGGGACGCCGCCGGGCCGGCGGGCCTTCGGTCCTTCCTCACCGCCGCCCGGGAGGCGGGGGGCGTGTGCGCCGCCTACCGGGAAGTGGGTTTGGGCTGAGGCGGTCCGCCGGAATCTTTACAGAAAATTCAACAACCTTGTACCGCAGAGGGTATAATGAACAAAGAAAGACTTGGAAAACTGGGGAGGGTCCGCCATGGGACGCAATATTTTGGTGGTCGAGGACGACCGCAACATCTCCGATCTCATCCACATGTACCTGGTGAAGGAGGGCTTCGATGTCCGCATCGCCGGGGACGGCGGGAAGGCCATTGAGGAATTTCAAAAGTCCCCGCCGGACCTGATTCTCCTGGACATCATGCTGCCCGTTATGGACGGCTGGGCCGTCTGCGCCAAGATTCGGGAGACCTCCCAGGTGCCCATCATCATGCTTACCGCCAAAAGCGAGGTGTTCGACCGCATCCAGGGGCTGGAGATGGGGGCGGACGACTACATCGTCAAGCCCTTTGAGATGAAGGAACTCATCGCCCGCATCAACGCCGTCCTCCGCCGGACGGAGATTCCCAATGACACCAGCAAGAAACTGACCTTCGACAGGCTGATTATCAACCTGGACTCCTACGAGCTTATCGTGGACGGGAAAAAGATTGACACCCCGCCCAAGGAGCTGGAGCTTCTATATCACCTGGCGTCCACTCCCAATCGGGTCTACACCCGGAACCAGCTTCTGGACGAGGTTTGGGGCTTTGATTACTTCGGGGACAGCCGGACGGTGGATGTACACATCAAACGCCTGCGGGAGAAAGTGGAGGGCGTCAGCGAGCGGTGGGCCCTGAAAACCGTGTGGGGCGTGGGCTATAAATTCGAGCTGATCACGGAGAAGGCGGAGCCATGAGGCGCTTTCGGGAGCGGACCCAGGGCCTTTACTGGCGGCAGCTCTGCGTCACCGCCGGCATGGTGCTTTTGACGCTGTGCCTGCTGGGCGTGTCCTTCTTCTCCCTGAGCTATAACTACGCCCGGAGCCAGCAGGGTCAGGAGATCGCCGCCAAGGCCCAGGTCATGAGCCAGCTCTCCCTGAGCTATCTGGAGAACGGGCGGTATCTCGATATGGAAGACCTTCAGGACGATCTGGACTTCCAGCGCCTGGCCAGCTTTGCCGCCATCGTCTCCGATGTGCATTTCATGATCTGCGACCCGGAGGGCCATGTCCTTCTTTCCACCGACAAGACCCTGGACGGGAAGACGGTCACCATCCCCGACGAGCGGACGGCCCGGATCATGGACCGGGGCAGCGACTCCTGGCGGGACGATTTCGGGGGCATCTATCCACAGAAGCGGTTCTCCGTGGGCGTGGCCGCCGTGAATCCCGCCACGTTGGAGCGGGTGGGGGAGGTAGTGGCGGTGTCCACCATGGCCTCGCTGGATTCGATGTGGCAGGGCTTTATCGGCCTTTTCTTCATGACGGCCTTTGTGGTACTGATGATTGCCTTCATGGCCTCCTCCGTCACCGCCATGCGGCAGGTGAAGCCCATCCGGGAGATGGTGGAAGCCACCCGGCGCTATGCCGAGGGGGATTTTGATGTCCGCATGAACGACTATGGCCGGGGGGACGAGGTGGGAGAGCTGGCGGCCTCCTTCAACGCCATGGCGGAGTCTCTCCAGCAGACGGAGCGGCAGCGGCGGGAGTTCATCGCCAACATCTCCCACGAGCTGAAAACCCCCATGACCACCGTCGCCGGATATACGGACGCCATCCTGGACGGCGCCATTCCGCCGGAGAATGAGAAACACTACCTCCAGATCATCTCCGGAGAGAGCCGCCGCCTCAGCCGCCTGGTGCGGCGGATGCTGGACGTGAGCCAGCTCCAGGCCATCGACCCATTGCGGAGCGGGGCCCACTTTGACCTCTGCGAAAGCATGCGCCGGGTGCTGATCTCTATGGAGAAAAAAATCACGGACCGGGAGCTGGACGTGGAGGCCGATATTCCCGAGGGACCCATCCTGGTCCTGGGGGACAACGATTTGATTACCCAGGTTATCTACAACCTGCTGGAAAACGCGGCGAAGTTCGCCTACAAGGGGTCCACCCTCTACCTGGGGCTGACCCTCCTGGACGGACGGGCCCGGGTGATGGTGCGCAACTGCGGGGATGCCATTCCCGCCGGGGAGCTGCCGCTGCTGTTTGAGCGGTTCCACAAAAGCGATAAATCCCGCAGTGAGGACAAGGACGGCGTGGGTCTGGGGCTTTACATCGTCAAGACGATTTTGGAGCAGCACAAGGAGAAAATCAACGTCACCAGCGAAAGCGGCGTGACCACCTTCTCCTTTTCGCTGACCACAAAGTGAGGGAGCATGGGAGAACGTGAGCAGGCCGGGCGGCTGCCCGGCGAGATTGTGGAGGTTTACCGCGCTCCCCTTCGAAACGGCGAAGGGGAGCGGGACCCCCGGGAGATTGTGGAAGCCTACCGCCAGCGGGACCCCCGGGAGGTGGTGGAGTCCTATTGCCGCCCTGTCCCTGGCGGGAGAGGAGCGCCCTCCGTTTCAGCTGCTTCCCGGAAGGGGCGGCCGGGGAGACGCCGGCCTGGGAGGCGGAAGTCCGGCTTTTACAAATTTTTACTCTGTGTGGCGGCGCTGGTGGGCCTGACGGCGGCGGCAAAGACCGTGGAGCATTTGGCCTTTCAGGAGAAAAACGCCCCGGAGAGCGGCCCCGCCGCCTGCCAAACGGTGGAAATCAGCATCCCCGGCTGGCCCGTCGATCAGGGGGCGGCGCTGACGGTGGTTCGGGAACAAGGAGAGATCCTGACGGCCCAGGAGGTTTACCGCCGCCTGAATCCGGCGGTGGTAACGGTGCAGTGCGAGACGGGGGAAGGCATTTCCATCGGTACCGGCGTCATTTTCTCGGAGGACGGTTATATTCTGACCAACCATCATGTGGTCCGGGGCGGAAGGAAGTGCTTTGTCACGCTGGACAGCGGCTATACCATGGAGGTCTGCTTTGTGGCTGGGGACGAGAACAGCGATCTGGCGGTCCTGAAGGTTCCCCCGGGGGAGCTGATGGAGTTGACCGCAGACGCCCTGCCCTTCGCCCCGTTTGGAGATTCGGAGCAGCTGGTAGTGGGGGACCCGGTCTACGCCATCGGCGCCCCCCGGCGGCTCCGGGGCACCCTGACCAACGGCATTGTCTCCGCCATCGACCGGGACATTGAGGTGGAGGGCCACACCATGACCCTCCTCCAGACCAACGCCGCCCTGAACTCCGGCAACTCCGGCGGCCCCCTCATCAGCGAGCGGGGCCAGGTGGTGGGCATCAACGTGGCCAAATACATGTCCGACTGGAACCGGGACAGCGTAGAGGGCCTGGGCTTTGCCATCCCCTCCGCCCAGCTGGAGCGGATTGTCAACGACCTTTTAAAGTGGGGCGAGGTCCGGCCGGAGCCGAGGCTCGGCATCTGGGTGCAGACGGACGAGCGGGGGCTTCTGGTAAGCTCTGTGGATGCCGGCACCGCCGCAGAGGCGGCGGGAGTCCGGCCGGGAGACTATATAATTGCCGCCCAGGGAGAGCCGGTGCGCACGAATCAGGACCTGTTCCGCGTCCGGCGGACGCTCTATGTAGGCGATACGCTGGCCCTGACCCTCCTTCGGAACGGGGAGACCCTGGAGGCTGTGCTGGAGCTGGAAGAAGCGGTGGACTGACCGGAAGACCAAACGCGGAGGAGGGGCAAAGCCCCTCCTCCGTTTATTCCTCAGACAGCTCCAGCACCACCGGGCAGTGGTCGCTGCCGTGGACCTCGCTCCAGATGTCGGCGTTTTGAATGCGGCTCCTCAGCCGCTCCGAGACGATGAAGTAGTCAATTCTCCACCCCGCGTTGTTCTCCCGGGCCCGGCCCCGGTAGCTCCACCAGGAGTAGGCTCCGGTCTTGTCCGGGTACAGCGCCCGGAAGGTGTCCACAAAGCCGGCGTCCAGAAGCTTTGTCATTTTCTCCCGCTCCTCGTCGGTGAAGCCGGGGTTCCGCCGGTTGGGGCCGGGGTTTTTCAGGTCGATTTCCTGGTGGGCCACGTTCAGATCCCCGCAGTAGACCACCGGCTTCACCGCGTCCAGCTGGCAGAGGTAGTCCCGCAGGTCGTCCTCCCAGGCCATCCGGTAGTCCAGGCGGAGGAGCTGGTCCTTGGAGTTTGGGGTGTAGCAGCAGACCAGGTAGAAGTCCGGAAACTCCGCCGTAATGATCCGCCCCTCGTGGCGGTGCTCGTCGATGCCGAAGTCGTAGGTGACGTTCAGGGGCTGGCGGCGGGTGAACAAGGCGGTACCGGAGTAGCCCGCCTTGTCCGCGCTGTTCCAGAAGCGGGTATAGCCGGGGAGATCAAACTCCGCCTGCTCCGGCCGCATCTTCGTCTCTTGGAGGCAGATGATGTCCGCGTCGGCGAAGGTGCAGAAGTCCAAAAAACCTTTTTTCAGGCAGGCCCGCAGGCCGTTGACATTCCAGGAAACCAGTCTCATAAAAACACCTCTTTTGAAATGATGGAAGTTTGCCCGGTTCCATTGTAGCGGATTTCGGGAGAAAAAACAATTGCCAGCGGGAGGGAAAAGGAGTAGGATAGAGAAAAGTTTCTGCGGATGATATAAGGAGGTTTCTGCTATGGTTTTTTTGGACAGGTTTAAAAAGAAAAAGGAAGCCCCGCCTTCCGGAAGAAAGCCGGGCACGGCCCCGGAGACGGAGGAGTATACCCCCGGCGGCTCTGCTGTTTACCGGTACCAGACGCCGGAGAATCCGGGCTTCCGGCCCCCGGAGGATGTGTGCGTCTCCACGGAGGCCATTGAGAAGCACATGGAGGAGATTTTCCCGGGCTGGGAGGGTTTCGTCTGCCACGAGCTCATCAGCGATTTGGTCCACATCGACGTTCACGTCCTCCACTCCCCCAAGGGGGACTGCACGCTCCTCTATACCACCGGCATGAGCGATCTGCCCATGAGCCTGCCGGAGGAGATCGCGGACCGGGAGGATTTGAAATACGCGGAGCTCTACATGCTCCTCCCTGGGGACTGGGACCTGGGCAAGGCGGGGAGCAATCCCAAGGACCTGCCCTATGAGCGGTTCTGGCCCATCCAGATGCTGAAGTTCCTGGCCCGCTTCCCCCACGAGTACAAGACCTGGCTGGGCTGGGGCCACACCATCCCCAACGGGCCGGAGTACACCCCCATTTGCGACGGCCTGGGCTTTGGCGGCGCGGTGTTGGACAGCCTTACCCTGGTTCCGCCCCTGAAGACCGAAGAGGAGCGGGAGATCAGCTTTTATCTGCTGATCCCCGCCTACAAGGAGGAGATCGAGTACAAGCTGAAGTACGGCATGGAGGGCTTGAGCCAGCGCTTCGCGGAGGGGAAGCTCCCCGTGGTGCTGGATGTTCACCGGCCCAACTTCTGCGCGGATTTTAAGGAGACGCTGGACTGAGCATGGACTATGAAAAGCTCTTGAATATGGCGGCGGAGCTGGGCTATCAGCTGATGTACAGCGGCGCGGAGATTTACCGGGTGGAGGAGTCCGCCCGGCGGCTGCTCCGGTCCTATGGCCTGGAAAACCCGGAGGTCTTCGCTATCCCCAACTGCCTGATTGTCAGCGTGGCGACGCCCCAGGGCCATCCCGTCACCCGGATGCGCCGGGTTCCGCTTCACGGCACGGATATTGAGCTGCTGGAGCGGTGCAACGCCCTGTGCCGCCGCCTCTGCGCCCAGGTTCCGTCCCTGGATGAGGCCCAGGAGGCGGTGAACGCCCTGCCGGACGCCATTCCCCGGCATTCCCCCCGGACGACACTGCTGGGCTACGGCGTAGCCTCCGCCTTTTTCGCCCCGCTGTTCGGCGGAGGCTTGCGGGACACGGCCTGTTCCTTCTTCTGCGGCCTGGCGGTGGGGCTGTGCCTGCTCTACGGCGGAAAATTCATCGGGGCAAACAGCTTTTTCCGCACGGCGGTGTGCAGCGCCGTGGCGGCCTTCCTGGCGCTGGCGCTGGTGGAGGCGGGGCTGGGGCGGAGTGTGGACGTGGTGACGATTTCCACACTGATGGTCCTGGTGCCCGGCGTGGCTCTGACCAACGCCATGCGGGAGATTATGGCCGGGGACACTTTTTCCGCCCTGAGCCGCACAGCGGACGCGATTTTGGTGGCCTCCGCCATCGCCTTGGGCGCGGCTGCGGGACAGGCTCTGGGCGGGTTTGTGTAGGGAGGACGGTATGGAGACGATATGTTTGGACTATGTCCTGCCCTGCCTCTGCGCCTTTTTGGCCTGCGTGGGCTTTACGCTGATGTTCAACATCCACGGCGGTGGCAAGCTGATCGCCGGAGTGGGCGGGGCCCTGGGCTGGCTGGTATACCTGCTGGGAGGGAAGAGCATCTTCGCGGCTTTCCTGGCGGCGGCGGCCATCGGCGTTTTTGCCGAGGTAATGAGCCGGGTCCGGCGCTGCCCGGTGACGGGCTATGTACTGGTGGCCCTGCTGCCCCTGGTTCCCGGCGGGGGCGTTTACTACGCTATGCGGCATTGTGTGGCGGGGGAGACGGATGCATTTCTCCGCACCCTGCTTCACACCTTCGGGATGGCGGCGGCGCTGGCAGTGGGGGCCATGCTGGCCTCGTCGGTGTTCCGGGCGGTGTTCCCCCGGCTGCGCCCGACCAGGAAGTGAACGAAGGAGGATGGGATTCTGCCATGGAAGATTTTAAACAGCGGCTGTATGAAAACGGCTATTTCCGCCAGGAGGAACTGGTGTTCTGGGACTGCGGTCCGGACCAGCGGGTCCGGGCGGCGGCACTTCTAAGCCGCCTGGGGGCCTTCGCCGGGTACGACTACGACGCCCGGGGCCTGACCCACGAGGCGCTGTGGGCCCAACGGGAGGTGTTCCTCCTCTCTCGGGCGGCGCTTCGCATCCACGACTGCCCCAGGGCGGGGGACGTGCTGGACATCACCACCTGGGAGGCCGGGATTAAGGGCACCCACATGGGACGAAATTATGAGATGAAGGACCGGCAGGGCCGGCTCCGGGTCTCCGCCCGGACGGACTGGATTCTGGTGGACCCGGAAACCAGGAAAATTATGCGCCCCTCGGCCTTCACCGCCAAACCCCTGCTGCGGGACGACCGGCCCTTGGACTGCCCGGAAACGCGGAGAATTGTCCTGCCCCCAGAAGGACGGGAGGACCTGGGAACCCGCCGGGTCCGATGGTCCGACCTGGACGGCAACGGGCATCTTTTCAGCGGAAATTACGGCGACATCGTCTGGGACGCGCTGCCGGAGGATTTGCAGCCCCGGGTTTTCAAAGAGTTCTATATCAACTACAGCCGGGAGGCCGTTCTGGGAGACCAGCTGAAGCTGGATGGATTCCGGGATGAGACGGGCTATTTTGTGGAGGGGCTGGGTCCCCGCGGGTCCTGCTTTACGGCGCTGTGCGTGTTTTGAGGTTTTTTCCTGGAAAAATGCCAAGCCCTAATGTCTGCCGCCCATTTCCCGCGCCTATAATAGCGATTGCCGCCAGCTGAATTCCGGCGCACGATTTGGGGAATGAATACAAAAAGGGGTGAAACAATGCTGAATATCCGAAATGAAACTCCGGCGGATCATCGGACTGTGGAGGATATGACCCGCCGGGCTTTCTACAATCTCTATGTTCCGGGATGCGCGGAGCACTATTTGGTTCATGTCATGCGGGGGCATGAGGACTTCATCCCCGAGCTGGACTTTGTTCTGGACTTGGACGGTCAGGTCATCGGGAACATCATGTACACGAAGGCCCGGCTGGCGGACGAGGCCGGAGAGGAAAAGACGGCTCTTACCTTCGGTCCTGTCTGCGTGCTGCCGGAGTACCAGCGGCAGGGCTATGGCAAAAGACTGATGGACTATTCCTTTGAGAAGGCAGCGGCGATGGGGTATAATGTAATTGTCATCTTCGGGAGTCCGGTCAACTATGTAAGCCGGGGTTTTCAAAGCTGCAAAAAGCACAATGTTTGCGTAGAAGGGGGAAAGTACCCGGCGGCGATGCTGGTGAAGGAGCTGAGGGCCGGCGCCTTGGATGGCCGGAAGTGGTTCTACTGCGACAGCCCCGTCATGAGCATCAACGAAGAGGAAGCGCAAACCTACGACGATAGCCTTGAACCGCTTGAAAAAAAGCATCTGCCCAGCCAGGAAGAGTTCTATATTATGAGCCATTCCTTTGTTGAATAGAACCTGCGTACGGACAAGAAGGACGGTCCCCAGCAGCGGAAGAAAAAGCAGTCCGACGCCAATTTCTGCGCCTGGAGTGAGATGGTCGGAAGGATGAACCAGAAATGGGCTCCGGACATTATCACCTTGGAAGAACATGAGGACTGGATGAAGGACTCCTAAGAGCACAGGATAGAAAATACGGGACCGGCCGCTTGGCCGATCCCGTATTTTTTGTCTATAGCCCGTTAGATTCTTGCCCCCATAGATCAGGGTTTCGCCGCAAACCGTTATCTCCTCATGGCGGCATTTGCTGCATTATCCAACATTTGCGCCTTTCCCCAGTTTGTGCTATCTTATTAAGTATATTACACGGTTTCCGTTATGGGAAACAGGGCTTGGAGGCACATATCATGATTCGAGACATTATGAAAGACGAAACATTTCTCTCCCAAAAAGCGGAGCCAGCCGCTCCAGCCGATTTATCCGTCGCCCAGGACCTGCTGGACACCCTGGATGCCCACAGGGATGGCTGTGTGGGCATGGCGGCCAACATGATCGGCGTCCAAAAAAGAATCATCGCCTTTGACAACGAGGGCAAGTACATGGTCATGTTCAACCCGGAGATCATCAAAAAATCCGGCCCTTATGAGGCGGAGGAGGGCTGCCTCTCCCTAACTGGAACCCGGAAAGCCAAGCGCTGGCAGTCCATCAAAGTGCAGTATCAAAATGAGCGGTTTCAGACCCGCTTCAAGACCTTTACCGCCCTGGCGGCCCAGATTATCCAGCACGAAACCGACCACTGCGAAGGGATTATTATTTAAAGGAGGACCGTCCTATGCGCATCATCATCGCTCCTGCCAAGAACATGGTCGTGGACACGGACAGCTTTGCCTTAGACGGCCCGCCCCAGTTTCTGGAGAGGGCGGAGCGGCTGAAAATGGTCCTCCAGGGCATGTCCCCCAAGGAGCTGCAGGGCCTTTGGAAGTGCAGCGACGCTATTGCCAAGTTGAACGTGGAGAGGCTGGAGCATATGGACCTGTGCCGCAATCTCACCCCGGCGGTCCTCTCCTACGAGGGCATCCAGTACCGCTGCATGGCCCCCGGTGTGATGACAGCGGCCCACCTGGACTACCTCCGGGAACACCTGCGCATTCTCTCCGGCTTCTATGGTCTGCTGCGGCCCTTCGACGGCGTGACCCCCTACCGGCTGGAGATGCAGGCCAAGCTGAACGTGGACGGCTGCCGGAACCTGTACCAGTTCTGGGGTGACCGTCTGGCCCGGCAGCTGGCCTCTGAGACTGAGTTTGTGCTGAACCTGGCCTCTAAGGAGTACAGCAAGGCGGTGGAACCCTATTTGCCCAAGAGTGTCCGCTTTGTCACCTGCGCTTTCGGCGAGTGGAAGGGCGGCAGGGTTATGGAGAAGGGCACTCAATGCAAAATGGCCCGGGGGCAGATGGTGCGCTGGATGGCCGAACGTAACATCGAAGTCCCGGAGAATCTCCGGGCCTTTGACCAGTTGGGCTATCGTTTCCATGGGGAACTGTCCGCAGAAAACCACTTGGTATTTCTCAAACAGCCAAAGTCCCCTATTTGACACAGAACAGCCGTCTTGTATGGCCGGGCCTCGCCGGAGGCCGCGCTGTAAGCCTTGCGTGGGCGGCCCTTGTTGCCGGGAGATTCCGTTTTTCCTTAATGCAGGCTGCGCCTTTCTCCGGCGGAGATACCCTCCAGCTTTTTGAACACCCGGGAGAAATGGGAGGTATCGAAATAGCCCGCCCCCTCGGCCACCTCGCTGATGCGCAGAGCCGGGTTGTCCATCAGCCGTTTGGCTTGGCGAACGCGTACCGTATTCAGCAGATCGTAGAAGGATTGATTCAGGCGCTTGTTGAGCAGCTTGGACAGGCGCCGCCGGCTGACATAGCAGTGGTCGGCCATGTCCTGGAGGGACGGCCGCTGGGCGCAGTGCCCTGTGATATAGGCCTAAGCCTGGCGGACCAAAAAGCTGCTGGGGTCCTCGCTCCCCGGCTGGGAATCCGGATCCGCCTCCGGCGGCAGACGGTCCAACACGCCGGTCATGTACTCCAGCGCCACAGTCAGCTCGTCCATTTTGGAGGGCTTGAGCAAAAACCGGACCACGCCTAAGCGGATGGCCCGTTGGGCGTACTCAAAGTCCCGGTAGCCGGTGAGAACGGCGATCTGCATCCAGGAAAACACCCCCCGCAGACCGGCCAGCATGGTCAGGCCATTCTCTCCGGGTATCTTGATGTCGGTAAAGAGGATGTCCGGTCGGTATTCCCGAATAGCTTGCGCTCCGGATACGGCATCCTGGGCCAGGGCTGCAGCCTGACAGCTGCGGGCGGACCAGTCCACCACCTTTCGAAAACCCTCCGCAATGATGGCCTCGTCGTCGATGAGAACCACCTTGTACATGCGCGTTTACCTCCCGGGGTGTGCGGTTTCCCCGCCGGCGGCGGGGAAACCGGTTTTCCTTATTATACCTGAAACAGAGGCGGAGACGCAAGCCCTACCCCTTGATGATGTGGAAATACACTTGAAACACATGGCAGCCATCTATGTAGGCGCTCTCCTCCGGCTCTATGGGAACCGACTCAATGAAGCCCATGAGCACAATAATGGCGAAGCACAGGTTGCCTGCAGTTTGAAGCGGTAGCGGACCGGCCCGCAGGCGGCAAAGCCGGCAATGATTGCCACCGCGATGGTGACGGAAATGGAGACCGCCAGGTTGTTCAGGTAGGCGTTGCTGAAATCAAAACGCTCCATGGCCTTGGCGCAGTTATCCATCGTGAAGCCGTTTCCCGCCGTGGGGATGGAAAAGGAGTCCTTGCGGATCAGGCCTTTCTCCCGAAAGGAGTTGAGGATAACCCAGACGAAGGGGCACAGGGCGGTAAGGGCCCAGAAGGTGAGAATTACATAGGTTCCCGCCTTGGCGGGCGTCATTTTTTTACAGCGGGTCCCCCTCTTAAATGCCGTCCCGGGGCTTAGACCCGGTTGGCTACGTTGGAAAACAGCACGCACAGCACCACAATGAGGATGGCGATGGCGGACCCATAGTCCACATTGCCCCGGTTGAAGGTCTGGTCATACATATAAGTGCCGGTGAGCCATCCCCGGTCCTGGGGCATTCCCGCCCCGAACATGACCCAAGGCAGGTCGAAGACCTTCAGCACGCCGGTGATGTTGGCATTGGCATCGACGGCAGCCTGCTGGAGCGCGTTCAGCCCGGCGGGGGAGGCGCCGTTTTTCAGGGCGGTGACCTCGGTGGTGACAAAGGTGCTCATCATCTCGTCAGAGGTCATGTGCTTGACAGTGCTTGGCGGGGCCGTCCCAAGCTTTCTTGGTGATGAAGCAGGCCATGGAGATGCCGCCGATGGCCTCAGAGGCCGCGCGCTCCCTCTGGCGGGGCCGTAGGAGATGGCGTAGTCGCTGAGGGTATCGGAACAGTTGTCCACAAAGCAATTGACCTTCCAGGAACCGTCAATCAGGAAGGCGGCGTCGCCAAAGAGCTGAACGGTCTTGGCGTCGGCGTCCAGAATGGTGTTGCCGGTGGTTTCCTCATAGGAGGCCACGGCGGCTTCATACTGTTTCCGGTTGCCGTCGCCGCCGTAAGATGTAACCACATTCAGTTCCACCCCGGAACTGGCCGAAGCGCTGCCGCTGCTTTTGCCGCCTCCGGAACTTGAACCGCCGGGCTGGCTGTCTCCGCCGCAGCCGGCCAGCAGGCTCAGAATCAACGCACTGACAAGAGTCAACGCAAGAAGTCCGTTTTTTTCGTGATACAACCTCCATGGTTTTATTTGTATTTCCGCTCTCCTTCTGCGCAATGTGGGCCTCGTCCTGGGGGGACAGCCCGCCGTCGTTTTCGATCTCCAAAATGAGGAAGTGTTCCTGCCGGAACCCCCGAAGGGTCACCCGCCCCTGCCCGCTGGGGCCGATGCCGTGTTCCACCGCATTCTCAATCACCGGCTGGAGAATGAGCCGGGGGGACCAGGCAATTCATCAGCTCGTCGGGCAGGTCCGCCTCCACCATCAGCCTCTTGCCGTAGCGCTGAGTGACGATGTACAAATAGGCGTTGACATACGTCATCTCCTCCGTCAGGTGTACCTGGGGACTGCCCTTCCGGGCCAGGGCGGCGTCCAGCACGGCGGGCAGATCCCCCTGCCAGACCCGCGTAAGTTCAAAGCACTTCCAGTCCGCCGGGAGGCAGGGGTCGATCAGCAGTCCGCCGAATTGGGGGCGCACCCCGTACCGGGCCAGGTCCTGAAAGGCGGCGTTCACCGCAGAAACATCGCAGTACTTTTCCCGGGCGCGCCGTCCCTCCTCCAGGTCCCCCTCCCCCAGCATCCAGAGGAGACGGGTCTTCTCTCCCGGGGCCAGCCGCTTTTGCAGGACAACACAGTGGTTGTTCCCGTTCTCAAAGGAGCCGGAGCAAGTCCCCCGTTCCACCGCCAAGGGGTTGGTCTCGGTGCGGTAGGGGGCTGTCCCGCAGATAGTCGAAGCCGTCGGGCGCAAAGGAAGCGGCCATAAACTGGTTCTTTTGACGCTGATTGCCCGCCGCGAAGCCGCTTCAGCGCAGGCGGTAAAGAGCGGCCCGGGTTTTACCAAACCGGCCTGTATGGGATATGAAAACAGCGGGGGTACTTGAGACGTTCCAAAAGAAATCGTCTCAAATGCCCCCGCCAATGTTCAGCCCATCCAGCACTTCCATTAGGGCTTGTTTGATAATTGGCGATATGCCCAACAGCGAGGAATTTTTTTGCCAGGCAAGGCAAATTTTCGCAGGCATCCTGACGGATGGCAAGAAAATTTAACGATGTATGGCAGAAAAAGGCCCGCTGTTTGGGCGTGTTGACATTTTTCAAACAAGCCCTAAACCGCCGGCGCTCTTTCGCGCATCTGTCCGCCGATGGGCGGCCTGGTTTTCGAGGGAGCGCGTTTCTCTTACAGAGCCCGGCAGCTTTGCCGCTGAATCAGCTCATGGGGCAGCGTAAGGGAGGTTTCTTCCTGAAAGCGGGTGTGTTCAAGAAGATACGTAATGGAGAGATGCGCAATCTGTTCGTGGGGCTGGCGGATGGTGGTCAAAGCGGGCCGCAGCTGCCGGGCGCACTCGTTATCGTCAAAACCAAGCAGGGATATATCGTCCGGGATGCGCTTCCCCTCTTCCCAAAGGCGGGCGGCGGCCCCTGCCGCCATATCGTCGCTGAAGGCAAATACGGCGGTGACCTCCGGCGCCTGCCGGAGTAACATGGACATGGCCCGGTAGCCGCCGTCAAAGGTGGTTTCCCCATAGGCAATGCGGGAATCCGGAAGGGCAAGCCCGGCCTCATCCATTGCCCGGCGGCATCCGCTGATTCGCTGAAAGTCCGTGCTGATTGCCCTGGTGTCGTCGCTTAAAAGACCGATACACTTGTGATTCAAGCGGATAAGATGGCGCATTCCGTCATATGCGGCCAGCATGTTGTCAATATGGACGGCGGAAACTCCGCGAGTAAGCGACAGGCCGCCGCAGTGGATGGCGGGGATGCTGCGGTGTACCAGTTCGACGGGAATGCGGTCGTTCTGATGGTCGCCCAAGAGAATCACGCCAAGAGGCAGCGCCGCGATGATGAGTGCGAGAAGCGTCTCGTTGGCCGCGCCGTCGGATTGGACAGCCATAAGCTGGCGGCCATATTCCGCGGACTGCACGCGCAGAATTTCCACCATGTTGTTGTTGAAGGTGTGGCGGAAGTCCGGCAGAATGGCAAAAATGGCGCTGCGAAGCTGGCGGCGGCTGCGGTAAGACGCCGGCGGCTCATAGCCGCTGATCTTTGCCATGCGTTTCATGATAAGCTGCTTTTCCTCGCTGACGCGGCCCTGCCCGCTGAAAAACCGGGATGCCGTGGCGGGAGATACGCCGCATAAAGCGGCAAATTCACGGATGGTCATGGGTTCCCCTACACTCCTTCCGAACGTTTCCTTTGATTCGCGCCGTTCTGCCTTGGACGCGCCGGGCAATCTGGCATGCTTGTTCCCGGACGTTTGACACGAGAAGCCTGTTCTTAGTATAGCATATTTTTCTCAAGAGGCAAAGCCTTTGACGAAAGCCACAAAATTTGTTTCATTTTTGTTTCCATCTTGTGCGGGCTCTGTTGCGGACGCTATAATAAGATAGTAAGAAATTACTTGCGGAAAATGACCGGTGTATATCTCATCTTTGGCGCTTGCAAGTAACGGATACAGGATTCAGGAATTGAAACATTAAGAAACAAATTTGATATTGTTTCGAAAGGAGTCAGTATGATTCGGGTTGGAGTTATTGGTCTGGGAGAGGTATCCCAATGCATGCATCTGCCTATTTTGCAAAATCTGTGGGAGACCTATACGATCGCGGCGGTATCCGATGTTTCGCCGTCCTTGGTTTCATTTATCCAAAAGGAGTACAACGTAAAAGAGGGCTATGGGGATGCCCTGGAGATGATTGAACAGGCGGATATTGACGCGGTTCTCATTCTCTCTCCCGACCAGTACCACGGGGAATATGTAAAGCGGGCGCTGAAAGCGGGCCGTCATGTATTTGTGGAAAAACCGGTTACGCTGTGCCTGCGGGAGCTGAACGAGCTGATTGAGCTGAAAAAGCAGTACCCTGATCATATCGTCATGGTGGGGTATATGCGGCGGTATGCGGGTCCGTACCTGAAGGCGAAGGAGATCCTGGAAAGCACGCCGATGAAAACCGAATACCTGCGTTTTCGCGATATTATTCTGGAGGCGCCCTTCTTCCTGCGGCAGACCAGACGGCTGTTTTACCCGAAGGATGTCCCCGCAGAGGTCATTCAAGAGGGTGGCCGCCGCCGCCGCGCCCAGCTGGATGAGGCCATCGGCGCGGACGCCACGGACGAGCAGCGCAAAACGTATCAGATGATGACCGGCCTGGGCTGCCATTCCTTCGCGGCGGTGCGGGAGCTGTTCGGCGTGCCGAAGAAAGTGCTTTCGGTGGCCACGGCCAGCGGCGGCGAGCATGTGGTAATTGTCATGGAGTTTGAGGGCGGCTTCCTGGGGACTTACGAGCTGGTCAACAACCAGGATATCGTGCAGTTTGACGCAGCCATCGAGGTGTTCCAGAAAACGCGAAAAATCCATGTAAAGTACGAGACGCCGTATCTGCGCTATCAGCCCGCCGCCGTTACCGTAACGGAATCTGGCGGCGAGGACACCAAGACCACGGTTTACGGACCGGATTTCCGGGATGCCTTCCAGACGGAGCTGGCGTTGTTCTCGGATTGCATTTCCACAGGGAAGCAGCCGAAGACAAACCTGGAGGATGCCGTGGCGGATTTGGAGCTGTTTCGTGAGATCGTCCGCAAGATGGGCGGAAAGTGAGGCGGAAGTATGTTTGAGGTGAAAATCGCCACAGCTCCGTGCTCCTGGGGCGTTTGGTATGCGGACGGCACGCCCTCCGGCACGCCCTGGGAGCTGTTTTTGGACCAGGCTGCGGAGGCCGGCTATCAGGCGCTGGAGCTTGGCCCGGACGGGTATCTCCCTACGGAGGAGTCCCGCCTGCTGGAGGAGCTGGGCAAGCGGAACCTGTCGGTCTGCGCGGGGACGGCGTGCTATGCCTTTGACCAAGGCGCGGATTTCGCGGCCTTCCGGCCCCGGACAGAGGCCCTCTGCCGCCGCCTGACGGCGCTGGGCGCGAAGTATCTGGTGACGATGGATGAGTCGGATGTGGGGGCGCGCAGCGAAAAAAAGAAGGCGCTTACGCCACGTGAGTGGGATTGCTTTTTCCGGAAAGTCCGGGATATGGGGGAGTTTACGAAACGGGAATTTGGCATCGACGTCGTTTACCACCCCCATATAAAGACCATGGTTGAATATGAAGAGGAAATTGTCCGGCTGCTGGACGCAACCGGCCTGGATCTTTGCTTTGACACGGGACACCATGCGTATGCCAACGGAAACGGCCAGCCGGAGGAGCCGTCTGCTCCCGCGTTCCTGCGGCGCTTTGCTAAGAGAATTGCCTACCTCCACTTCAAGCAGATGGACGGCGCGGTTTTCGCAAGGGTGCAAAGGGAGAACCTGACCAGCGACGAGGCGTTTGACATCGACGTCATGTGCGATTTGCCCGACGGCGTCATCTCGTTTCAGGAAATCCGCCGCGTGCTGGAGGAAATCGAATTTCACGGCATTGGCATCGTGGAGTCGGATATGCCCCGTGCCACCAACGCCCAGGCGTTTGCATCGGCCAAGCGCAATCTGACGTATCTGCGGGAAGTGGGCATCATTGCCTAAAAGGTGGTCAAACATGAAACTGATCATTTGTGAGAATTACGAGGAGATGAGCCGGACGGCGGCGCGAATCGCGGCGGAAACGCTTCTCCGGAAGCCGGACGCCCTGCTTAGCTTTGCAGGAGGAGAGACGCCTTTGGGCTTTGTCCACCGGTTTGCGGACATGGTGAACAGCGGGCAGATTGACCCGTCCCGCGCGTATTACGTCTCTTTGGACGAGTGGGCCGGTTTGTCCCGGGAAGACGAGGGTTCCTGCGGTCTCTTTAACCAGAAGGAGCTGCTGGGCCGCATGCGCATACCCTTTCTTCAGGCGCATGTCATCAACGGCGCCGCAGACATAGAGGAGGAGTGCCGCTCACTGGACGGCTTCATTGCCGCCCATGGCCCGCTGACTCTTTCGGTGCTGGGAATCGGCATGAACGGCCATTTGGGATTTAATGAAGAGGGCGTGCGCTTTGATCTGAACGCCCATGTTATTCCCCTGTCGGAGACAACCAAGCGGGTCATGCCCAAGTATTTTGGAGAGAAGTTTCACCCTGAGTACGGAATTTCCCAAGGCATCCGCCAGATCATGGCTGCGGAGACGGTGCTGCTGCTGGCCAGCGGCGAGCACAAGGCAAACATCCTTCGCGAAGCGGTGCGGGGAGACGTCACGAACCAAGTGCCCGCTTCTATTTTGCAGACGCACCCGAGCTGTGTCGTCGTGGCGGATAAAGCCGCTGCGGCCATGCTGTGAACTGGCAGGGCGCTCTAAATGAGCGCGTCTTGACGGGAAAGCGGATCACCGTCGGCTTCGACGGGTTTGTGGACACCATTGTAAAGCCGCTGCGGCACGCGGCGGCAGCCGGAACTCCGGCGGTGCCCTTTGGGACGATTCGGGAATTTGGGGAGTTTTTAATTGGCAAGGCGGAAAAAAGCTGTTCCATCGAATTGGAGCCGGTGGCGCGCCGCCTGGGGGGGAACCTTCCTTATCTGTCCTGTGCGGCGGGGAGGCTGGGGGCGGATGTATCGTGTCTCGGTATGCTGGGACAGCCGGGCAGGCCGGACCCCGTGTTTGCGAAGATGCCCTGCAAGCTCTATCCCTTCGCGCCGCCGGGACAGTCCACCTGCCTGGAGTTTGGCGACGGCAAGATTCTGCTTGCTGCGGACTGCGCCTTTTCTGAGGATGTGTGGCGTTTGGTTGACGCCGCCGCCGGAGGCAGGGCAGAGGAGCTTCTCACAAGTCCCGATCTGTTGGCGTTGGTGAACTGGAGCGAACTTTCCTTCGCTCACGGGCTGTGGGAACGCACGCTGGAAGCGGTGCGCAGCTATCCGCCGGACCGGGAACGGTATGCCTTTTTCGACCTCTGTGACGTTTCCCGGAAAGCGGTGGAGGAGCTGGAGGCTGTCCTGCGATTGATGGGGAGATTTTCCGCCTGCCGCAAAACGGTCTTGAGTCTGAACGAAAATGAGGCCCGCGTCATTGCGGAACAGCTCTTTCCAAATGTGCAGGCATTGCCCGGCATTGCGGAGAAGCTTTGCGCCGGTTATGGGATAGATGAGG
Organism: Oscillibacter sp.; assembly: GCA_022801815.1. Lineage (GTDB taxonomy): Bacteria > Bacillota > Clostridia > Oscillospirales > Oscillospiraceae > Oscillibacter. The sequence continues at coordinate 8,247 of JAAWTB010000004.1, read as the reverse complement.
TTATTATCCACACCATTCGGGAAACCTATCTGCTCACTGGCCGCGGCTTGGCCCGCCGGCATTCCGACTTTGTCCCGGCGCCGAAAATTTCAACAGGGGCGGGAGACAACTTCAACGGCGCCTTTTGCTTTGCCACGGTCCAGGGCCTTGGCGACGAGGACCGGATCGCCTTTGCCAACGCTGCCGCCCGCTTCTATATTACGCATGGCAGAGCCGCGTCCCTGGCAGAGCTGGTGGAGTAGTGAGAAAATGAAGGTAGTATATACCCTGAGCGAGGACGATTACATTGCGTTCAACCTGTTTTATGCCCGGCATGATCCCGCGTTCATCCGCCGGGTCCGCCTGCTCCAGTGTGCCGGCGCGGGGGCGCTGATTGCCCTTGGCTTGGCTGTTGGGGCTGGCCGCGGCGGCGTTACGCCGGGCGGAATGGCGCTTTTTCTGCTTGCCGCGCTGCTCTTTGTGCTGTATGTGCCGAATCAGGAAAAGAGTACTATTGAAAAATGGGTGCGGCGCATGGTGGATAAGAAAGCGGATTCGCTGCCAATGGGAGAGCGCACGATTTTCCTTTCCGATGACGAGCTGAAAATCTCGGATGCTTCCGGAGAGCAGAAAATCCCACTGAGCGGAATCAGCAGCACGGTGCGCGCCAAAAAGCACCTGTTCCTTACCACTGCGGAGAAAGAGGTCGTGGTCATTCCTCTTGCTGCGTTTGACTCGCCGGATGATGAGCAGGCGTTTTACAGCGCCCTTCCCAACGGCGAGAGCCCGGATAGGTGAGCGCTTTTATGGGAGATCCGGGCAGGGAAATGCTGGAGAAGCGTTGGCTTTGGCTCAGATCGCAGGCAAAAATCAAAGAGAGGTGGGCACTCATGGGAAAAACCGTACTTTTAACAGCGCATTCCGGTGCGGACAACAGGCCGGACAACAGCCTTGAATTTGTAGACTACGCGCTGCGTTCCGATGCGGACGCCTTGGAGGTTGACGTGCGCCGCAATTCGCAAGGCGTTCTTGCGCTGGGACACGACGCCGCCGGAGCCTCCGCCCCCACGCTTTGGGATACGTTCCTTCGCGTGGCGGAGCATCCTTCGATGAAGATCAACTGCGACTTGAAGGAGCGCGGGCTGGAGGTGGAGGTTTCCCATTTGGCGGAACGCGCGGGATTGGGAGGACGGCTGATTTTCTCCGGGTCTTTTGACGTCGCCGCGCTGACGTGCCGTTCGGATCTGCTGAAGATTGCCGACGTTTATTTGGATGTGGAGGGGTATGTCCCGAATTTGTACTGGAATTACCGGGATATCCCCGATTTTGATCTGGAGGCGGCGGACAGAATCTGCGAGGCCTGCCTGGCAGCGGGGATCCAAACGGCCAACATATATCATGGCCTGGTGACGCGCCGGTTTATTGAATTTCTTTCCAGGAAGGGGATCGGCGTTTCGGCCTGGACTGTTGATGAAAGCGAGGCTCTGGAGTGGTTTTTCCAGCGCGGGGTTCAAAATGTCACCACCCGCCGCATCGCCTCGGCTCTGGCCCTCCGGAGAGAGGGGCGGTGAACGGGCCCGCTTTCAACATGCGGCTCCTTTGATGTTGTTCTCTGGGGAAAATACCGCGCCGTGAAACATGGCCGGCAGCTCTTTGCAAGCGCGGTTTTTCAAAAAAGGAAAGGAAGGTGAAAGGTATATGTTCAAATACCTGAACCCCAGACGTTTCTACCACGCAGTTGGGAAGAAAAACTTTTGGGAGTTCATTGTTCTGGCGGCGTTTCTGCTGTTTTTCTATGGTCCGCTGCTGAACATGTTCATGCTGGCGTTTGCGGACATCTACGAATCCCCTGCGGTGATTCCGCAGGAGTGGGGCTTAAAGTGGTGGGACTTTGTGCTGCAGCAGAAAAGCCTGCGCTCGTCAATTGTGCAGTCCTATATGGTGGCGATTATTACAACAATATGCTCCATGGTGCTGTGCATTCCGGCGGCGTACTCCATTGCCCGGTTCAAATTTCCCGGGCGCAAGCTGTTTATGCTGTCGTTCCTGCTGACAAATGCATTTCCGAAGCTTGGAATTTACACCTCCATCGCCATCTTGTTCTACCGCTATAACTTGATGGGGTCGCTGCCGGGCGTTGTCATCATACACATGATCAACTCCATGATGTTTATGGTCTGGCTGCCGGCCAGCGCGTTCCGTTCGGTGCACCGCCAGCAGGAGGAGGCGGCCCGGGACGTGGGCGCTGGTCCCATCCGTACATTTTTTAAGGTAACGCTTCCCATGGCGACGCCGGGTATCGCGGTGGCGACGCTGTACACCTTCCTTGGGTCCATGGAAGAGGCCCAGGGCACCATGCTGGTGGGCCTGGCCCGCATCAAGACCATGCCGGTGGAAATGTACGGAATCATCCTGGACTACCCGGGGCAGGCCGGCGCGGTCTTTTCCATTCTGCTTCTGATTCCGTCCATCGTTTTGATTTTCGCCATGCGGAAATACATTGGTCCGGAGGCCATTGCGGGCGGCTTTAAGATGAAGTGAATCCCCGCGGCGAAGAGGGCAAAAGGGATATCCCTTTTTTGCAAGACGCTTTGCGTCTTGCAAAGGCCCTTGAAATGTCAGGTTTCTTGATTATTTCCATACACGAGTGTTGGGAGGATAGCAATGTCAGAACGAAATGTCAAACTGGAAATCCGTGATATGTCAAAAAAATATGGCAACGGAGACGGCGTTGAGCATATCAACCTGAAAATTTACGAGGGGGAGATCATCACGCTGCTGGGCCCCTCCGGCTGCGGAAAATCCACCATTCTGCGTACACTGGGCGGTTTTTTGGACACGACTTCCGGAGACATCCTGATTGACGGGAAGTCCATCATCGGACTCCCGCCGGAGAAGCGGCCGACAGCAATGGTGTTCCAGAGCTATAACCTCTGGCCCCATATGACGGTTTATGAGAATCTCGCGTTCGGCCTGAAGCTGCGCAAGCGGTCAAGAGCGGAAATCGACGCCTCGGTTCAAGAGCATTTGGCGCTGGTGTCCATGAGCGGAACGGAGAAGAAATACCCTGGACAGCTCTCCGGCGGACAGCAGCAGCGAATTGCCATTGCACGGTCGCTGATGCTCCAGCCGGCGGTGCTGCTGCTGGATGAGCCGTTTTCTGCCCTTGACGCAAAGATCCGCCAGCAGATGCGGGAGGAACTAAAGCGGATTCAGTCCGAGCTGCAAATTACGGTGGTATTCGTGACCCACGACCAGGAGGAGGCCATGGCCCTCTCCCACCGGATTGTGGTTATGAATAAGGGCGTGTTCGAGCAGGTGGGCAGCCCGACGGAAATTTATGACAACCCGGCGTCAAAATATGTGGCGTCCTTCATCGGCGAGATGAATTTCATTGATAAAGAGGGAAAAACCCTTGCGGTCCGCCCGGAGGACGTGGCCATTGTGCCCGAAGGCGAAGCGGACGTCAACGGCACAGTGCGGATGATCATGGTTCTCGGACACTATGTGGAAGTGCATGTTCAATGCGGGGAAGCAGTCGTCAAGTGCTTTTTGGACAGGGAGGTGAGCGACCGATTGGATCTGGGGGACAAGATAGGCCTCAAATTCGAGAAGTACCATATGTTTTGATGAAAAGGAGTAATTGAGATGAAAATGAAACGGTTATTGGCTTGTTTGCTCTGCGCGTTAATGGTCCTTTCCCTTGCGGCTTGCGGCGGAAATTCCGGCGGCTCTTCGGACGCCGGTGCGTCCAATGCGGGTTCTTCAGATGCAGGTGCTTCGGATGCCGGTGCGTCCAACGCCGCGCCTTCCGGCACGGTGCACCTGTGGGCGACCGGTTCGGACAATGTCCGCCAGGTGTTTGAAACTCTTGTGGAAACGTTTAACGCACAGTCGGATTCCGTGCAGGTGGAGCTGAACTTCATGCTGTCCGGCACCGGCACCCAGACGATGGTCGATATGCTTGCGGCGGCCTACAAGTCTGGTCAGACCAACACGGATTATGACCTGATCGACTTGGGCGGCGATGATTTTTCCAGGCTTCTCTCCCTCATTGGCACGGAAGCTTTCCTGACGCTGGACAGCGCCAAGATGCCCAACGCGGCCAGCGTGGACGCCGAGCCTGCCGAAGGCGCGGATATCCTCCAGCCTTACCGGGGCACGACGGTGGTTTTGGCCTATAACTCCGAGACGGTTCCGACTCCCCCCAAGACGCTTGACGAGCTGGTGGCGTGGATGGAAGCCAATCCGGGCCGCTTCGCGTATAACGTTCCCGGCACCGGCGGCGCGGGCGACGCCTTTGTCCGCACAGCGGTTTACAACTATATTGAGGATGCGGAAGCCTGGTCCAGCGACGATGAGAAATGGATGGAGCAGTGGGATTCCGGCTTCGAGTTCCTGGCCTCGATCCACCCGTATATGTATACCTCCGGCGGCACCGTCACCTATCCCAACAAGAACCAGGGCGCGCTGGACCTGCTGTCCAACAAGGAAATTGATATGTGCCCGATGTGGGCGGACATGCTCCTCTCTCAGCGCTCCGCCGGCACGGTTCCGCAGTGCATGAAGATGACCACCATCACGCCCTCCTTCACCGGCTCCCTGCAGGGCATGGCGATTCCCACCTTCGGCTCCAATACGGAGGGCGCGTATGAGTTTATCAACTATATGCTTTCCGCTGAGGCCCAGCAGATTCTGGTGGAGAAGATGGCCGCGATTCCGCTGATTGACACTTCCGAAATGAACCTGGACGGCGTGGAGGATCTGGCGGATCTGGACGTCACCCAGTTCCGTACGCTGTCCATCGGCTCTCTGGATACCTATTTCAACGAGCGCTGGGACAACGAGATCAGCACTCTGGGCTAAAAGAACGGCATCATGTGTCCGAGGTAAAACATTATGATCAAAAAATCCAAGAAAATGCTCGCCGCCTATGGAATGGTACTCCCCGCGTTCCTGGTGGTAATGGCGGTTGTGGCGTGGCCGATTCTGGAGGCGGTGAAACAGAGCTTTACCCATCCCGACACCGGAACGTTTACGCTGGAAAACTACAAATTCTTTTTTACAACGCCCAATGAGATACGGAACCTTCTGTACACGCTCTATGTGGTGCTTGTGACCGTTTTCTTGGCCATTGTGATTGCGTATTTGCTGGCGATGTACCTGCGCTTTGTGAAGTCGCCCATCTCCCGGGCCATCGGAAACCTGTACCTGGTTCCGCGTTTTGTGCCAGGTCTGGTAGCGGTATACGCAATGATTACAATTATCCGGGATTCCGGTCTGATCAATCGAATTTCCCAGCTCTTTGGCGCGGATGTGGAGCTTGGCATGATGTACCATGCCAGCGGAATGATCACGATGAATCTGTGGTTCAACATCCCCTTTGCGGCGCTGATGATCACCGCCGGCCTGGGCGCGATTCCCGATTCCGTGATTGAGGGTGCCCGGGACGTTGGCGCCAACCGCTGGAAGGTATTCACCAGCATGGTCCTTCCGCTTTCGATTAAGGATGTGGTCATTGCGGGCACGTTCGTGTTTATGTCCAACGTCGGCTCCTTTACCACGCCCTATTTGATGGGCGGCAACAGCCCCAAGATGCTGGGCATTTCGCTGTTTGACCAGTTTAACAAGTACCAGCGTTATGAGCGGGCAGCGGCGCTGTCGGTCATTATTTTCCTGATCTGCTCGGTTTCTGCAGGCGTGTATATTTACACAAATCTGAAAGAGAAGGAATGGGAAAAATAAAAACGGAATGAAGGGGGGAGGGCAAAACCGCCCTCCCTCTTCTCAAAGGGGCCAACTATGGACAAACTGATGGAGTATCAGGCGGTGTTCTGCCTGGAGGATGTACAGCGCAACGTGCTTTTGCCCTTTACGCTGCCGCAGGATTACGAGCAGCTTGCCGTGCGGCTGCACTACGGGCCGAAGGAGGTGCGGGACCCGGAAATCATCCGGCCGCGCATTGAGGAATGCGTGCGGAAATATTTCCCGCCTGGCGTGACGCTGACCGAGAAGGATATGGAGGAGTATCCGTGCCTGCTCAACTTTGTCACACTTTCGCTGGACTGCGGAGAGGAGTATGTGGGCTGCGCCCACCGGCATCCGCCGGACCAGACCATCCTGGTGTCGGAAAGGGAAGCAAGCCCTGGTTTCTTCCGCCGCAGGGCGGGTAAGGGACCGTGGCGGGTTGTGCTGCACGTGCAGGCGGTGGTGGCGGGCACGGTTGACTGCCACGTCGCGGTATTTGGACTGAAAGGGGGCGAGCGCGTTGATGAAATACCTGCCGTTTGAGCTGCACAACCACACGCGGCACAGCGACGGCCGGTTCCTGACCGGCGAGCTGCTTCGTTCCTGCGCGGCCTACGGCTACCGCGGCGCGGCGCTGACGGACCACAATGTGTTTACGGCTGTTGGCGAGGTTACCCCGGAACTGCTGGCGGAGACGGGGATGATTGTCATCCCCGGAATTGAGTGGACAACCTTTTATGGGCATCTCCTGGTGCTTGGATGCAAGAGGTACGTCGACTGGCGGTTTGTAACGCCGGATACCATCGACCATGCGCTGATGGAAATTCGGGAGGCGGGCGGCATCGCCGGAATCGCACACCCCTGCGAGGTTGGCGCGCCGCTGATGTGCGGGTGCCATTGGGATTTTAAGGTGACGCGGTGGGACCTTGTGAGCTATGTGGAGGTTTGGTCTGAAGAGAACCCCCACAAGCGGACAAAGAACGCCCTGGCGCTGCCGTGGTATGACGCGCTGCTGAACGCCGGGCACCGGCTTGGCGTCAGCGCCGGAAGGGACTGGCACGCCGCCGATTCGGACCCGTCAAATCCGCCGCTTCTGACGGCGACCTGTCTGGGGATGGAATCGGAGGACACAGGCGGCGCGATGGCCGCGCTTCGGGAAGGGCGCAGTCTCGTTACCCTGGGGCCTGTCCCCGTATTTTCGGTGAAGCACGGGGACAGAATTTACGGCCTGGGGGAGAGCGTCCCGGCGGGAGAGATTTCCGCCGCCGTGGGGCTTGACTCCGCCCTGCCGAACAACCGCGCTTGGGAAGTGAAGCCGGAATGTATCCGTCTTGTGATGAATGGCCGGACGGTGGCTGAGCTGCCCTGCGGAGATGGCAGGCGGAAGGTTTCTTTGACAGCCGCTTCCGGCTGGCTCCGCATGGAGGTCTGGGGAACCTACCGGGAAAGCCAGGGGGAGCGTATGCTGGCGCTGACCAGCCCGATTTATGTGGAGGAATCGCCGTGAGCGGCGGAGCTTCCCGTATCCCGCCAAGTCCTATGAGAAATGAAACCCTACAAAAAGCGTCGTGCAGCGCCGTGTACCTTGGGTATGGTACACGGCGCTGCACTTTCTATAGCGGAAAAGGACACGCCGCCGGCAGACCAATCCGTATCAGCCGGTTTGTACAACGCCGCTTCGTTTCCGCAAGATATCAAAAAAATGCTACAATATCTTGCAGAAAGGAGGTATCTTAGATGGGAAATACATATGGCTATGTGCGTGTTTCCACACAGGAGCAAAACGAGATTCGACAGCTGAACGCCATGCGGGACTTCGGGGTGAGGGAAACTCATATCATCATCGAAAAGCTGTCCGGAAAGGATTTCAAGCGGCCCCGCTATCAGGGACTTGTCCGGAATCTGCGGCGGGGGGATGTGCTGGTCGTCAAAAGCATCGACCGGCTCGGGCGGAATTACACGGAAATTCTGGACCAGTGGACCCTTATCACCAAGAAACGCGAAGCCGCTATTGTGGTATTGGACATGCCTCTGCTGGACACCCGGCAAAGCCGGGACCTGACCGGGACGCTTATCTCGGACATCGTCCTTCAGCTTCTTAGCTATGTCGCCCAGACGGAACGGGAGAATATCCGCCAGCAGCAGATGGAGGGCATTGCCGCGGCAAAGGCCAGGGGCGTCCACTTTGGGCCCAGGGCCCAGGCTCCGCCGGAGAATTTTGAGGTCTTTCGCCAGGCATGGAGGGCAAAACAAATGACACTGTGTGAGGCGGCGGATGCCTGCGGGATGCTAAAGTCCAGCTTTTACGACGCCGCTTTGCGGACGGAAACGGCAGGGAAGCGCATGTAAAAAAGCCGGACGGGGAAGTGTACAACTCCGGACAATTTCTTTCTCCCCAGCCTGGAAAGCCGGTGCGGAGGAGAGGCGGATATGGCGGACAACAAACCACCCTCAAGGTTCGCCTTTATCCCAACGAGGCCCAGGCGGATCTGTTTGAAAAAACCTTCGGCTGCTGCCGCT
>JAAWTB010000171.1 GCA_022801815.1 Oscillibacter sp. | reverse complement strand
AAACCTCATCGACGGGCTGGACGGCCTGGCCAACGGCGTCTCCGCCATCTCGGCCACCACCATGCTGGTCATCGCCCTGCTGGCCTCCGAGGCGGAGGTGGCCATCGTTATGGCGGCGCTGGTAGGGGCCTGTGTGGGCTTTATGCCGTACAACCTCAACCCCGCCAAGATGTTTATGGGGGACACCGGGGCCACCTTCCTGGGTTATATTCTGGCCACTATGTCCATCCAGGGGCTGTTCAAGTTCTACGCGGTGATCTCCTTCGCCGTGCCCTTCCTGATTCTGGGCCTGCCCATTTTCGACACCGCCTTCGCCTTTATCCGGCGCATCGCCCACGGGCAAAGCCCTATGCACGCCGACCGGGGGCACATCCATCACCGGCTCATTGATATGGGCCTGAACCAAAAGCAGGCCGTGGCCACCCTGTACGTTATCTCCGCCATGCTGGGCCTCTCCGCCGTGGTGCTGACCACCGGAGGGGAACAGAAGGCTATGCTGTTCTTTCTGACCTTGTGCATCGCGGCGGCCATCGCCGCCCGAGTGGTGTTCCCCAAGGAGATTCGGGAGGAACTGCATGAGGAAATGGAAGAGCTGCGGGAACTGGGCCGCCACGGCGGACACACGGAAAACAAGGAAGTCCCCGGCCAGGGGGACAAGGAGGGCTAATGAAACGCGTGCGAATTCTAAGCGTCTTCGGCACCCGTCCGGAGGCCATTAAAATGTGCCCTTTGGTGAAGGAGCTGGCTTCTCGCCCCGGACTTGAGAGCCTTTGCTGCGTCACCGCCCAGCACCGGCAGATGCTGGACAGCGTGCTGGAGGTCTTCGGTGTCCGGCCCGATTGGGATCTGGACATCATGACCCCCCGGCAAACCCTCTCCAGCATTACCAGCAAATGTCTCCTGGGCATGGACGAAGCCGTTGATCAGCTGAGGCCGGACATCATCCTGGTCCATGGGGACACCTCCACCACCTTTGCCGGGGCTCTCTCCGCCTATTATCATCAAGTGGCCGTGGGCCATGTGGAGGCGGGGCTTCGAACCTATGACAAGTACGCTCCCTTCCCTGAGGAGATGAACCGGGTGCTCACCTCCTCCATCGCGGACCTGCATTTCTGCCCCACCGCCGGAAACCGGGAGAACCTTCTGCGGGAGGGCCGGGACCCAGAGGGCATCTTTATTACGGGCAACACCGTCATCGACGCACTGAAAACCACGGTGCGGGCGGACTTCCGCTTTGCCACGGAGAAGCTGAACCGCCTGCATTACGGGGAGAAGAAGGTAATCCTGGTCACCTGTCACCGGCGGGAAAATTATGGCGAGCCTATGAAAAACATCATGCTGGCCCTCCGACAGATTGCCGAGGAGAACCGGGATGTGGAACTGGTTTACCCCGTTCACCTCAGCCCGGTGGTTCGGGAAATGGTGGACCAATACCTCCGGGGCGCGCCCCGGGTCCATTTGATCGACCCCCTCCCCGCCGACGAGATGCACAATCTCATAGACCGCTGCTATCTGGCGCTGACGGACTCCGGCGGACTCCAGGAAGAGGCTCCGGCCCTGGGGAAGCCCGTGCTGGTCCTTCGCCGGGAGACGGAGCGGCCCGAGGCCGTAGCCGCTGGGACGGTAAAACTGGCGGGCGTAGTGCAGGACGACATTGTCACCATGGCCTCCCGGCTAATCCGGGACAAGCGGGCCTATGATGAAATGGCTCACGCTGTAAATCCCTATGGCGACGGGAACGCCTGCCGCCGCATTGCCGACGCCATCGAGTGGCGCTACGGCCTCCGGGAAGAACGGCCCTCCGAATATGGGGCGTAACCAGCTATGGACAAGCGGAAGCTGAATTGGATTGCCGGGACCGCGCTGGCCGCCGCCCTTGTTTTAGCGGCGCTGATGCTGGGAGGCAGCCTGAACCACACCGCCCACATTACTCTCCCTCCCTCCGACCTTCCCAAGGATCCCGCTGCCGGGGACGCCGGTCAAGGCGTTTCCCTGACGGTGGTGGAAATCACTCCGGAGACGGTTCAATCCGCCATTGCCAGCCTGTCCCGTCTGGAGAACTATGGACGAAGCGTTACGATTGAATACCTCTGGCCCGGCGGCAGCGGAAAGCACGAGCTTTATACCATCGTCCGGGGACCCTGGACCCGGGTGGACCGGGGCCTCCCCGACGGGGACACCCGAATCAGCATCACCAACGGCAAAGAGACTTATATTTGGTACGGCTACGAGGAGAACGCGGAGATCTGCACCGCCCCGGCAGGAAGCATCTCCGCCGACGACGAGCAGTCGATTCCCTCCTATGAGGATATTCTCTCCCTGCCTGTGGAGACCATACTCCAGGCGGACTACCGCGCCCTGGAGGAGCTGCGCTGCATTTATGTGGAGACGGCGGAGGACAAGGCGGGGTATTCCCTGCAATACTGGGTCAGCGTGGACAGCGGCCTGCTGGTCCAGGCGGAGAAGCGCTTGCGCGGGGAATTGATTTATCGGATGAGCGCGCCTCAGGTGGACCAGACCGAGCTGGACGCCTCCAAGTTCGCCCTGCCGGACGGCACACCGCTTTTGAAGGAAGAGAACGGCGAATCGCAGTAAAAAAGGACGGGATTTCTCCCGTCCTTTTCGCGCGATTCTATAAAATCAGTAATAATCCCAGCGCTACCAGCAACTCCTCGTCCGCCTCCTCTCGAAAGAGGAAAAACAGCAGCGCCAAAACCAGCAGGTCTCCGGTGTCCACGTGGTCCAGATGAAACTGGTCCAACAGATGGCGCAAAAACCCGGTAAGGCCGTCTGGAATCCCGCTGCGGGGTGGTCCTTTGGGGGGACGGCCCTGTCCTCCCGGCGGAGGCCCTCCCGGAGGCGGACCTCCGGGAGAGGAACCGCCTGGAGGGGGCCCTCCTGGAAATGATCCGTCCGGAGGCGGGCCCCCTGGCGGCGGGCCTCCTGGGAATGGCCCATCGGGAGGCTTCCCTCCTGGCGGCGGGCCTCCTGGGAATGCCCCGCCTGGAGACGGTCCTCCGGTAGGCGGGCCTTCCGGACGCGCTTCCCCTGGCGGCGGGCCTCCGCCTCGCAGAA
>JAAWTB010000170.1 GCA_022801815.1 Oscillibacter sp. | reverse complement strand
AGGAATTAGAAGCCCTGGAAAAGGAGCTGGAGGCCAAACAGGTCGAGGAATACAAGGCCGCCGGAATCACCAAAGAGGGCCGGGTCTATTACTACCAGGGACACATGGTCCGGATTTTCCTGGATTCCCGCCCCGACGCCTCCTGCGTGACCCTGGACATGAATCCCCAGGGCCTGCTGGATCTCAAGGTGGAGCGGGACGCGGACGGCGGGATTCAGCTTGTTCGGGAGCTGAGCAAAGCGGAGGTTCAGGAGCTGTTCGGCGATTTGGAAAACCCGGAGGATGGCCCCGCCGTTGTGGTTCCTGTGGATCAGGACAGCCTCTATGAGAATACTTGGTGCTGGCTGGGAGAGTTTACTCTGTCGGAGGGGGACCGTATCCGTTACGATGTGTCGGCGGAGACGGGGAACCGCATGTCCATCGGTTTTGCCAGCCTGGAGCACAGTCCCGAGGACAGGAGTTATTACACCGTCTCCAACCAGCGGGAAAATGGGACGCTTTGCTGCACAGCGGACTTTGTGGTCGACGGCGAAGCCACGAAGCCGGGGCGGTATCGCCTCTTCCTCCACGCCCCGGAGGGCTTGGGGAATGTCAGGGGCAGCATCTCGCTGACACTGAAGCATGAAAATCCCCCGGACCCTGCCGCCGGCCTCGACGCGCGGGCCATGACGGTGGAGGAGCTCCCCGCCGCCGCCCGGAAGGCCATGGACCAATGCGCCGTCAGAACCTGGTATGTCATCCATTCCGAGGGGCGGCAGTACCTTTATTACAACGGCTTCCCCTGGCGCTTCGCCTGGCAGCCCACCTGGGAGGATGGGAGCTGGCAGGTAAAAATCCGCCAGCTCAAGAAGCAGGATTCCGGCTATCTTCTCCTCACCTTCCCTGACAACGCCCCGCTGAACGTTACCCTGGAGGGGGAACCGGTCCAGCTGGCGGATATCCGGGTATAAGAACGCGGCGGGCCCTCCGGCCCGCCGCCTTGTCTTCTCCCTCTGCGCGTTTAGAAACCCTGGAGCTCTTCGTCCAGCCAGGTGTCCGTGGGGGACAGCCGGACGGTGAAGGGCCGGGCGCAGTCCTCCGGGTACTTGTTCTGATGGAACTTGAACAGGGTTTCCCCGCCGGACAGCTCACAGACGATTTCGATTTTGCCCCGGGGATGGCTCATGGCGTAGCGCACCGCTTTGCCCAGGCCGTTCTGCCGGGACTTGGCGTCGTCCACAATCTGGATTCCCTCGGCCAGGGGCACCTGGAAGCGGCCCTTTACCCCGGTGACCGGACGGCACTGGAAAATGTAGTAGGGCATAACCCCCAGCCGGACCAATCCGGAGAGGAGGGCCCCCAGAGTCTCCCCGCTGTCGTTGATGCCCCGCATCAGCACCGTCTGGTTCCGCACCGGCACGCCCCGCTCGATCATGGCCCGGAGGGCCCGGGCAGCCTGCTCCGTCAGCTCCCGGGGATGGTTGAAGTGGGTCACCAGGACCAGGGTTTTCTTCTTCCCGTATTTCTCGAAGAGGTCCAGGAACTCCAGGTCCCCGTAGATGCGCTCCGGCAGGGTCACCGGCATCCGGGAGCCGAAGCGGATCAGGTCCAGGTGCTCGATGGCGGTGAGCTCCCGGAGATAGCGCTCCAAAATGTGGTTAGGATTCATGAAGGCGTCTCCGCCGGAAACCAGGATGTTGTTGACCTCCTTGTGCTCTGAGACATAGGCCACCGCCTCATCCACCCGCTTGTTCAGCTCCGCGTCGGTGAGACCCACCATCCGCTTGCGGAAGCAGTGGCGGCAGTACATGGCGCACTGGTTGCTGCTGAGCAGCAGCACGGTCTGCGCGTACTTATGCTGCAAGCCCTCCAGCTTGGTATTGGACGCCTCGCCGCTGGTATCGAAGGACCCGCCGGGGCCGAACTCCTCCAGGGTCGGAACACACATGCGGCCAATGGGGTCATTGGGGTCCGCCGGGTCCACCAGGGACAGATAATAGGGCGTAATCAGCATAGGAAACCGCTCGATGATCTCCGCCCGCCGCTGGATCTCCTCCGGGGACCAGCCCAGGACCGGGCCAAGCTCCTGCGCCGTTCTGATCCCATTCCTCAATTCCTCCTGCCAGCTCATCAGCTGCCACCACCTTTCTGATAATATGAAAAAGCGCGTGAACCGGCCTGCGACAGCTGGATCACGCGCTTCATCGAACGATTTTGATTTTGGGCTTCAGAACGGTCAAATACTCTTTCTATTCTCCTTCAAGCCAAAATAATGATTCAAAAACGATCCTAAACGAGCTTCCCTTGCCATCAAACAGATTCCGGTGCTAACGTTAGTCACATTTTACCATAAATCCGCGCCGCTTTGCAAGGGACACGCCCGTCAATTTACAAATTGTTCACAAGCGAACGATTTATCGGTTCCTTCTACTCCCACGACTCCCTGGGCTCCACCCAACCCTCGATATAAGCCTTTACCGCGCCGATAGCCCTGGGATTGCACACAGCTACCACGTCAATGGCCTCAGCGTACTCCACACGTTCCACCTTTGCCTCCCGGTACAGCAGGTCCAGCAGCCCAGCCTTGTCGTAGGGCAGATGGACGGTCACCCGGCGGGTTCCCTTGTCCAGCATCCGGTCGATAGCCTGGAGCAAACCGTCCAGCCCCTCCCCCGTCCTGGCGGATATGTTGACGGCATCCTCACCGTGGGGACGGATGTCTCCCCAGAAGAGGTCAGACTTGTTGTATACTCGCAGGCATGGCGTCCGCTCCGCGCCCAGTTCGCTGATAAGGCTGTCCACAATCTGGGCCTGTTCCTGCCAGTGGGGGTTGGAGATGTCGATGACATGGAGCAGCAGGTCGGCGTATTCCAGCTCCTCCAGCGTGGCCTTAAATGCGTCCACCAGCTGGTGGGGCAGCTTGCGGATAAAGCCCACTGTGTCGGAGATCACCACGTCCAGGGTGTCGCTGACCGTAAGGAGGCGGGAGGTGGTGTCAAGGGTGTCGAACAGGCGGTTGTTGGCCGGGATGTCCGCGCCGGTGAGGGCGTTGAGAAGGGTGGATTTGCCGGCGTTGGTGTAGCCCACAATGGCCACCAC
>JAAWTB010000169.1 GCA_022801815.1 Oscillibacter sp. | reverse complement strand
GTCCAAATTTTTCAGCATCTCCTGGTACTGCTCCTTCTCCGCCTTGGTCACGCCCCAGCGGAGGCCCCGCCTCTGGCCCCGGCGGGCCGCCAGGGCCAGATTCTCCAGAATCTGCATGGTGGGCGCGGTGCCCAGCATGGGGTCCTGAAAGACCCGCCCGATATAGGGGGCCCGCTTGTAGTCCGGCAGATGGGTCACATCCACGCCGCCGATGGAGATGGACCCGCCGTCCACGGCCCAGGTCCCCGCCACGGCGTTGAGCATGGTGGATTTCCCCGCGCCGTTTCCGCCGATGACGGTGCAGAAATCCCCGTCGTTCAGCGTCAGGCTCACACCCCGGAGAGCCTGCTTCTCGTTGACCGTCCCGGCGTTGAAAATCTTCCAGATATCCTTGATTTCAAGCATGGCTGGCTCCTCCCGTCTTGACCTTGGCGTGGAAATACTTCCCCTTCCAGTAGGGCAGGGAGAGGAACATCGCCACCACCAGCGCGGAGAGAAGCTTTAAATAGTTGGGGTTCAGGCCCATGGCCAGCACCGCCTGGATGACGATGTAATAGAGGATGGCGCCGATGGACACCGCCAGCAGCTTCAGGGCGAAGTTGCGGAACAGCTTGCCAAAGAGCACCTGCCCGATGATAACCGCCGCCAGGCCGATGACAATGGCGCCCCGGCCCACATTGATCTCGTTGGCCCCGTTGTACTGGCAGAGCAGAGCCCCGGAGAGGGCCACCAGGCCGTTGGAGATCATCAGGCCCAGCACCCGGCAAAAGTCGGTGTTGATACCCTGGGCCCGGGCGCAGCTGGCGTTGGACCCCGTGGCCCGGAGCGCGCAGCCCAGCTCCGTGCCGAAGAAGCCGTACAGCAGGGCAATGAGTCCCACGGTGAACAGGCCCACCACCAGGATGGGGTGCCGCCAGAGGGGGACGTCCCCCCGGATAGCCCCCTGCACAAAGCGCAGGGAGACCAGCAGCTTTTCCAGCGTATCCGCCTGGGTGACATTGATGGCTACCGACGCCTTGAAGTCCATGATGGACATGTTGACGGAGTACAGCCCCAACTGGGTGAGGATGCCCGCCAGAATGGCGGGGATGCCGCACTGGGTATTCAGCACTCCCGTCACCAGCCCCGCCAGCATGCCCGCCAGCGTGGCCGCCAGCATGGCCGCCCAGACGTTGACCCCGGCGGTGAAGAGCATGACAAAGACCGCGCCGCCCGTGCAGAAGGAGCCGTCCACGGTCAGGTCGGCAATGTCCAGAATCTTATAGGTCAGGTAAACGCCGATGGCCATGACGCCCCAGATCAAGCCCTGGGACATGGCCCCGGGCAGGGCGTTGAGGAAAGTCAGCATGATGGAACCCTCTCTCTAGATTGTCTTACTCGGCGGCAATGGCCTCGTAGCCCTCGGGAGCAGTGAGGCCCAGGGCCTCGCAGATGGCGGGGTTGTACTTCTTGACGAACTGGGGCGCGTACTCGATGGGCATAGCGGATACGTCTGCCTTGCCGGTCAGGATGTCCGCGGCCATTTCGCCGGTCTTATAGCCGATGTCGTAGTAGCTGATGGACAGCGTGGCCACGCCGCAGCTGCCGCAGATGCCCTCTTCTCCGGCGAAGACGGGCTTCACGCCCCGGCAGATGTTGTCAATAATTCCGGCGTTCGTGGCCGCCGTGTTGTCTGTGGGGACATACAGCACGTCGGAGGCGTCCGCAGCGTTCTGGACCACGGAGGCCATGTCGTTGGTGTCGGAGAAGGGGAACTGGGTGCAGGCGTAGCCCATGTCCTCCAGGTACTTCTGGACGTTGTCCACCTGATACTGGCTGTTGGGCTCGGCGGAGCAGAAGATCAATCCCACGGTCTTGGCGTCGGGGTACCACTCCTGGATCATCTGGGCCTGCTGGTCCAGGGGAGCAAGGTCGGAGGTGCCGGAGACGTTAGAGCCCACGACGCCGGAGAAGTTGTCGATGCCCAGGGCCACGCCATACTCGGTGATGGAGGTGCCCAGAACCGGGATGTCCGCAGTGGCGGAGGCGGCGGCCTGGAGGGGCGCGGTGGCGTTGGCCATGATCAGGTCCACGCCTCCGGAGACAAAGCCGTTGATAATGGTGGCGCAGGTGGGGGTGTCGCCCGCGGCGTTCTGGGTATCCAGCTCCACCTGGCCGGGGAGCAGGGCGTTCACCGCGTCGGTAAAGCCCTCGGTGGCGGCGTCCAGGGCCGGGTGGGGGGCCAGCTGGCAGATGCCGATCTTGTAGGTCTCGCCGGAGGAACCGGCGTCGGAACCGGAATCGGCGGGCTCCTGGGTCCCGGCGGGAGCGGCGTCTCCGCCGGAACTGCCGGAATCCGCGGGGGCGGAACCGCCGCCGCAGGCGGCCAGGCTCAGGACCATAGCCAGGGCCAGGATCAGTGCGAGAACGTTCTTCTTCATGATTTCCAATCTCCTTATGTTCATAGTGTGCGCGGTTTTGCCGGGTTCATTATAAAAAGCGGCCCGTCCGCAGACAGCGCCGCCTTCCGCCGGTAAAGCGCCTGTTCAGCCGGACTGTCTGCCCTCACGCTCAAAACGGCCCGCGCAGCGGACCTTGGTAAAGCGGTAATAGGCGTCCGTAAGAGAGAAAGCATGAACGGCCATAGCGCAGTCTCCTCTCAAAAATGGGATAAACAGCCTCGACGCTTTTGTACTATACAGCTTTAAAGGGATAAAGTCAATCGTCATTTTTACCAAAAACAGAGAAGGACGGCCCGGGGCCATCCGGCTCCATTCCCGGCGGAACGCCTTGTCCTGCCAAGGATTGCCAAAGCCTTTGTGTTAATCTTCCAAACGCAAGTGAAAATCTTTCCTATCCTCTATTGCATATTGCCGGAAACCGTCGTATAATGAAATCCCTCAGATCTCAGGAAGAGGAAAAGAAAAACGGGAGGTCATTTTATGCGAAACGCCACGCGCAAGCAGTTCCTGGCGCTGGTGCTGGTCCTGGCCATGCTGGCCGGGCTGTCCGTTCCCGCCCTGGCGGCGGAGGAGAACAGCAAGACCGTCACCATCCTGCAAACCAGCGACCTGCACGGCATGGTCAACCCCTATGACTATGCCTCTAACAAGGAAGCCAAAACCAGCATGGCCCACGCCGCCGCCAT
>JAAWTB010000168.1 GCA_022801815.1 Oscillibacter sp. | reverse complement strand
TCCGGCCGGGTCTCCACGCCGCCCTCGATGACGGCCTTGAGGAACTTGTACTCCACCTCGTTTTCCTCAAAGCTGAGGTCGTCAATGAAGATGATAAAGCGGTAGTTCCGGTTCTTGATCTCCGCCAGAATGCGGGAGAGCTCCCCGAACTGGTGCTTATAAATCTCAATCATCCGCAGGCCCCCCTCGTAGTACTCGTTGATCAGGGCCTTGACGCTGGTGGACTTCCCCGTGCCCGCGTCTCCGTAGAGCAGGACGTTGTTGGCGTGCTTCCCGGAGAGGAACGCCTCCGTATTCCGGCGCAGCTCCGCTTTCTGGCCCTCATAGCCCAAAAGGTCCTCCAGCCGCACGCCGTCCACATTGCTGATGGGCAGGAACTCCAGCCCCGCCTCCTCCCGCCGGATGCGGAAGGCCCGATTCATGGCGAACACCCCGTAGCCGTACTGCCTGTAATAGTCTGTCACCAAACGGAACATCTCATGCCCGTTTTCTGCCTCCGACAGGGCCTTGCGCAGGGCCCGGACCTGGCCGCTGACGTCCCGGTTATAGGTTCGCTCCCGCTTGGGGATGGCATGGTAGTCGGTGAGGATGGAAAAGCAGTCTGTCAGCAGGTACCGCTCCAGGTCGGAAAAATCGTAGTGGAAAAGCTGGTGGAAGACGGCGAAGTCGTTTTCCGCGAAGCGGTTCACGCTGCCTCCCTCTGTAATTCCCACCCGTTCGCAGGTCCGGGTGAAGGAGTTGTCGTTGGTCATAAGGACCCAGGTCAGGTAGCACTGCCAGAGGTTTTCATCAAAGCCGCAGGCGGTGGAGAGATCCAGGATGCGCTTGACCTCCGCGTTGGTCCGCTGGAGCAGGGACTCCTTGGCCCCGCCGTTTTTGCAGTCCCGGACAATTTCCGCCAAGCGGACCAGAATGCTGTCCTTGCCCAAATCGCTGTAAAGGATGAGATGGGGAAGCAAACGATTCATGTCATCAATCCTTTCTGGAAAAAACGCCGCCCGGCGGCGGCGTTTTTCGGAAGCTGAATGATTAGTTGGAAGCGGTATCCGGGTCCGTATCATCGCCCCAGAGCATGTTCTTCCGCAGCTCCGCGCCCACGGTCTCCATTTGATGCCGGGCCAGCTGGCGGCGCTTGGCGTTGAAGAAGGTCCGGCCGTTCTTGTTCTCGGCAATCCATTTCCCGGCAAATACGCCGTCCTGGATGTCCGTGAGGACCGCCTTCATGTTCTTCTTGGTCTCCTCATAGGGGAGAATCCGGGGACCGGAGACGTATTCGCCGTACTCCGCCGTGTCGGAAATGGAGTAGTTCATCATGGCTACGCCGCCTTTGTTGATCAGGTCGATGATGAGTTTCATTTCGTGGATGCACTCGAAATAGGCGTTTTCCGGGGCGTAGCCCGCCTCGACGAGGGTCTCGAAGCCCATCTTCATCAGCTCTACCACGCCGCCGCAGAGAACGGCCTGCTCGCCGAAGAGGTCGGTCTCCGTCTCGTCCTGGAAGGTGGTCTCCATCACGCCGCCCCGGGCGCCGCCGATGCCCGCCGCATAGGCCAGGGCCAGATCCAGGGCCTTCCCCGTGACGTTCCGCTCCACGGCCACCAGGCAGGGCACGCCCTTGCCCGCCACATAGGTGGACCGGACGGTGTGGCCCGGGCCCTTGGGGGCAATCATGCTGACGTCCACGCCCTCGGGGGGAACAATCTGCTTGAAGTGAATGTTGAAGCCGTGGGCGAACATCAGCATGTTCCCCGCCTCCAGATTGGGGGCGATGTCCTTTTTATAGACCTCCGCCTGCACCTCGTCGTTTACCAGAATCATGACGATATCCGCCCACTTGGCGGTATCCGCCACGGTCTGGACCTTCAGGCCCGCGCCCTCGGCGGCGGCCCAGTTCCTGCTGCCCTGGCGCAGTCCCACGCACACATCGCAGCCCGATTCCTTCAGGTTCAAAGCGTGGGCGTGGCCCTGGGAGCCGTAACCGATGATGCCGATTTTCTTCCCGTCCAGCTTGCCCAGGTCGCAGTCCTTCTCATAATACATTCTTGCCATATTCGTATTCCTCCTTCAGTTTGCTCTCGTCATATATCGTGCTACGCCCTCTCTCGATGGCGATAGTACCGGTGGTGGCGATCTCCAGGATGCCGAAATCCTCCAGCATCTGGATCAGCGCCGCGTTCTTGCTCTGGGTGCCGAAGACCCAGACCGTCAGAGATTCCCGGTCCACGTCCATTATGTGGCCCCGGAAGATGTTCGTCAGCTGGATGATCTCGTCCCGGGCGGCGTGGTCCGTGGCCCGGACCTTGATCAGGGCAATCTCCCGGCGGACGCAGGTCTCCTCGTCCAGAACCTTCACCGCCTGCACGCCCAAAATCCTCCGGCATTGGGTGGCCAGCTGGTTCACCACCAGCTCGTCGGCAAGGATGTTGATGGACAGCCGCGCCGTGTGGGGCCGGTCCGTGGAGCCGGTGACGATGGACTCGATGTTATAGCCCTTCCGGGAGAAGAGCCGGGCCACCTGGCTGAGGATGCCCGGGGTGTCCTCCGTCAGCACGCAGAGGGTGTAGAGCTTCTTTTCCGTGTCCCATTGCTTTCTCATGACTCTCCTCCTTCGCTCAGCAGGAAATCCGTGATCTCGGACCCGGAGGCCACCATGGGCCGGACCATCTCGTCGATGTCCAGAACGCAGTCAATCACCGCCGGTTCCGCAGCCGCCAGGGCCGCCGCCAGGGCGTTCTCCATGTCCTCCGCCGTCTCCACCCGGAAGCCCCGGATGCCATACGCCTCCGCCAGCTTCACAAAGTCCGGCCCCCGGTCCAGCGTGGTCTCGGAATAGCGTCCGCCGTAGATCAGGCTCTGCCACTGGCGGACCATGCCCAGGGTGCCGTTATTAAAGACCACGGAAATAATGGGCAGGCCGTAGTGCCGCACCGTGGCCAGCTCGTGGCAGTTCATGCGGAAGCACCCGTCCCCGGTAATATGGAACACCCGCTTGTCCGGGTGGGCCGTCTGGGCCCCGATGGCGGCCCCCAGGCCGAAGCCCATGGTGCCGAAGCCCCCGCTGGTGAGTATCTGGCCGGGATACTGAAAGTGGTATAAACTAAGCAAGAGATAAGAAATACCCCAAGGAAAGAAAATGAAACCACCTTGAATATACGAGGTCTCTTGATTGTAACAGCATAGCACACAATAA
>JAAWTB010000167.1 GCA_022801815.1 Oscillibacter sp. | reverse complement strand
TACGCCGCCCGGGCCCTGCCCTGGATGCCGGATCTTCCGTGGTTCGTGGCCCTGCTGGTGGTCATCCTCATCATGGCCGTGTTCGGCGCCATCAACGGCTGCGTCATCGCCTTTTTGAAGGTTCCCCCCTTCATTGCCACCCTGGGCATGCAGACCATCGTCTACGGCCTCTGCTCCGTGGTGACGGGCAACGACCCCTTAGGCGGCTTTAAGAGCTCCTACTCCCAGGTGGCCCTGGGCTCCCTGGGCCCCATCCCCTACCTGGCTATTTTCGCCGTGGCCGTGGGGGCCTACATGCTGTTCCTGTATAACAAAACCCGGCACGGCAAATACATGTACGCCATCGGCGGAAACGAAAACGCCGCCCAGGTGGCGGGCGTCAACGTCCCGGCCACCCTGATCCGCATCTACGTCCTAGCCTCCGTCCTGTACGCCATTGCCGGTTTCCTGGTGGGCGCCAAGGCCGGCGGCGCATCCACCGCCACGGGCTTTGGCTATGAGCTGGAAGCCATCGCGGCCTGCACCATCGGCGGCGTGTCCACCAACGGCGGCGTGGGCAAGGTCGGCGGCATCCTCATCGGCGTGCTGGTGTTCGAAATTTTGAAAATCTGCCTCCAGTTCCTCCGCGTGGACCCGGCGTATACCTTCATTGCCCAGGGCCTGGTGATCATCGTGGCCGTCGCTCTGGACCTGCGGAAGTACTTGGCGAAGAAGTAAAAGGCATTCCTTTTGTAAAAATTGTTAAGGTCCGGCGCGTTTTGCGCCGGACCTTCTTTTCAAACCGGAGGTTTTGCGGTATAATAGGGCCAGATAAAAAAGGGGGGACTTCCATGGAGGAATACCGGGTTCTGCTTGCCGACGACGAAGAGGAGATCCGCTCCGGCATCAGCCGGAAAATCGACTGGGCTGCCCTGGGCTTTGCCCTGGTGGGGGAGGCGGGCAACGGCGAGGAGGCCCTGGAGCTGGCGGAGCAGCTCCGGCCCGACGTGGTGCTCACCGACATCAAGATGCCCTTCCTGGACGGCTTGGAGCTGTGCCGGAGACTGCGGGTCTCCCTGCCCGGGGCCCGGCTAGTGGTCTTTTCCGGCTTCGACGATTTTGAGTACGCCCGCCAGGCCATGAGCCTGGGGGTGTCCGAATATATTTTAAAGCCCATCAACGCCCCGGAGCTCATCCAGGTGCTGGAAAAGCTCCGGGAGCAGCTGGAGCGCCAGCGGCTGGAGCGGCGGGACATGGAGACCCTGCGCCGGAGGTATGAGGAAAGCCTGCCGGTGCTACGGGAGCTGTTCTACACCCGGCTTCTCAGCGGCCAGCTTCGTCCGGAGCGGGTCCAGGACCGGGCGGCCCGGTATGAGATTGACCTGCCCCAGGGCCTGTGGACTGCGGCGCTGGTCCATGTGGACGGCCCGGGAGACGAGGGAGAGCGGGATGAGCTGCTTCTGCTGTCCGTCCAGTCCTTTTTGGAAAAACACTTTGTCTTGGCGGGCTGCGCCGCCAGGGTGGTGCTCTACGGGGATATGGCGGCCCTGCTGGTCCACCTGGACCGGGAGGAACGGCTCTACCCCCTGCTGGAGGAGCTGGAACGGCTCAGCCGGCTGTCCCAAAGCTATCTGGGCCTTCGGCTCACCACCGGGGTGGGCCTGCCCTGCCAGGGGCCGGAGGAGCTGAACCGCAGCGCCGCCGGAGCCCGGTCTGCTCTGGATTACCGGGTGCTGGCGGGCGGGGGCCGGGTCATCTACATCGGCGACTTGGAGCCGCAGCCCGCCGCCGCTCCCTCCTTTGAGGAGGAGGACCAGCGGGACCTCTCCGCCGCCGTGAAGCTGGGTACCCCGGAGCAGACGGAAGCGGTGGTCCGGGAGCTGATGGAGCGTCTGCGTCAGGCGGGGCTGTCCCTCGGCAAGTGCGATCTCTTTTTGCTGGAGGTGGTGACCTGCCTGGTGCGGATCACCCGGTCCGGCGGGCTTCCGGTGGAGGAGGTCTTCGGCGAGGGCTTCACCGGCGCGGTGTCCGTCTCCAGCTTTTCCAGCCTGAACTCCACGCCCATCTTGCCGCCGGTCATCTGCCCCAGGATTGCATTTGCCGTTGCGGTCAGCTTCGGGACGATCGTGCGGATAATCTGGTGCGGGATGCCGTCCTGGCTGAACGCAGCTTTCAAGATGTCATAATCTGCCGTTTCCTTGGCCGCATCACGCTCCCTTCCCTGCAACACATCAATTTCTGCTTTCAGTTTCCCTATCTGCTCCATTTTCTGGGTCAACGCCCCAACATTCATCTGGAGGATCTTAATCTCCCCCTCAATGCCTTCAAGCTGTGTGTCCAGGAGCCCGACTTCTACCTGCTTCTCTGCAAGGCCCGTGGTCTTCAAAATCTCCTTGGAAAGTTCAAGCTGCTTTTCTGATAATTCAGCTTCCAGCTCTGTGCTCTGCACATCCAGTTCGCTAAGCCGCTGCATAGCGTTGGTCAGCCTCTCCCGGATCACTGGCAGCTGTTTCTTCTGTTCAATCCAAGGAGAGAGCATCTGCATTTTATCCGAAACCCTTTTGTTTTCATCAAATGCGCCCCGGTACTGCTCCAACTCTTCCTTTGCCCTGGATGCCTCTGTATTCGCCTCTGCGAGCCTTTTTTCAATATCTGATACATTTGACTGGGCATTCTCGACGGAAGCCCGTACAAGGGCAATTTCGCTTACTTTCTTCCTTACCTGCTCCGCCTTTGCGACATAAGGAAGAAGCTCCGCACAAAGCCTTTCCGCTTCTGCCTTTTCGCCTGCGTTATACGGTATGCTGTCACGTTCGGATTCTGCCACAGCCACTGAGGAAATGCGCTGTGCGAGAAGGTGTTCCAATCCCGCCTTCTTTGCCCGGTATTTTTCTTCCTCCTCCTGCAATATCCCCTTTGATGCTTTTGCCTTTTCCAAAAATTTACAACCCGCTTTCTCGATATCGATACAACCGCAGTTGTCAGAAAGGATAGCAATGTCTTTTCCAAGGAAATTCCTTGTCGATATGATCCGGTCTTCATTCGCCGCGATTGCTTTTTCAGCATCCCTTTGCGCCGCTTTCGCAGTCTGCACTTTCTGATCCGCTTCCTGATGCTTCAATGCCAGCGCCTGCATATCATCCAGGGAAGACCTGACGCTCTGATACTTCTCCGCATTCTGTAGGATCTCCGCATCCCCAAATGTGCATTTCTCATTTTTCACGTTTTTTAGTGATTTCGT
>JAAWTB010000166.1 GCA_022801815.1 Oscillibacter sp. | reverse complement strand
GACAAGCGGCTGAAGCTCAAACTGGACGACTGGGATTACATCCCGGCCTTCCAGGGCAAAACCGAATGCGGTGTACCGCAGTCCGAACCCGCCGTCCCTGTTGGGATGGTGGACGGCGAGCGGGAGGCCCTGCCGGAGTAACGCTCCGGCGCAAATGAAGAGGCGCTGTACCTCGTCGAAGCAAACTACGCTCACTCCGTTTCCAGGTAAATGCCTGAAAACTGCGTATCGCTGCGTTGCTTCTCCTCTCCAAATCGAACCCACTATCGTTGGGCTTCGATTTGGTTTAGGACAGATTTTTTCTGGACGAGATGCAGCGCCTCTTTTTGTTTTTCCCGACATTTTAAGAAAAGGTGGTAATTTTCATGAAAAGAACGAGTCCTCTTTGGGGCAGCATTTCTATCCTGATCGGCGTTGTCATCGCCATCCTGTCTCTGCTGCGGGGCATCTGGGCAACAGTGGCTCTGCTCACCGCTTTCGCGGTGTGGGGCCTTGGCTCATTTTCACCCAGCTTCTCCCCGCCTGGCGGTCCAACCGCACATACAGGCGTCGTGTCCGGCAGTCCCATGACCGGCAGGAAGCTGTACCGGGTGTATCTATGCCTATATGCTTAAAATGGAAAGAGGTGTCAAACTCATGACGTCAGAGGTAAAAGAAGTCCGGACGCTGACGGGGATTCTGCTGCGTCCGCTGGCTGTCGGTTCCAGAGCGATTATTGTCCACCAAGGCAAAATTACCCGTACTGCCCGCATTACGGCGATCCATCATCATACTGCGGTCGAGGTGTGCTTTGAGACGCTGGATACCAGATACTATTTACAGACTGGCCCCAACTTTGAGCCGGCCGTGAGCGCGTTCCCCGCAGCTCTGGCCGCCTAAACCATAGAACGGGCCGAATGATTTAAGGGGCACCGCAAACCTCAAAAGGTCTGCGGTGCCCTGCTATTTTAGGAGGCTGACATGAACGACTACAAAGCAGTCCGCAGCAGCCTGGACATCAGCAGGAGCATTGCGTTCTACCTGGAGATGTCCGACCCTGCGGCATTCCGGCAGGCAGATCGGGCCGGGAGTATCAGAACCATCAATGATATTTTACAGGGCCGCTCGGAGCGGACGGTTGAAGCCATGCTGGCGGAGCTGGAGCAGAAGGGCGGCACTTACTATGCCGGAGAAATCGCTGTGCTGCGTCAGAATATCCAGGATTTTCAGCACCAGAAGATGATGTTGACCCAGCCTTACAGCGAGAGAAGCGGTAAGGCGTACAAAACGTATCGGTTCAAGAACTTCGATAACGGCGTTGGCCGTTCCCTAAAAATCGTTGATCAGAAGCTGTTTGATAGGGCGGCCAAGGCAGGCTTTCCACCCGGATTTTTCCGGGAAACCTATTTTGACCAGGTGACCATCTATTGTCTGCCAGAACACGCAGATTTTTACGGCTCCACACTTCAAGACTGCGCTTTTGCTGTCTGCCGGATCAGTGCCCCATCTTTTATTGGGGCCAGTATTTACAGCTCGCAGTTTCATTCCTGTGTACTGGATCACGCTGACTTTTTCAGTGCCAGCATTGCACATACTCATTTCCGTGACAGCGCCTTATCCCATGTGACATTCCAGAAAGCCAGATTGAAGTCGTGCAACACCATAGACTGCACGCTTGACAGTATCAACTATTTGACTGCCACACTGGATGGCTGCTCTTTTGGCAGGGTCACCACTTCTGATATTCGGCATCTGGATACCGCCGTCATTACCCAGGGCGGCGCTTCCGAGGAAGAATGCCGCCGAAACCGGGACGACATCTTCCATGCTTTGGGCGTAGAACAGGAGGCCGCATGAGCGACGCAGTAACAGTGAGGCCAAAGGATTGGGTTCCCTTCCGCTGCCGGCTCTGCGGCAACTGCTGTCGGAATTTAAGGGGAAACCTTATGCCGGAGCAAATAGACATCTATCGTCTGGCACGTTTTCTGCGGGAGCGAGGCGAAGTGGAGTATATGGAGGACTTTTATACCAGGTATACCTATCCGGATATGTTGGAGGACTTTTTTCCTGTTTTCCTGATAAACACCGTTGACCCGGACGATTCCTGCGTATTTTTGAAGGATGGCCGGTGCAGCGTCTATGAGGCCAGGCCCAGGGTCTGCCGGCTGTATCCGTTTACGGCCTTCCCGGGACAGCGCGGAAAAGCATTTCATTTTTTCCAGTGTATGGACAGCAATTCCACCCATTTCTCGGATGGAAAAATCTTGGTTAAGGACTGGATGTATCAGAACTTCAGCCGGGAAGACAGAGAATTTCTGACTGCGGAAAGTGATACGCTACAGCTGGACGCAGTTCGCGGTCTGCGGAAACCGTGCCCCCTTGGAGAAGATACGCAACAGCCAGCGACATCCGGAGCGTTGGCGCATTGTATTCATGCCCTGCCGGATACAAAGCAGCAATGATTTCTGGATGTGCATCTGTGGTGTGAGAGCACCCACCATCCAGGAGGCTGAGAGTTTCTGCGCTGCTGACGCTGCCCTCCACGGCGGCCATGTGCTGGGCGAGTATCCCGTTGATCTGGATACCGCCAGGGCCTGCTACGACTTTGACCGGACGGATCGCTGGCCTGTGCTTGGGCTTTAAGGTGCAGCATCATGACAACAGCTGCAGAAGAGAAAATACACGCTTTCTGTGCCCGCTACCGTTTGAAATGCGAATGGCAAGATTTGATGAATCTTGGAGAACGTGCCGTTGTAAAAACGCTAAATCGCGCACATCATGCAAGAACACTCAAAGCGGCCCATCTCATAAAAGAAGTCTGTGTCATTGAGTGGAGCTGTGATGACGGTGGGCGGCTGCGTGATCAGCCTTCCACCCTTGTTTCAAGGAGGAAAACAGATGCACAACTATATTTATGAACTGCTTCAGGCTCCTGCCCCGGCGGACGAATGGGCAAAGGTGTGGGAATACCACGAGCACCCGGGCACTTTCCCCATCGCTAATATTGTGGAGGATGCGGAAGACCGGAGTGGTGTAATCGTCCGTTTTGGCGCGTGGCTGAAAGAGAACCGGCTGGGCGAGCTGGACGGCGAGACGTTTACCATTGACGCTCAAGCTGCGGACCGCTATTTTGAGGGCCGGTTTGCCGCCTTCCAGCAGGCTGTGACGGCTCCTTGACGGTTACGACGGGCTATTTTGATCCGTTTGAGGATCATAACAACGGAGAAGGTGATGATTACACCGGCTTTTACTACATCAGCTTTGAGTAAAA
>JAAWTB010000165.1 GCA_022801815.1 Oscillibacter sp. | reverse complement strand
CGAACCCCTGTCCAACCTGGACGCCAAGCTCCGCAACCAGATGCGCGCCGAGATCATCAAGCTCCGGCAGAAAATCAACACCACCTTTATGTACGTCACTCATGACCAGACCGAGGCCATGACCCTGGGCGACCGGATTGTCATCATGAAGGACGGCTGGATTCAGCAGATCGGCACGCCGCAGGAGGTCTTCGACCATCCCGCGAACCTCTTCGTGGCCGGATTCATCGGCACGCCGCAGATGAACTTCTTCGACGCCAAGCTCTTGAAGGAAGACGGCAAATACAGCGTCTCCGTGGGCGGCATCAAGGTGGATCTCTCCGACACGAAGCAGAAGGCCCTGGCGGCCAAGAACGTGGGCTCCCAGGCCATCACCCTGGGCGTGCGGCCCAGCCACATCACCCTGGGCGACGGGGCCAACACCCTGACGGCCACGGTGGACGTGTCCGAGATGATGGGCAGCGAAGTCCACCTCCACGCCAACGCCGAGGGACGGGACGTAGTGGTCATCGTGCCCACCCTGGACCTCTCCAGCGTCAGCTTCGCTCCCGGCACCGCCATCCACCTCAGCTTCGACGGCAGCGTCTGCCATCTCTTCGACAGCGAGGGCAAGAACCTGGAATTCTAAGCGCCTTTGTTTTTAGAAAGCCGGTACGGATTTTCCGTACCGGCTTTTTGCAAAAAGATTGATTTTTTCCCCGGCTTCCTGTAAACTAATGCTTGTCCCAAAAATCTTACCAACAGGAGGCGCTTTATGAAAGAGCTTTTTCTTCTGGCCGCCGTCATCTGCTTCGGCATGGCCATCCTCAAATTTTACTCCGCCCGGATGGGCCGCTCCGCTCCCGCCTCCCAGGACGCCGGAACGTCCCGGAACGTCATCAGCGGCGAAGAGGCCAAGGAGCGGCTGGAAGCCAACCCGGACGCCATTTTGCTGGACGTGCGGACCCAGGAGGAGTATGAGGGGGGCCACATTCCCGGCGCGGCGTGCTTTCCCAATGAGGATATACTGCCGGAATTCCCGCTCCCTTTTGAGAAGGACGCGGAAATCCTGGTCTACTGCCGCTCCGGCCGCCGCAGCGCCGAGGCGGCGGAGAAGCTGAAGCACATGGGCTATACCAATGTGGCCGACCTTGGCGGCATTGTGAACTGGCCCTATGAAACCACCACCGATTGACCGGGAAGAGCCGCGCCCTCCGGCGCGGCTCTTCTTTCGGGTTTAATCCTCCGGCTCGGCGTAGATGCCGTAGACAAAGAGATCGTCCGGCCCCGCCAGCTCCGGCAGGACGGTCATATCCCCGTCCCCGGTCCACTCCACCTTCAGCTCTCCGGTGTGGAGCCGGTAAGTCTGCGTTTTTTCCGTTCCATCGCCGGAAGTTACCGTCACCGTCAGCAGCCCGCCGTCGAAGAAGTCCGCGTCCATCTGGGCCTCAACGCTGATGCCCAGGCCGGTAGGAGCCATCTCCTCCGGAGACACCCAGAAGCCATATCGGGCATCGGGGTCGTAATCCTCCTCCATGCCGGTTCCCAAGGCGGTCATTTCCGGCATATACCAGACCCCGTCGTCCCGCTGGCTGATGGCGGCGGGGGCAATCCGTCCCTCCGCCATGGCTTGCCGGTACTCCGCCAGCCGCTCGTCTGTCAGGTTATCCCGGATTTGGTAGCGGTACAATCCACCCCGGTCAATAGAAAGGGATACCTTGGCAATATTCTCCCCGGTAACTTGGAAGAGACAGCCAGTAAAGTCGCCGAATTCCGGTGTGGTGCAGCCCTCGCCCACCGAGAACGCGATGCTGCCGTCCGGCGCAGGACCGTAGGTCGTATCGGTTCCGGCGGCGTAAGCCGTCAGGCCGAAGGTGGGCACCAGCACCTGGGGAGCCTCCTCCCGCCCGGTGCTTCCGGAGGTCTCGGGCGCCGCCGTAGGCGCGGGCCGGAGGGAGAAGCCTCCCAGCACCAGCGCCAGGGCGCAGACGGCGCAGACCGCCGTCCGCAGGAAGGGCCGTCTCCATCTTTGCCCTTCCCGGCGGGGAGGCGCCCCCGCTTCCGCCGTCCGGCGGCGGGCCTCAAAGAGCACCCGGTCATTCAGCCCGGCGGGCGTATGGATGGCTTCCGTCAGCTCTTGATACCGATTCTTCATCGTCAAAACCTCCCAATAAATCTCTCAGCTCCGCCCTTGCCCGGCGGAGGCGGCTGCGCACTGTAGCCGCCGGAATCCCCAGCAGGGCCCCAATCTCGCCGCTCTCATAGCCCTCGCCGTAGAAGAGGTGGACTGCCGTCCGCAGATTCTCCGGCAGACGCCCTACCGCGTCCCACAGCTCCGCCGCCGCCTCGTCCGCAGGCCGGGCCATATCCGGCACCTCCTCCAGGGACAAGGTCCCCCGCCTCCGGCGGAGCCGTCCCAGGTCGGCGCAGCGGTTCAGCGCCGTCCGAATCAGCCAGGCTTTCAGATGCTCCTCGTCCCACCGTCCGGCCCGCTGTTCCAGCAGGCGGAGAAATACGTCTTGATAGACGTCCTCCGCGTCGGCGGCATTTTGCAGCCGGCACAGGGCCAGGCGGTATACCGTGTCGCCGTAAGCCTTCATGGCATTGCTCAATTCCTGTTCCGTCAAGGCAATGCCTCCTTTCCTCTGTCTGAAAAGCGCCTTTCACTGATAACACGTTTGGAGAGGCCCTTCTGTTCACGCCGGTGCGAACTTTTTTTGCGGAAAAGGGCGGACGCGTTGCGTCCGCCCTTTCTCGTCACTCCGGCCTGATGCCGTAAATCTCAAACCGGCCCAGAAGGTTTTGCAGGGTCAGCTTCTGCGCCAAAAGCTGCTGATAGGTCGCCCCCTTCTGCTTTCCGGCCTCCCGGAGCCGGTCCAAATCCGCCAAAACCTTCTCCCGCTCCTTTATGAGATCCGCATACATGCAGTCATAGGCCGCCAGACGTTCCTGATCCGTCTTCATCGCTTTACACATTGAATCGGAAATAAATCATGTCGCCGTCCTGAACCACGTACTCCTTGCCTTCGCTGCGGAGCAGGCCCTTTTCCCTGGCGGCGGCCACGCTGCCGCAGGCGGCCATGTCGCTGTAGGCAATAACCTCCGCCCGGATGAAACCCCGCTCGATGTCGGAGTGGATTTTCCCGGCGGCCTGCGGAGCCTTGGTGCCCTTTTTGACGGTCCAGGCCCGGCACTCGTCCTTCCCGTAGGTCAGGAAGGAGATGAGGCCCAGCAGCGTGTAGGAGCATTTGATCAGCCGGTCCAGGCCGGACTCCTC
>JAAWTB010000164.1 GCA_022801815.1 Oscillibacter sp. | reverse complement strand
GCTCTGCTGGCCCGCGCCCACGCCGATGGCCTGGCCGTCCTTCACGTAGCAGACGGAGTTGGACTGGGTGTATTTCAGGGTGATGAGGGCCACCATCATATCCGTCTTCACCGCGTCGGGGAGGACGTGGCTTTTCGTGACAATATTGGCCAGCAGGGACGCGTCAATTTTATATTCGTTCCGGCCCTGCTGGAAGGTGACGCCGAAAACGTCCTTGTACTCCTGAGGAGCGGGGATGTAGGCCGGGTTGATTTGGACCACGTTGTAGCCGCCCTTTTTCTTGCATTTCAAAATCTCCAGGGCCTCGGCGGTGTAGCCGGGAGCGATGACGCCGTCGGAGACCTCGGCCTTGAGGTACCGGGCCGTGGCGGCGTCGCACACGTCGGAAAGGGCCGCCCAGTCGCCGTAGGAGCACAGGCGGTCCGCCCCCCGGGCCCGGATATAGGCACAGGCAATGGGACTGAGCTCCGCCTCCGGTTCCACGAAGTAGAGCTTTCGGTCCGTCTCGCTGAGGGGCAGGCCCACGGCGGCGCCGGCGGGGGAGACGTGCTTGAAGCTGGCGGCGGAGGGAAGGCCGGTGGCTTCCTTCAGTTCCCGGGCCAGCTGCCAGGAGTTCAGGGCGTCCAGGAAGTTGATATAGCCGGGCTTTCCGTTTAAAACGGCGAGGGGCAGGTCCCTGCCGTCTCTCATGAAGATGCGGGAGGGCTTCTGGTTGGGGTTGCATCCGTATTTCAGTTCCAGTTCCGTCATGTTCCGCGCTCCTTTGTATGTGTATTGATGGTGGTCAGTCCTCTGTCAGCTCAAAGGGCTCCGGGCGGAATTTCCCGTTCTCCCGGACGAAGGCGCTCCGGCAGGGGGCGGTCAGCAGGGGGATGATCTCCGGGTCCAGGTTGCAGGCGGTGTTCAGGTCGTAGATTCCCGTGTGGCTGATGTCGGCGATATAGTCCTCGCTCTCGTCGCCGGAGAAGAAGCGCCAGCCGCTGTCGGGGAAGCTGGTTTCCGGCTCCTCCCGGTAGCACCAGCCCACCGGGCAGCCGTCCACGGCGATGCGGTCCGTGACAAAGCAGCCGTTGGGGCCCTCCCAGACGGCTTCAAAGTCCAGATAGTTGTCCTGGCACCGGAACTGCAGGCCGCAGAAGTCCAGGAGGCTGTCTTTATCCTTGATGCCGTAAACCGTTTTCAGGTGCGTTTGGCAGACGGCGGCATCGGCCTCCGAGGCGCACAGGGGCAGAGTGGTGAAGTAATCGGCCCCCTTGATTTCCGGGAGGCCTGGGGTCTTGCGCAGGGCGGGGACGCCTGCCAGCAGGGCGATAAAGGAGTCCCGCTCACAGGGGCGCCGCTCCCGGCGGGCCCGGGACAGCAGGGACTGAACGTCCCGGTCCAGTCCGGAGGGATGGGGGTGGAAGTCGTGAAGCTGAGAGCGTTCCATTGTAAAACCTTCCTTTCCGTCAGCGGGCCAGGCCCTGGGCGACAAGCTCCGCCGCCTGGGGCAGCAGCACCCACTCCGCTTGTTCCATCACCCGGCGCTGGAGGCGTTCCGGCGTGTCGCCGGGAAGGACCTCTACCGCCTTTTGAAGAAGAATCCGGCCCCCGTCGGGGATTTCATTTACCAGGTGTACCGTGGCCCCAGTGACCTTCACCCCCCGGCGGAGGGCCTCCTGATGGACCTTTAAGCCATACATGCCTGGCCCGCAAAAAGAGGGAATCAGAGAGGGGTGAACGTTCAGAATGCGGTCCGGCCAGCGTTCCACAAAGCCTGGGGACAAAATGGAGAGGAAGCCCGCCAGAATGATCAGGTCCGCCCGATACTCCGTCAGCTTTTCCGTCAGGCCGGCCTCGAATTCCTCCTGAGGGCGGCCCGCCCGGGGGACGGCGAAGCCGGGCACGCCGTGGTTCTTCGCCCGCTCTAGGGCGCAGGCCCCGGCGGCGCTGGAGAGGACCACGACGATTTCGCCATGGGGAATTTCGCCCGCTTCCTGGGCGTTCAGCAGGGACTCCAGATTCGTTCCGCCGCCGGAGACCAGGACGGCGATTCTCGCCTTGCTCATGCGTTGTCAAGCGTTACGCCGCCGGAGTCCTTCGACACGCAGCCAACGCAGACGGCGTCCGGCTCTCCCGCCGCCGCCAAAAGCTTTAAAGCCTTCTCCGCTTGTTCCGGGGGGACCGCCAGCACCATGCCAAGACCCATGTTGAAGGTGTTGTACATGTCGTGGCCCGAGATCTCTCCCCGCTTTTGAATCAGGTCGAAAATGGGCTGCCTGGGAATGGCGCCTGGCACAATCCGTGCGCCCAGACCCTTGGGCAGCATCCGGGGAATGTTTTCGAAGAAGCCGCCGCCGGTGATGTGGCTGGCGCCGTGAAGGTCAATTCCGCCGCCCAGCAGAGCCTGGACGGCTTTGACATAGATTTTTGTGGGAGCCAGCAGGGTCTCCCCCAGGGACTTGCCTTCCAGCTGGTCCATGGGGGCGGTGAGGTTGGCGCGCTCAATGCCGAACACCTTCCGCACCAGGGAGAAGCCGTTGGAGTGAACGCCGGAGGAGGTCAGGCCGAGAAGAGCGTCCCCCTCCCGGACCCGGCTTCCGTCGATGATTTTGGGCTTGTCCACTATGCCCACGGCGAAGCCCGCGACGTCATAGTCATTGGGGACCATGACGCCGGGGTGCTCGGCGGTCTCGCCGCCAATCAGGGCGCAGCCGGATTGGACGCAGCCCTCCGCCACGCCGGAGACGATGGAGGCGACTTTCTCCGCCTCGTTTTTGCCGATGGCGATATAGTCCAGGAAGAACAGGGGCCGGGCGCCGCAGCAGATGATGTCGTTGACGCACATGGCCACGCAGTCGATGCCGATGGTGTCGTGCTTGTCCAGCAGCTGGGCCAGGCGCAGCTTGGTGCCCACGCCGTCGGTGCCGGAGACCAGGACGGGCTCCTTCATGCCGGAGAAATCCGGGGCGAAGAGGCCGCCGAAGCCGCCGATGCCGGAGAGGGTCCCCGGGATTTTGGTGCGCTCCACAAAGGGCTTCATCAGCCGCACGCCCTCGTACCCGGCGGTGATGTCCACCCCGGCGGCGGCGTATGCGGCGGAATGGGAGTTTTCCATGGTTGAACCTCCATGTTTTGATTTGGGGCCAGGGACTGCCTCGCGGTCATTCCTTCCCCGTCCAGCAGTACGTACAGATTTTGTCCCTGTCGATGCCGATGGCCTCTAAAAGACCGTCCAGGGATTGATAGCCCAGGGAGTCGAAGCCCATCTCCTTGCAGATGGTTTGGAGCAT
>JAAWTB010000163.1 GCA_022801815.1 Oscillibacter sp. | reverse complement strand
GCCTCCTGGTACGGGGAGGGGGCCGTGGGCGTTTCCGCCCCCGCTCCGCCGCTGTCCTTCCTCTGGGCCGGGCGGGACCCTTTCAGCCAAGGGGTTCCTCTCTGGGGGCCGGCGCGTAGAGTACTGCTGCGGCGTCATCGCAGTGAAATCGTTGTGATTATATGCGTTTTTTCTCCACTTGTCAAGCCGGTCCGTTGGTCCTGCCGGGATATCTATTATCTGGGAACGCTGTTTCAGGGCGCACAAAATAAAGGGATACCCCAAACGCTTCGAAAAAGCGGCTTTTGGCCGCCGCTTCGGCTGGAATATTCACCCGGCTTCAGAGTGGGATAACGTTTTTGAAATCTTTTTTTCAAAAAAGCTCAGGCCAGGGGCCGGGAGGTAGAGGGGTTGACAATCAGCCGCCAATCCAAATCGCCCCGGGACAGGCCCAGAACCAGCATCTCCGCCGTGGCGATGTTACTGGCGAAGGGGACCCGGTTCTGGTCACACAGACGGGAGATGTAAGAAATGTCCTCCGCCCGCTCCTCGTTGGCGGGGTCGTTGAAAAACAGCACCAGGTCAAACTCGTTGTAGGAGATGCGGGCGCCGATCTGCTGGCTGCCGCCGTGGGCGTAGGTCAGGAAGCAGTGGACATTCAGGCCCGTGGAGTCTGCAATCATGTGTCCGGTGGTGTTGGTGGCATAGAGCTGGTGCCGGGCCAGGATTCCGGCATAGGCCGTGCAGAATTGGACCATTAGCTCCTTTTTGTTGTCGTGGGCCATGAGTGCGATGTTCATGTCGTGCTCCTTTCTATCTTCATAGCCGGCGGAGTCGCCGGTGGTTCGTCTTATCGTATCCGCATCAGAGGGACCTTTTGTCCCTGGAGCCGTTTGGCGATGTTCCGGTAAGCCGCCGCCGCGCCCTGGCTGCGGTTTAGCAGCAGGGGCTCGCCCTTGTTCAGGGAAAGGGGAAGGGCGTCGTCCTCCGGAATGACCCCAATCAGGGGCAGTCCCGCCCGGTCGATGGCGTCGTCAATGGTGGCGTGCATACTGCGGAGCATTTTTATCCGGACCCGGTTTACCGTCAGGTGCAGCCGCCCATTGGGGAAGCGCTGAAGCTCCATTACGGTGTGCTGGGCGTCCCGCAGGGAAGAGGCGTCCGCCGTGGCTACCACCACGCAGCGGTCCGCAGCGCAGGTAGCCAGCTGGAACCCGCCGTCCAGCCCCGCCGGGGCGTCTAAAAAGCAGTAGTCAAACCGCTCCCGGGCGTTATCCAGCATGGCGGTCATTTGCTCCTGCGTCACAGGGCGGCCCCGGCTTCGGGTGGGAGCCGTCAGAAGGAAGAGTCCCGGAATGTCCGGGTGCTCCACCGCCGCCACGTCCAGGGAACAGCGCTGCTGGGCCACGTCGGTAAAGTCCATAATGGCCCGGTCCGTCAGTCCAAGGGCCAGGTCCAGGTTCCGCAGGGCCACGTCGCAGTCCACGCACAGCACCCGCAGCCCCAGCTGCGCCAGGGCGGACCCAACCCCGGCGGTAAAGGAGGTCTTGCCTGTGCCCCCCTTGCCGGAGACCACGGCAACGCACTGGCCTGCCATGGAACGCGCCTCCCTTCAAAGCGGTGATTTCCTGTCTTCTATTATAGCGGATTCTTCTTGATTTTTGCAAACGTTCTGGGATATTTTTTTTGCGTTTCGGTAATTTTTGTAATAATCACCAGCCGGCGGGGAACATTTGTGCCGGAAATTACATAATCAACGGGTTTTTCCAGCTGGCCGCCCAGCACCTGTATCCCCCGGCCAGCGGCGTACAGCTCCCCGCCGGTGTCCACGGACTTCATGGCCAGAAACGCCCCTCCCGTTTTCACCAAGGGGAGGCACAGCTCCGCCAATACCGGCAGGGCGGCCACCGCCCGGCTTACCGCCAAATCAAAGGTCTCTCTCCGCTCCTGGGCAAATTCCTCCGCCCGGCCATGGACGCAGTCCACATCCTCCAGCCCCAGCTCCCGGCAGACCTCCCGAAGGAAATCCACCCGCTTTCGCTGGGCGTCCAGCAGGGTCAAATGAAGGGAGGGTTCCAGAATTTTCAGCGGCAGTCCCGGAAAACCCGCTCCTGTGCCCACGTCCACCACCGACATTCCCCGGAAATCCTTCAGGGCTAGGAGGGCGGCGCTGTCCAAAAAGTGGAGCCGGGCCACCTCGGCGGGGTCTTTAATGGCGGTGAGGTTCATGACCTTGTTTTTCTTCGCCAGAAGGTCCGCGTACCGCATCAGGGCCGGGATTCCTTCCGTGGGAAGGGAGAGGGCCGTCAGCCCCTCCCGGAGAATGGACTCCATCATTTGTCTTTCAGCAAATCCCGGATTTCTGTCAGCAACTGTTCCTCGGCGGAGGGACCGGGAGGCGGAGGAGCGGCCTCCTTCTTTTTGTGGAAGGAGTTGATGGCCTTTACCAGGCAGAAGACCACCAGGGCCATAATCAGAAAATTCAGCACGGCCTGGATAAAGTTGCCGTAGGCGATAACTGCGGGTCCTGCCTCCAGTGACAGGTCGGCAAATGAGACGGAGCTGGTGAAGATACCCAGCACCGGCATGACAATGTCATTGATTAAGGAGTTTGTGATGTTGGAAAACGCTCCGCCGATGATGACGCCCACCGCCATGTCTATGACGTTTCCCCGGGCGATGAAGGTCTTAAATTCCGCAAAGAAACCGGAGGTCTTTTCTGCCATAATTTGAGTTCCTTTCGTTTAAACGATTCTTATCAAAACCAAGCGGAGAGAAATCAAGGGGTTCTTACCCGCAGGGAGGGAACCGGCATGACGCCGCCAACACGTCCGCAGGCTTCCGCCGTGCCTAGGAGGTCCTGATGGGGGACCCCGTACCCATTGCGGTGCAAGGGATTGAGAGCACAGACGGGAATACAGCCGTTAAAATTGCTCCGAGAATACCTTTCATCGTTTGTTTTGCTCCTATTCGCTGGAAAGCAGTTTAACTATTTGTAATGATATTAAAAATCAATACAGATTGGAATGGTTTGCCTATAGGGGCGAGGTTCTGTCCCAACCCGCCTTCCGGAGGTTTGCAGCTCCCGGAGGAGCGGGGGGGGGGGGACAGAGCCCCCTGTGTTTATTTCTGGGGGACCAGCTTCTCCGTGCCGCCCATGTAGGGACGGAGGACCCCGGGGATGGTCACGGTGCCGTCGGCCTGGAGATTGTTTTCCAGGAAAGCAATCAGCATCCGGGGCGGGGCCACGCAGGTGTTATTGAGGGTATGGCACAGCTGGGTCTTGCCGGACTCGTCCTTGTAGCGGAT
>JAAWTB010000162.1 GCA_022801815.1 Oscillibacter sp. | reverse complement strand
TCGCTGCGGGCCATAAGCTGGGCGAAGCTGTCACAATGACGCAGCTGCCGCTCCAGTTCTTTCTCGTTGAACCTCTCGCCTTTGAAGGTCTTCACCCCCAGCGGCTGGGCCGGGAGGGGATACTGGCCCTCTGGAAGCTCCGTCAGGCTGGGAATTTTGGCGGGGTCAACGGTGTACTTCTCCAGCCACAAGGCATTCTCCGGCACGTCCGCCCGGCGCTTGCGCAGGCCCATGACGGCGATCTGCTTGAATTTCTTAAACTCGCCGTCGGTGAACCGCCAGACGGTCAGTCCCTCAAAGTTGTCCGCCAGCACCCGGCAGATGTCCGGGGTAAGCCGGTAGTAGGGAATAACATAGACCAGCAGGCCGCCGTACATCAGGTGAGGAAGGCTCTCGATCAGGAACCGCTTCTCATGCCGGGCCCGACTGCCGCTCTCATTGAGGACGGACAGATAGGGCGGGTTGAGGAACAGCAGATGGAACGCCTCCTGGCTGATCTGGCTGAAAAAGAAGCTGCCGAAGCCCACCCGATGCAGGCGGGTCTGGGCCTCCTCAGCCCGGCTCTCGTCCAGCTCTACCCCGTAGGCGTAGCAGTGATTCCCTTGAGCGAGCTGCCGCAGGGCTTTCCCACAGCCACAGCAGGGGTCTAACAAATTGGTGGTCACCTCCTCCGGGAACTGGATGCCCCGCAGAATGAGGGAGATGTTGTCTGGGTCGGTGGGGTAGTAGCCCAGCCTGACATTGTTCATCAGCCGGCCGATCACCGCCGCGTTGGTGGTCCCATCCACGGGAAATTTCTTGATGAAATCTTGGATGGCGTCGTAGACGGGGCGGTAGACATTGCTCATCAGGTCAAACCGAAGCAGGCCCGCCTGGAGTATAGCTGCCATCTTTGCGGTCTGGTATTCCTCCGTTTCCATCAGCGGGAGTCGGGCGCTGTTAATCGCCCGAACCAGATTCCGCCGGGTGGCTTGCAGCATGGAAAAGGCGTCGCGGGCTGCGGCTAGGTCGGTGTCCTTGTACTTCTCCACCCTGGCCCGCTGGATCACCATGCTCTGCGTCAAATCAGCGATGGAGCTTTGCAGGGATTTCAGCTCCTCCACCGCGTAGCACCGCTCAGGCTGCCCGCTCATAGGCGTTCCCCTCCTTCCGGAGCGTGCGGAACTCATTCAGCAGTCTGCTGTAGGACATAGTTTTCAGCGCGTCCCGGGGCAAAAAGCGGTTGCTCCCGCCGGAGTAGTCCTTGATGTGCTTGACCTTGCGGTAAATCACCAATTCCTCAAACCCAAAGCTGGACTGACCGATCATGATGTAGATGCCGCTGTTGTTCCACATTCCGATCAGGGTTGTCTCGCCGGAGACGGCAATGCCGCCGGGATTGGCGGAAACCTTGTACTCCCGGAGGCCCAAATCCTTGGCCAGAGCCCGCAGGAATGTCTTCCCGGTGTTCAAAAACACCTTTTTGTTCCCGTTGGGGCCGCCTTCCCGCTCGCCCCAGATGTAGCTGAGGTTGTGGCTGAGCAAATCGGCCAGCTTGCGCATATTCTTTTCCTGAGATTGCACAGACATTTTGATGCCCTCCTTCAAAAATTGAGAGCGCAAGGACATAAAAATCCATTGCGCTCCATATTTCTCAGCGACAGTTACGCCGCAGGTCTAACATCATTTCCACTCCCTGTCCCAAAAACAGGGGCGTTTTTTTCCGGTGTGCCGGGGATGATTTTCAGTGTGTAGCCGCTCTCTCTGGCTAACTTGAACATACCAACGAAACGGTTCAGCTCCTCATCTACAGCTTCATCATCCTTTTGTTCCTCGACAGGCTCGAAGTCCGCATCCATGGCCTTCGACTTCTGCGGCCGGACGGTCAGGGAAGTCCAGAAGGACCGCAGGGCCGACACCAGCAGCAGCCGGAACAGGCTCCGCTTTCTGGGCTTCAGATGGATGACCTCATCGGCTTTCACTTCGTCAATCTCACTGAGGGCCACGGTGAGCTTCCCAGTCGCCACAAAGGCGGAGGACAGGAAACAGGACACCGCCGCGCTCTCAAAGGCGAACAGCTCCGGGGTCTGCACCCGCTTGGCGATCAGCCGTTGGCAGGTCACGCTGGCGGCCTCCAGGTCGTCCACCCGGATATCATCGGCGGACACGGTGCCGGCGGTGATCATGCCGCCTCCGCTGATGGTCCTGGCCTTGATGCCGTAGGTAACCTTCAGACAGCCCTTGACCACCAGGCGGTCGGTCGTCAGGGTCTCATAGCGCACGGTCTCCCCCTTGGGGATGTAGACAGTTTTCATAGTGATACACTCCTTCACGTTTCTCTCGGCGGCACCGGGCGGCCATCGCCCAGCCGCACATCCTGGTGGCTGTCAAACACTTCCCGATAGACCTCTTTTCCGGTCGCTCCGCAGTCCTGACAGGTCCAGTCTACCGAGCCATTCTTGCTGGAAACGGCATTTTCCCCGTAGATCAGGGGCCCGCCGCAGACGGGGCACACACCTGCAATGTCCTTAAATTCCATACCGCCCTCCGCTCACGCCGCCGCGGCCTGTTTCATCCGGACAGGCAGGACCATAGCGAAGTCGCTGCGGCCCTCGGCCTCCAGAATGATTGGCGCCACAGGGTTGATGACCTTCAACTTCACCTGGGGCTCCCCCCGGAACTGCCGGAGGGCGTCGATCATGTAGCGCAGTTCAAAGCCGAAGTCGATACTGCTCTCCCCGTCGATCTGAATCTGCGTGCAATAACCTCCGCTGGGCGTTAACATTGACAGCTTGCCGCCGGAAAAACGGACGCAGGCACTGCCTATGCTGCGGGTCAGATTTTTCAGATAGTCCAGTTCTCTCAAGAACTCTTCGGGCCAGACGCAGAACTCCTCCTTAAATTCCTTGGGAACGGCGCCATCCACATTGAACACAAGCGGTCCTCCGATCCGGGTCTGAAGCTCTGTTGTACCATCCGTTACCTGGAGATACCACTCACCCACGCTGGCAGTCACTTCCTGATTGCCGAACATTTTCAGGTATTTCAGTGCTTCAGGCAGGACCATAAATGGCTGACGGACAGCCAGACCTTCATCCACATCCCAGGCCAGCCGGTAGCCGTCCACGGCGAACACCTTGTTGCCATCGAACTGCACATGGGTGCGCTGGGCCTCCAGCTTATCATCGGGTTTTCTCAGTGCGTATTTGACATGCTCCACCCGCTCCAGCAGCCGGGCGGCGTTGACCGTATAGGTATACCGAGCCGGTTCCTCCCGCATAGCGGGGTAGTCCTCGGGCAGGAAGGCGTCCATCTGCGCGGCCCGGGGGCCGCA
>JAAWTB010000161.1 GCA_022801815.1 Oscillibacter sp. | reverse complement strand
GACCATCATCGGGGCCTTGTCCCGGATGGAGGCGGTGGTGTCCATGCGGCTCCACGCCCTGATTTTCGCCGCCGGGCAGGGCATCCCCCTGGCGGGGGTGGTGTACGATCCCAAGGTCTCGGCCTTCCTGCGGTATATCGGCCAGGAGAACTTTGCCGGCCTGGAGACCCTGACGCTGGACCAGCTCAAGGCCATGATTGACAAAGCCGCCGCCCAGGCCGGGGATAAGCAGGCCCAGGCGGAGGCCGTGCGGAAGCTGCGGGAGCTGGAGCGGGGAAACCTGGAGATTGCAAAGCGCCTGCTGGAGGCGTAAATCATCGAGCGCATATGGCCCGCTGGGCAGCGATGGTTTCCAGGGTATCGCCCAGCTGGGTGAGGATGGCCCCCACCAGGCCCAGCTCTTCATCGTTCAGCCGGCTTGCAATGGCCACCGCCAGGGAGTTGACGGTGGTGGTCAGGGCCAGGGGGTCGCAGCTTGGATTGGTCATAAGCATCACCTGGCTTAGTTTATGTAAAAGGAGCCGGAGGCGTTCTGCCGCCGGCAGGGCGGACCCGGGCAGACGGAAAAACTCCCCCAAAATCCCCTTGCACTTCCGCCAGAATCTGCTATACTATACTCGTTAAGGGTTTGCCCAATTCCCGTATCAATATCCCAATGCGGTTATGAGGTGATTGTATGGTCGGTGGAATTTCAGGCGTCGGGAGCTTCGAAATGGGCTCCGTCGGGGCCTTTTACCACTCCCGTCTGTCGGAACAGCTCCGAAACGCCCGGGGCGCTCAGCAGGCCCGGCAGGGCCAGGTCTGGACAGCCCGGAAAAGCCCCTCCCTCGAGACGCCGGTGGAACCGGTCAAGGCTGTGCGCCCTGTCTCCCGGGACGAGGCGTCCCTTCCGGAACTGACGGCCCGGCTGGAAAACGACCCGGCGGCCATGGCCGGGCGGATGCGGACCCGCTACGGCGACGTAAGCCCCGACGGCCTTTTCATAGAGACCGGGAAAGAGGGCCTTTCTCCTGTGGACGGCTCCCGGAAAAGCGCTTTGGAGGGGCAATTGTCCCAGGCGGAAGACGCCCTGAACCGGAACGGCCTGGAGGGCGCAGAGGGCGTTTTGCAAAACGGCGCGCCCCAGGAGAACGCGGCGAAGCTCCCCGGGTTCCCGGGTCAGGGCGGCGGGGAGGACGGCAAGCCCGTCCAGGGGGCCAAGAGCGCCCAGGAAGCCCTGGAAGAGGGCGAGTGCCAGACCTGCGAGGAGCGAAAATACCAGGATGGGTCCGACGACATGGGCGTGTCCTACCAGACGCCCACCAACATCAAGCCGGAGCAGGCGGCCTCCGCCGTCCGGGGCCATGAGATGGAACACGTCTACCGGGAACAGGCCAAAGCCGACCGGGAGGGCCGCAAGGTGGTCAGCCAAAGCGTGACCATGCACACGGAAATCTGCCCGGAGTGCGGCAAGTCCTACGTCTCCGGCGGCACCACCCGCACCGTCACCAAGGCGGATACGGACAACGCCGCCCAGCAGCAGGACCTGGCCCGGCAGAATCAGGAAGAACAAAAGATGCGCCCCCCCTTTTCGGCGGTGGCGTGACAGACGCTGAACAGGGTCCCGGAAACGGGACCCTGTTTGCACAGGTGAAAGGAGGCGTGCCGTGAGAGAACCGGCTCAGACATCCCCCTGGCTGGACTGGGCGGTGGAGCTTCAGGCCCTGGCCCAGGCGGGCCTCTACTACAGCAAGGACCCCTTCGACCAGGAGCGGTTTCAGAGAATCCGGGACATTTCCGCGGAGATGATGGCCCACAAGACGGCCCTGCCCCTGGAAACGGTGAAGGACCTTTTCTGCGGGGAAACGGGCTATCAAACTCCCAAGCTGGACACCCGGGCCGCCGTCTTTCAGGACGGGAAGATTCTCCTGGTCCGGGAAACAAGCGGGCGATGGTCCCTTCCCGGGGGCTGGGTGGACGTGAACGTCTCCGTGCTGGAGAACACGGCCAAGGAGGTTCGGGAGGAGGCGGGGCTGGACGTAATCCCCCAGCGGCTCATCGCCGTGCAGGACCGGGAAAAGCACAACCGGCCCGTCTACGCCTGGAAGGTCTGCAAGCTGTTTGTCCTCTGCGCCCCGGCGGGCGGGGAGTTCCGGCCCAACGCCGAGACCACCGCCAGCGGCTGGTTCTCTCTGGGGGATCTGCCGCCCTTGGCGGAGGAGAAGAACACCGCCGAACAGGTCCGCATGTGCTTTGAAGCCCGCCGGGCAGAGACCTGGGAGACCCTGTTTGATTAAAAATTGGGAAGACGGCGGAACCTTTCCCCGGTCAAATCCGTCTATATAAGTAACAGCCCCGCGTGGAAGACGGGGCGGAAAAGGAGGATATAC
Organism: Oscillibacter sp.; assembly: GCA_022801815.1. GTDB lineage: Bacteria > Bacillota > Clostridia > Oscillospirales > Oscillospiraceae > Oscillibacter. The sequence goes on along the minus strand of JAAWTB010000161.1, from coordinate 1,048 downwards.
GGATGAAAAGAGGACTTGCCCTGTTCCTGGCGGCCCTGCTGACGGCCCTGACCCTCACCGCCTGCGGAGGAGGCGGGGGCTACAGCGGAGGAACGGATTCCGCCCCCTCCGCCGCCGGCGAGAGCCAGACGGCCTATGACGGCAGCGGGGATGAGTGGAAGGCCGAGGTAAGGGAGTTCGGCTTTGACGCCCCCGCCGGAACCGCAGGAGGCTCTCCCGCCGAACCGGAGGCGGCCCCCGATGGGGGCGAGGCCCAGGAGGAGGACCGTTTAGCCAACGCCAAGATGGTCTACACCGCCAGCATTCAGGCGGAAACCCAGGACTTTGATTCCTGCACCGCCGCCCTGGAGGAGCTGGTGGAGAAGCTGGGGGGCTATCTGGAATACGCCTCCTCCGACAGCCGCGGCGACGGCAGCCGGAGCGCCAGCTACACCGCCCGGGTCCCCGCTAAGGAATTCCGGGGCTTTTTGAAGACCGTGGGGGAAATCAGCCACGTCACCAGCCAGGACCAGAACGCCGAGAACATCAGCGAGCGGTACTACGACACGGAGAGCCGCCTGGCAACCCAGAAGTCGAAGATGGAGCGGCTTCAGACGCTGCTTTCCAAGGCGGAAAATATGGAGGACATCATCGACCTGGAAAACGCCATCAGTGAGACGGAATACCAGATCGAGCAGCTCACCGGGTCCCTCCGGCACTATGACTCCCTGGTGGATTTCGCCACCATCGACGTCCGACTCCGGGAGGTTCTGCGCCTCACCACGGTGGAGGAGGCCCCGCCCACCTTTGGAAGCCGCCTTGGCAGCGCCTTCACCGGCGGCCTCCGCAGCTTTGGGGACTTCCTCCAGGGGCTTGCCATTTTCCTGGCCTACAACTGGATTTGGCTTTTGCTTCTGGCGTTGATTCTGCTGGCGGTGATCAAAGTCTCTAAGCGGAAGCAGACCCAGCGGACGGAAACCTTCCGCCAGGCCCAGGAGCGGGACAGCGGCTTCTTCAAGCGGAAGAAGGACGAACCGAAAAACCCGGATGACAAACAGCCGTAAATCTG
>JAAWTB010000160.1 GCA_022801815.1 Oscillibacter sp. | reverse complement strand
GTCATCACCATGGACGAAAGAGCCGTGGACGCCAAGCTGACCATCGACGACCTGGCCTCCATCCGGGAGCTGAACCTGGACCGGGCCGCCAACGTGGACCCCCGGTGGTCGATGATATAACCCTCGCTTTTTTGGGTCGCCATGGCCCGGACGGTCTCTTCCTCACCCATAGCTGCGTTGGCAATGCCCTGGCTCAGCCATCCGGCATAGTCCGCGAAGGCGTTCCCGCCCTCCCGGCACTGAGTTTCCATAGCCGCCAGCATGGCTTCGTTTATGGCAGAAGCAAAATCATATTGCGTGGCGGCGATGTACACCATGCTGTTTCCCACAGCCCCCTCGTCCGCCACATGGAAGGTCAGGCCGGACAGCTTTTCCCGGAACTGCTGATATACAGCGTCCAGCTCCGGGGCTTCTTCACCCTCCGCTGGGGGAAAGACCCCCAGAAGGGGATTCTCTTCATCCAGATAGGTTTTCGCCTGGTCAAACTCGCCTTTCTGGAGATTTGTCAAGAAGTTGACCGTGGCCTCCTCAGCGCTGTCCGCTTCGGCCTGTTTCGGTCCGCCGCCGCAGCCGGAAAGCGTCAGGGCCAGCAGCAGGACGCACAGCGCCCAGGCTTTATGTAAACTGCTTCCGGCATTCCGCACCTTCCTGGTCCCCCAGCGCGTTCGTCCAAACATACGATTGATGTTCATCATCATTCCTCCCAAATTATAAGGTGTGGGGCGTAGCGTCAAGTATCCGCCTCTCACTATATTTAACGCAGCAGGATACCGGATTCTCACATCAAAACCAAAAAATTTTCATAAATTTTCCCGAGGGGCCAAACGTCATAGAAACGCAGGCCAACACGGAAGGGAGCGGTTTACCCCGCTCCCTTCCACTGTGTTATAGGCTCTGTTCCGTTCCAGCCGCTTCCAGCATATGATCAATCAAAATTCCATACCCTTTGGTAGGATCGTTCAGCAGAACGTGGGTCACTGCCCCCACAATTTGGCCGTTTTGCAAAATGGGGCTCCCCGACATTCCCTGTACGATTCCCCCGGTTTTCTCCAGCAGCGCCGGGTCCTTAACAGAGAGGACCAGGTCCCGTCCGTCCGCCGGGGCGGAGGCCACTTTTAAAATCTCAATGTCATACTCCCGGACCTCGTCCCCCTGGACGTTTGCCAAAATCGTGGCCGGACCGGGCAGGGCCATGCCAGTGGGAATGGCCGCCCCCGCCTGAGGAGCCTGGTCCAGCCTGCCGAAAATGCCGCAGCCGGTGTTGGCGTACAGCGGCCCTAAGTCGCCAGTCAAATCAAAATCTCCCCGCAGCTCCCCGGCGGAGCCCACTTCGCCCCGCTTCACCGCTTTGACGGCGGAGGGCAAGACGGAGCCGTTAGAGAAGGGCATCAGCAGCGCCGTGTCTGTATCCGTAACACCGTGGCCCAGAGCTCCGAAGACACCGGTGGCCGGGTCATACCAGGTCATGGTTCCGATGCCCGCCATGCTGTCCCGCACCCAGGCCCCAATGCAGTAGACGCCCTGGTCGTTCTGGGACGGCTCCACCGACAGCGTCACGCTGCTCCCCGCCCGGTCAATCTGCAAGTCCGAGGCGTCGCCGCCATTTTTTTGCAGGAGAGACTGGAACTGCTCCGTAGAGGTCACCGCATCGCCGCCGCATTTGACAATAACGTCCCCGGTGCGCAAACCGCACTCCCGGGCGGGAGTGCCCCCCTCGGTGAGCTTCACCACCACCACGCCCCGGGAGAAGAGCTTAATGCCCACCGTATGGCCCACCGGGACCAGCATCCGGGGTTCCACCGCCTTTACCCTTCCCCCGGCGCACAACAAAAACGCAAGCGCCAGCGCCGCCCCGGCGCCCAACGCCCGCTTCGCGAATCGTGAAAGTCCATACAATCAAATCACCCCTTTCCTATACCTCGCCGGAGGGGCGTCCCGGGAAAAATTTTCATCGTTTTTTCCAAAAACGCCCGCAGACCGCCGCCAAATCCACGCGCTCCGGCCCGCTTATCATTTGCGGAAAACGCCGCTTCACCACAAGTAAAAAGCGGCAGCGCGTCCATGGCGGAGCTTGCCTGTTCCGATGTTCCAAGGCGCGAAAAAGACCCCAGAGGCAAACACCTCCAGGGTCTCCCAAATTTTTCTGGAACCTGCGTCAATCCCGCTTGTTGAAAATTTTAAAGATGTCTTCAAAGGGGTCGTCCTCGGGGATCTCCGGCTTGGGCACATCCTCTTCACCCAGGGGCTCGGGGCCCGCTGCCGCCGGGGTCTCCTCCCCCGCCGCCTCGGCCTCCTCGGCCATCTTGCCCAGAAGCTGGCCCGGGGCCTTTTCAAAGCCGGTGGCAATGACGGTTACCCGGATTTCGTCGTCCAGGGTCTCGTCGAAAGTGGCGCCGAAAATTACGTTGGCGTCAGGATGGACGGCGGCCTGGACCAGCCCGGCGGCCTGCTCGATTTCCTCCAAGCCAATGTCCGGGGACCCGGCCACGTTGATGAGAATGCCCCGGGCGCCGTTGATGCTGGTTTCCAGCAGAGGGCTGGAAATGGCCATCTTGGCGGCCTCCTCGGCCTTGCCCTTTCCGGCGGCGCGGCCCACGCCCATGTGGGCCAGCCCCGCGTCCTTCATCACGGCGGTGACGTCGGCAAAATCCAGGTTGATGAAGCCCGTGTCCCGAATCAGGTCAGAGATGGACTGCACCGCCTGGCGCAGCACGTCGTCGGCAATCTCGAAGGCGTTGGCAAATGTAATCTTTTGGTCCGTGGCGTGCTTAAGCCGCTCGTTGGGGATGATGACCAGCGAATCCACCTTGGTCCGAAGCTCCTCAATGCCGCCCTCGGCCTGCTGCATCCGGCGGCGCCCCTCAAAGCCGAAGGGCTTGGTCACCACGCCCACGGTGAGAATCTCCTGTTCCTTGGCCAGTTCCGCCACAATAGGAGCCGCGCCGGTGCCCGTACCGCCGCCCATGCCGGCAGTGATGAAGACCATATCCGTCTCTTCCAGGGCCTTGGCAATCTGGTTCCGGCTCTCCTCAGCGGACTTGCGTCCCACCTCCGGGTCCGAGCCCGCGCCCTGCCCGTGGGTCAGCTTTTCGCCGATTTGAATTTTGTAGGCGGCGCTGGAGATATTCAGCGCCTGCTTGTCCGTGTTGACCGCCACAAAGTCCACGCCCTTAGTTCCGGTGCTGACCATGCGGTTCACTACGTTATTTCCAGCGCCGCCGACGCCGATTACCTTAATGTTGACAACGGTATCGGGACTGCTTTCCAAACCAAATGCCATAGTGCTGCCTCCTGCTATCATTAGTGCGGCCGCCCCAACGGATGCCGCGATTCACTGTCCCCTGACAAGAGAATGTGAAACTCTATTTAATATCTTATTGTAAGCCACTTTTTCCCTCCGGTCAAGTGCCTGTTTCGCTTTCGACGCAAATTCTCAAAAAAACC
>JAAWTB010000159.1 GCA_022801815.1 Oscillibacter sp. | reverse complement strand
TGTGAAAGGTATTATATAATATTTTCCGGGCCTTGTCTACCAAAGGCTCCATCAATCTGAAAGAAGGCGGGCCCGGGGCCCGCCGCGGAGGTCTGGCATGGAACAAAAGAAATCATTCAAGATTGGGAAATTCAACATCATCGACATCATCGCCGTGGCTTTGATTCTGGCGGTAGTCCTTTACGCCGCCGTGCGCGTCCTGAACCGGGGCGGGACCATTGAGGTGCCCACCATGAAGATTACCTACGTGGTGCGGGTGCAGAACGTGGCCGCGGAGCTGTATGAGAATTCCAAGGAAAACCTTCCCTCCCCGCTGATGGCCTCCGGGGCCCGGCTGAACGGGCGTATCGAGTCCGTGGAGGCCACCCCCTGGCTGGAACTGGGGCCCGACGGGCAGTGGCACGAGGACCCGGACCATGTGAACCTCTATTTTACCTGCACCGCCACGGTGCCCAAGGAGGAGGTTATGACCACGAAGGTCGGGGAGCAGGAGGTTCGCATCGGGAAAACGGACTATATCATGAAGAGCGAGACCGTGGAGTTCCAGAACGGGACGGTGGTGGACGTCCAGTGGGGAGAGTAACTTTTCTTGAAAGATATGGGGATTCTTTGCGGCTCTGCCGCTTAGAATCCCCGTATAGCCGAAGGGTAAAAGTTACCAAAAGAACTTTCGCTCGCTCTGGCTGTCTGGTGGAAAACCGGGCCGGAGCGACGGCAACGCAGAATTGCGGGGAGGGAACATCCGATGAAGAACGTATTTGCGCTTCTGGTTTTGCTGGTCCTGCTGGCGGGGTGCTCCCCCGGGGCGGCTCCGGTTATGTACATTGAGCCCGCGGAGCTGAACGAGGAGGAGGAAGCCGTTGCCAAGCTCCTGGGGGCGGACACGGACCAGCACCTTTTTGACGTGGTGCTGGATGGAACGGCGAAAACCGTCCGCGTCAACACCTATGTGCTGGAGGACGGCAAATGGGAGCTCGTCACCGGCGGCGGGGGCACGACCCTGAAAGAGGGAGAGCAGAAGGGCCGCATGGCCTTCGGCTTTGAGGACCTCCGGGGCGAGTATCGGGAGGCTGTGCAGTTTGGGAAGGATTTCACGGCGGTGAAGTACGGCTCTTCGGAGGAGATCGACGATCCCGAGGGCATGGGCCGGACAACATCCTTCCTTTCCAACCGGACGGAGATCGTCTATGGGCAGGAGATTCCCCTGGCCATCCAGATCAACACGACGAAGAACCAGGTCTTGTCCTACGACCCGGAGTACTTTTTCCAGCCGGAGGAGTATGAGAAGCTGGGCTATGAGCATGTGTATGCTTTGACGGTGATGTTCAGCCAGGAGCCTCTTTCGTAAGAGAAAAACCGGCGGATGGGTCCGCCGGTTTTTTTGCCTTCCGGCAGCGCCGGGGGTTATGTTCCGCCCTGCTCCAGGACGTCCAGCTCCCCCAGGGCCCGGAGCTGGATGGGCACGGCGCAGAGGAGCGTCAGCACATCCGCCGCCGCCTGGGCCGCCTCCACCCCGGTGAGGCCCAGGGTGTGGGACAGGATATAGACCAGGGGGATGAAGAAGATGCCCTGGCGGGACATGGCGATGAGGGTGGCCCCGGCGGTCTTGCCGATGGTTTGGAGCATCATGTTGGTCATGACGATCCAGCCTGAGAGGCACAGCGTCGCGCACTGGAACCGCAGGGCCTTGGTTCCGATTTCAATGACCTCCGGGTCGTCCCGAAACAGGGCGATGAGCTGGGGGGCGAAGAAGGCCCCTGCGGCGGCGACAGCCGCCAAAAAGAGCGTGGAGGATTTTACGCAGAACCAAAACCCCTCCTTAACCCGGTGGTAGAGTTTCGCGCCGTAGTTGAAGCCGCAGACGGGCTGGAAGCCCTGGCCGAAGCCGATCATGGCGGACCCGCCGAACATCATGATGCGCTGGACCACGCCCATGGCGGCGATGGCCGCGTCGCCGTAAGGTCCGGCGGCCCGGTTCAGGCAGATGGCGGCTACGCTGGCCAGGCCCTGCCGGGCCAGGGAGGGCAGGCCCCCCCGGACGATTTGGATGTAGTAAGGGAGCTTGCGCTGGACGCGGGAGATGTGGATATGGAGGTTGCCGCCCCTGGCGCAGCCCGCCAGGAGAAGGCAGAAGCTGACAAACTGACTGACGATGGTGGCCCAGGCGGCCCCGGCCACGCCCAGGCGGAAGGTGAAAATCAAAAGGGGGTCCAGGGCGATGTTTAATACCGCCCCGCTGGTAATCCCCACCATGGCATAGGCCGCGCTGCCCTGATAGCGCAGCTGGTTGTTCAGCACCAGGGAGGAGGTCATCCAGGGGGCGCCGAAGAGGATGACCTGGAGATAGGCCTTGGTATAGGGCAGGATGGTGGCGGTGGAGCCCAGGAGCATAGCCAGGGGCTCCAGGAAGAGCTGGCCCAGGACGCAGATCAGCGTCCCCGCCGCCAAGGCGGCGAAGAAGCCGGTGGCGGCCATGTTGCTGGCCTCTTCGTAGTTCTGCTTCCCCAGCTCCCGGGAGATGAAGTTGCCGCTGCCGTGGCCGAAGAAGAAGCCCACCGCCTGGATAATGGCCATCAGGGAGAAAACCACCCCCACCGCCCCGGTGGCGCTGTTGCTTTTCAGCATGCCCACGAAAAAGGTATCGGCCATGTTGTAAAAGGAGGTGACCAGCATGCTGATCACGCAGGGGAGGGCCAGCCGGCAAATCAGGCGGCTGACGGGGGTTTCAGTCATCTGATGGAATTTCTGTTCCTGCTGTGCGTCCATATGGTTATCCATGGGAGAAACCGCCTTTCTCTGTCTGTTTATTACCTTTATTAGTATAACACGGCTTGTCCCGAAACGGAAGCGGGATTTTAAAAATGCTGGAGAGGGACGCCGGAGGGCCCCGGCGCATAGAATGGAACAGATACCCGGTCCGCCGGGTACAATTTCCAGGAAACGAGGGATTCGTTTTGCGTATCAATGAAGCCTACGAGCACGAGGCCATTCTCACCCGCCAGGGGGACGAGTGCGGCAGCGGCTGCAATAAAGTCGTGACACAGTGCGTGGACGTCACCGCCCCGGTGACCCTGGTCCCCAATGCGTGCCTTGGCACCGTGACGGTGGCCTGTCAGGGCGTGCCCACGGTGAACTGCGTTACCGACCCCTGCGGCACCTCCAGCACCATTACCGTCACCCAGCGGGTCTGCGTCACCATTCCCGTGCGCTATGATGTGAGCATGAACACGGGGGAACCCACCATCTCCTGCGCCGACGGCGGCCCCTGCGGCCCCTGCTCCCCCTGCGGCTGCAAGGCGTAAGCGTCCATAAGGAAACCCGGCCGCGAAACGGCCGGGTCTCTTTTTTAAAGGTCCGCCAGGAGCTTCAGCCCCTCCAGATAGCCCTGGACCCCCCGGCCCCGGATGCTGGCGGCGCAGGCCTCCCGGATATAGGACACGTGACGGAACGCCTCCCGCTTCTCCGGGTCGGAGATATGGACCTCCACCGTGGGGATGCCCACGGACTTCACCGCGTCCAGCAGGGCGATGCTGGTGTGGGT
>JAAWTB010000158.1 GCA_022801815.1 Oscillibacter sp. | reverse complement strand
TTCTCGCCGTTTACATTGATCAGCCCTTCCGGCACCTCCGATTCACCTCCGTCCCTTCTGCTTCATAATGGTAAGAAATGCGTCTTTAAATCCTGGCCGCATCTCGTCCTCTGTTTCCGGACGCCTCCAGGCGGCAGCTTCCTCCTCGGTGAGTTCCGCCAGCAGGGAGACCCCCGCCGTTCCGACCCCCAGGAGCAGGTGCCGTCCTCCGGCCCGGACCAGAAGCAGGCTTTGGTCCCGCCCCAGTGGCAGCCGGTCCAGAACCTCCATCCGCCGACCCGCTGAAAACGCGCCCAGCGCCCCCCGGCCCGCCATGTATTTTGTAAACCAATAGGCCAGGCCGATAATCAGGACGACGCAGACCAGCATCCACAAAAAGGAGGCCAAGGCCGCGCCGCCCCCTGAATCCAGCATCCGTCAGGGATTGCCCAGGATGGTGCTGACGGTTTTTAACACGCGGTCGGGTTTAAAGGGCTTGACAATGAAGTCCTTTGCGCCGGAGCGCACCGCGTCCATAACCATGCTCTCCTGACCCATGGCGGAGCACATAACCACATTGGCGCTGCTGTCCTTGGCCCGGATGGCTTTCAGGGCCTCCAGCCCGTCCATGTTGGGCATGGTGATGTCCATGATCACCAGGTCCGGGCCGATCTCCCCAAACTTCTCCACGGCGTCCGCGCCGTCTACCGCCTCAAACAGCTCCGTATACCCGTTCTTGCTCAAGGTATCCTTAATCATCTTCCGCATAAAGGCGGCGTCGTCGACCAGCAAAATCTTCTTAGCCATTGTCTTATTCCTTCCTTCTTACCCAAATAATAAATAGATGTTCGCATTATCTGAAAAGCGTTCCGGGGCCCGGCCGCTTATTTCTTTACCAGCTCAATCACAGGGTCTTGCACGATTTCTGTGATGCGGACACCGAAGTTGTCGTCGATCACCACCACATCGCCTTTGGCTACGCACTTTCCATTGACAAACAGATCCACCTGGTCCCCCGCCAGCTTGTCGAGGACCACCAAAGAACCCTTGGAGAACTCCAGAATGTCCTGCACCTTCCGGTGGGTCCGGCCAATCTCTACCGTCACCTGGAGGGGAACCTCCATAATAAGGTCCAGATTCTGGGCCTGTTCCTTTCCCAGCACATCCGCCGGGTCCATCTCCCGCAGGGGCGCGGGCCGGGTATTGATCAGCTTGGGCTCCGGCGGCTGAGGCGCGGGGGCCGGGGCCGCAGCGGCGGCATTGTTGGCCATGGCCGTGGTCATAGCGGTCATCATGGCCGCCATCATGGTCCCGAAGTCCGCCGCCGAAGCGGGCTGGGCCATGGCGGCGGCAGGCGGAGCCGCCGCAGGTGCGGGCTGAGGCGCGGGCTGCGGAACAGGCTGAGGCGCAGGGGCGGGGGCCGCAGCGGCTCCGCCGCCCATGCCGGCCATCATCGCCTCAATTTCCTCCTGGCTCATCTTCTTTCCGGAGGGCGCGGGTTCCGGCGCGGGAGCGGGTTCGGCCCCTCCGCCCATGCCGGCCAGCATGGCCTCAATTTCCTCTTGACTCATCTTCCCGCCGGAGGAGGGCGCGGGCTCCGGCGCAGGGGCGGGAGCGGGTTCGGCCCCTCCGCCCATGCCGGCCAGCATGGCCTCAATTTCCTCCTGGCTCATCTTCCCGCCGGAGGAGGCCGCAGGTTCCGGTGCGGGTTCCGGCGCAGGAGCCGGGGCGGAAGGCTCTTCCCCTTCCTCTTCGTCGCCCAGGCCCAGGCCTTTCAGCAGCTCCTTGGCCAGCTCCACGCTCATGACATTCATGAACTCGCTCTCCAGAGCTCCCTCAATCTTAAGGGAAAAGCGGACGATGACGATGGTGTCCGCCCCTGCGGGGAGGTGGTTCTGCTTAAAGGCGTCCAGATCCTCCAACTCAAAGGGCTGGGGCGTGGAAATATCCACTTGGTAGCCCAGGAAGTCGCTCATGGCCGTGGCGGCCGCGCCCATCATCTGGTTCATAACCTCGCAGACGGCGCTGATGGTCAGTTCGTTCAGCTCAAACTCCTCGTCCGGCGTTTCTCCGCCCATGAGGATATCCACAATGACCTTGATGTCGCTGCGCTTAAGCAGCATGATATTGCTGCCCGCCAGACCCTCTACATACTTAATTTCAATGCCCATGGCGGGTTCCAGGTTGCCCAGGACGAAATCCGCCGTCTTGATGGACGTAACCTTTGGCGTCGTAATATCGACTCTGTGCTCCAAAAGATTGGATACCGCAGTGGCAGAGGAGCCAAGGCTGATATTCATCATTTCCCCGAGGGCGTCTATCTCCATCGGGCTAAACAATTTTTTGTCCATTCCGTCTACTCGCTCCTTTGCTCATCAAGCTGATAGCATACTTCATCTATCTTCACAGCCATATTTTTCTTATGGGTTCCCATCTTTCCGGTGAACCAGTGGTAGCCGCCGATTTCCAAGTAAATGGGGGATTCCTTGGGCTGTCCAAGGTCGATCACGTCTCCCACGTTCAGGTGGTAGATGTCGCTGAGGGAAAGCTGCGCGCTGGCCAGCTCCGCGATAATCTCCAGCTGAGAATCCCGCAGCTTGTCAAAAATCTCGTCGGATTTGTCTTCCGCCGCTGTCCGTCGTATGGGGCTCTCCCGGCTGATTTCCGCAAAGACGTTGGCCAGAACCTCCCCCGGGAGGCAGATGCTCATCCGCCCCGACATATTGGGAAACATGAGCTTCAAGTCCACAATCACCACGGTCTCATCCAGGCCAATCACCTGGTTCAGCGTGGGGTTGACCTCCGTGCGGCTGTACTCAAAGCGGATGGGTACGTAGTTCTCCCAGCTTCGGTCCATCACCTTTACGGAGTCGCTGGCCAGCTCCTCGAAGAGCTTCAGCTCCAGGTCCGTGTAGCTGTAGTCTGATTCCAGCTCGTCGTCCATGGCGCCCTCGCCGCCCAGCATTCGGTCCATCATGCTCAGGGCGGTGGAGGTGGAAATGTAGAGCATCGCTTGGGTTTCCTGCATCTGTCCCTTTAGTTCCACGTCGATCATGCCCAGCACGTCGCCCTCTGTCAAGGCGTTGGAAAACTCGAAATAGTGCTGTTCCTCAATGCTCTCCACCGTAACCTCACACGTGGAGCGCAGGCGGGCGTTCAGCCGGGAGCTGATCACCCGGGAATAATTGTCGAAAATGCCGTTGAGCATTTTAATGCGGTCTTTGGTGAATTTGCGGGGACTGCTGAAGTCGTATTTTTGGTATTTCTTTTCCTGCTTTTCAGCGGACGGCTCCGAATCCTTTTCTCCGCTTCGAACCGCGTTCAGCAAGGCGTCAATCTGCGCCTGTGACAATACGTCTGCCATGTCATCCCCCCTATTCTACCTGGATTCCGGCCAAAGGCCGCCGCACGTCCATCAGGACGTCATGACGATATACTGCTGAATACCGCCCTGTTCCGCCAGCTCGGCTTCAATGTCCCGACCGCTGATAATCATTTCCACCCGGCGGTTTTTCGCCCGGTTTTCGGATGTGTCGTTCCGCTCAACAGGCCGCCACTCGCCGAAGCCCTCGCTGACCAGGCAGCTGGGGGG
>JAAWTB010000157.1 GCA_022801815.1 Oscillibacter sp. | reverse complement strand
CAACCTGCCCGGAAGCCGCAATACGGTTTACAACGGCTATGAATCCACGCGCGTGCGGCGCGTCACGGCGGGCGATGCCGTGAGCTGGATGACCCGGTGGAGCACTTGGCGGCTCAAATCCTCCACATTTCCCTGAAGGGCCGCGAAAATGGCGAGGCACACCGCCGCCAGCACGGCGGTGACCATGGCCATGCAGACGGCCACAAATTTCAGCCGCAGCTTTCGAATCATGACTCCCATACCCCTTGTGGATAAGTTTGTGGAAATTGTGTAAAACCGCCATAGAACGGTGGATAAGATAGGCGTAACTCACAGTTGACGAAACGCCCGTTTCATCCGTCCTCTTCCAGGCAGTACCCCACCATGCGGATGGTGCGGATGCGGACCTTGGCGTGGATATGGGCCAGCTTTTTGCGAAGGAAGGAGATGTAAACCTCCACGTTGTTGTCCTCCGCGTCGGACTCATAGCCCCAGATTTTCACCAGCAGGGACTCCTTGGTCAGCACCAGGTTTCGGTTCAGCATCAAAAGCTCGCAGATGTCAAACTCCTTCCGGCTGAGGCGGACGGACCGCTGGCCGCAGGAGAGGGTGAAGCTGCTCTTGTCCAGCCTCACGCCGCCGAACTCCAGGGCCTCCGGGTTCCGCAGCTCCGGCTGCCGCCGGGTCAGGGCCCGGACGCAGGCCAGCAGCTCCTTGGGGTCGAAGGGCTTGGTCAGGTAGTAATCCGCCCCCCGGTCCAGGCCCTCCACCTTATCGGCTACCTCCGACCGGGCGGTAAGCATCAGCACCGGCACGGCGTTCCCCGCCTCCCGGAGACGGCGGAGCACCGTGAAGCCGTCCAGCTTGGGCAGCATCACGTCCAGCAAAATCACATCGTAAATGCCCGTCAGGGCATCGTCCAGGCCGGTCTCCCCGTCGTGGCGCACGTCGGCGGCATAGCCGCTGAGCTCCAGCAGATCCTGAAGCGTGGCGGCAAGCCTTACCTCGTCCTCAATTACCAGCACCCGCATGGGCGTTCCTCCTTACTCTTGGCCCTCCCCCTGGTTCTCCGCCGGGGCGGCCTCCTGGGCCGTTCCCCGCATTCCGGCCACGGAAATGGTCATCACGGCGTCAATGCTGTCTGTGGACAGGGCGTAGATGGCCCCGTCCTCTTCCAGCCGGACATAGCGGCCGGACTCGTCGGGCATCCGGGCCCCCACGGTCAGGGTGAAGGTCTGCTCCGCCCCATTGGCGGCGTACTCCACCTTCAAAATGGCGTCGGCGCTTTGAAAGCCGCAGATTTCCGCCGCATCCTCACTGGGAAAGTAGTCCACGCATTTCGCCATGGACATGGTCCGCAGATCGTACAGCAAGTCCTGAAGCAAGGCGCTGGCGGTGACGTTGTCGCTGCCCTCAAACCACAGCGCGGGCTGGTCCTCTCCACCGGACCGGCGGGCATTCAGGGTGACGGCGGGCCGCTCCGGCTCCTCCGCCAGTCCCTCGGGATCGCCTTCCCCCTCGTCCTCGCCGTTCTCCTCAGCGGACTCCGAAGCCGGTACGGGACCCTGAATGGTGATGGCCCGCAAGTTCCTCTCACTGAGATCCGGCAGCTCCGGCAGGAGGCACATGTCGTAGATGGGGGTCTGCATCAGCTTTACCAGGGTATCGGCCACGATATACACCGTGGACTCATCCCCGTTCATCATCATGTAGTAACTGTCCCCGTCGGTGGTGGCCTTGCCGAAGGCCAGGGTCTGCTCCCCCGTTCCCGCCGTGGCGGCGAGGGTGGCGGACGGCGTGTCCAGGCCGTACTCCGCCTTGCTCTCTCCGGCGGGCAGGACCTGCTGGAACTTCAAGGCCGCCAGGACCTCCAAAATAGAGGCCACCGTCCCGCCGTCCAGCGGGAAATCCGGCCCGTCGGCCCAGACCCACTCCCCCTTCTCATCCAGGGCAAAGGAGAGGGTGACGGAGCCGTTGTAATAGCGCAGGGCCGTATAGGCCCCGGGGTCCGAGAGGACGGCGCCGCCGGAAAATCCGGCCGCCTCCGCCTCTTTTCCCGCCAGGGCCTCCTCCCGCCCCTCCCGGTAAATCATGCCGAAGACAATGAGCAGGGCCAGAAACAGCGCCCCGGCAACGCTCAGCAGAATGGTAACGGTTCGTCTCTCTTTCCAGGTCATGAACGGTCCTCCTGTTTTAAGCCGGCGGCGGGACCCGCCGGGAAATTTCCCTTCGATTATATCCCATGGAACCCGGACTTGTCAATTTTACAGCTCCAAGCTGAAAGGGGACTGAAAGGATTTGCCCCAAGGTTCACAATTTATTTATAAAAAATCCAGATTGATTTCAAATTTTCCGGGTATGCTGATACCATCCTCCTCGGAGGAGACACGATTTCCTCTCTTTCTGTTTCTTTTCCCTCTTTGCAGCCGGCGGCGGGACCCTTCCCGTCCGCCGGATTTTTTTATTTCTCCCACAATTTTCCCTTTATTTTTTTGTGCCGCTTAAGGCTTGTTTGAAAATTGGCGGAATGCCCAACGGCGAGAGATTTCTTCGCCAATCAAGGCAAATTTTCGCAGGCGGGCTGTCGCCCGGCAAGAAAATTTAACGCAGAGCGGCGGAAAAAGATCCGCCGTTGGGGCGTTTTGCCAATTTTCAAACAAGGTCTAATCGGTTGCCTGCCAGCAAGAACCTCTTGCAATGTGACGGGACGTTCGCTATAATAGGCTTGGACCATTGGTTACTTATTTCACAATTATCGGGCGGGGCGCGCCGCCTGAAAAATAGGAGGAGACTGCTATGAGAGGTGTACACAGCGCGGTGGACGACATTCGCCGCACCGTATTCAAAGAGGTGGCCAAGCTGGCCCTGGAGGGCGGGGATCCCCGCCTTCTGGATCAGATTCCCCTGAAGATGATCCAGGGGGACGTGGCCAAGCACCGCCACGACGTCTTTTTAGAGCGGGCCATCGTCCAGGAGCGTGTCCGGCTGGCCCTGGGTCTGAACATCCGCTACGCCGGGGAGACCACTCCCGTCAGCGAAGATCTCCAGTGGGCGGAGAAGTCCCAGAAGCACTTCCAAAATCCCCTGGTGAACATCATCCCCTTCGCCTGCAATGCCTGCCCCCCCAAGCAGCTGCGCATTACAGACAACTGCCAGGGCTGCATCTCCCACCCCTGCATGAACGTCTGCCCAAAGGACGCCATCTACAGGGACAAGGACAAGCACTGCCACATTGATCAGGAAAAGTGCATCAAGTGCGGAAAATGCTTCAACCAGTGCCCCTACCGGGCCATTTCCAAAATCGAGCGTCCCTGCGCCGCCGCCTGCGGCATGGACGCCATCAAGTCCGACGAGCTGGGCCGGGCGAAAATCGACTATGACAAGTGCGTCTCCTGCGGCATGTGCCTGGTGAACTGCCCCTTCGGCGCCATCGCCGACAAGAGCCAGATCTATCAGGTCTGCCAGGCCCTGCAGAACAATGAGAAGGTGGTCGCCTGCGTGGCTCCGGCCTTTGTGGGCCAGTTCGGCAAGGACGCCACCCCCGCCAAGCTCCACGCCGCCATGAAGGTGCTGGGCTTCTACGACGTGGTGGAGGTGGCCATCGGCGCGGAC
>JAAWTB010000187.1 GCA_022801815.1 Oscillibacter sp. | reverse complement strand
CAGGGGACAAGAAAACGCCCCTGACTCCTTCGAGTCAGGGGCGTGTCAATCAACACGCGGTACCACCCTGGTTTAGCCGCTGGTTGCCCGACGGCCCTCACAGCCTCAAACAAGGCTTCGGCCAATAACGAGGCCAGCCGTCTCCGCCTAAACCGCAGTCTCAGCGGAGCCGCTCGAGGGCCAGTGACATCCTTCCCCTCCGCGCCGCCTCGCAGCAACCGGCGGCTCTCTGAAGCATACGGAAAAGGACTTTCTCCCTGTCATCGCGTTTCGTTGTTTTGCTGTTGGGGTATAAGATACAGGATTTTCACCGGTTTGTCAACAAGAAATTTTTGCCCCCTCTTCGTCGTTTTCACCAAAAGCGCCGCTCTATGCGAAATGCATACTCCTTTCCGGAGGGAGGACCCCGGTTTCCGGGCAGGGTATAAAAACGGCGATTTTGCGCATTTATGCGGGAACAGATCTGCCGCTGCCACATCCGCCCATGTACGATTCAGGAACGCAGCTTCCCGCCCTTGGCGGCGAACGCCGCATGACGGGCAAAGTGTTGGAAACGCAGGATTTCTACCGTTTTTCCCTTTGCAGCAGAACAACCGTCTCGACTATATTTTCTTTGTCCCAACTCATTTCGTCGATCTCCTGACCGTTGTAGAACACTGGGAACTTGAATTTGATATGCCTCAAAAATCGTCCATCCGGCAGTTCATCCTCATAATAAATATCAACACGTTCCACGAAGCTGCTCAGAAACTCTTTCTTTTCAGCATCTGTAAATTTGTCATACAGCTTATCAAAGTATAGCAGATATTGATACACGTTGTCACTACCTAGCTTTTGCTGGCGAATGTTTTGAATCCGCACTTCCACCTGAGCGATAGAATCTTCAATCTCGTCGATCTGGTCATAAAAATGGTCCAGACGATCCTGCATATCCTGATACTTCCGGTCATAGTAGCGGTCTGTCACATCCAGACTATCCATCTGCTGCGCCAGTTTGTTTTTGGCCCCTAATACCTGCCAAAGCTGCTTGCGGAGGTTTTCGATTTCCTGTTCCAACTCTCCGGTATCAATACGGGTGTTGATTTTCTGCCGAATAGCCGCTTCAAATTTCGGATTTTGTACCAGCTTTTTGATGACTTCTGCCACCGCTGCATTGACCTTATCTTCGCCCCATTGCTTTTTATATGTGCAGACATGCCCATCAACAGAGCGGCGATGTTTGCAGGTGTAGTAGAAATAGTCTTTGTATCGGGAGCCGTCCTTTTTCTTCTTACGGTTGACATTACCATACATACCAGCGCCACAAATGGGGCAACAGAGAATACCAGAAAGAAGATGTTCGTGCTCCAGGCTGTAGGTCTTTTCTCTCTTTACTCCAGTTCTTAATCGTCTTTCGTGTGCAGTATTCCAGATTTCCTCTGACACAATCGCTTCATGGATACCATCGTACAGCATATAGGAGTCCTGCTTGACGATATGGTAAGCATTGCGCTTGCCGGGTATCTTCTCATTCTTCCGTCTGCCATAAGCCAGTTTTCCGCAATAGACCGGGTTATCCAAAACACCCTTGATGAATGAGGCTGCAAACGCATTTAGCGTATTATTCTGACGTTTTTTCTTTTGGTATCCCTGCTGGTTCAGCCATGCAGCAATTCCGTTGACACCCATGGTCGTGTTGATGTATTTGTCGAAAATCAGACGGATGATCTCTGCTTCATCTTCTGCGATTTCCAGTTCGCCGTCTACCAGTTTATAACCGTAAGGGGCAAAACCGCCGTTCCATTTTCCTTCACGTGCTTTTTGACGACGGCCTTCCATGGTCTGCACCAGAATATTCTCTCGTTCAATTTCGGCAACAGCAGAAAGAACCGAGATCATCAGTTTTCCGCTGTCCTTGGAGCTGTCGATCCCATCTTCCACGCAGATCAGGTTTACGCCAAAGTCCTGCATCTTTTGCAGGGAGGTCAATACATCAGCGGCATTACGGCCAAAACGGGATAACTTGAATACCAGCACGAAAGAAACTTGATCTTTTCCTTCTTCGATGTCCCGCAGCATTTGCAAAAATTCAGGACGTCCCTCTACACTTTTTCCTGATTTTCCTTCATCAGAGTATTCACCGACAATTACCATGTCCTGAAAGTCTGCATACTTGCGAAGTTTATCTTTCTGAGCATCCAGACTGTATCCATCTACCTGTATGGAAGTAGAAACTCTCGTATAGATATAACACTCCTTTTTCTTCATTTTACGTTGCCTTCATCCTGCATAGTTATGTAAATTGTGCCACTGTCAGTGACACAATATTTTGGTTTTATGAATTACTAAAACGTGTTATTCTTTGCCCCAACTTTATTTTATCATGCTGTCTTGTTCGCAGTCAATGAACTTGTTGGAAACTTTTTGGGATTCATACCTGATGACCCCTGTGTACCTTGTTTTGTTGTATCATTCATATCATTTTCTTCTGTTTTGGGAAGATCCAACTCTCCGCCATATTTTTCAATCATTCTGGCCAAAAAGTCGGTGCACCTCTCAAAATCAGCATTTACCATAGGCGCTCCTCCTGTTTGTCCTTATGACGATCCGAATGCTGCTGTTCTCGTTCATGCTGTCCTTGTTTGCACAGCACTTCATCTACCAGAACCTGCAATTCCCGTAGTTTCTTACTCTCTTTCCAAAGCAGGCTGGCCTGTGCTGATTGCTGGCGGTATTCCTGTTCCAATTGACTTATTTCATTCTTCCAAGCATCTACCGGTGGTTCGGCATCAGGCACAGCTGCTTTGAGCTTGCGTTTGGCCAAATAAAAACGCCGGAAGTCACTTTCATGCTCTTGCTTGAACTGCTCCCGACGTTTTTTGAATTTGAAAGTATTTAGTTTTTCCTGAAGGGGTTTTAGCTCCTCGTAAGCTTCTGCATGGCGCAGCAATTCTTTCAGAGCTTTAATCCGCTCCTGTTTTTCTCTAGTGCCCTCTTGCAAAATGTGGCGAGCATCCTCCATTTGCTCCATCTTCTTGCGGAGATCTTCTACGGTAAACAATTTGTATTCGGATAAATAATTCACGGTTTCATTCAACCGTTTTAAATTCCCGACACGAGCCTTTTGTCTGGCGTAGGCGGGAAGATGAAGAGTACCTCGGTTGCGTTCGCCATAGTAATCCTGAATCAACCGAACCAAATCCTGACTGGTTTGCTGTGTTCTCAACTCCTCCCGAAGTACCTCGATCCACAGCTTTAAGTCAGCAATCCGATGTCT
Source organism: Oscillibacter sp. (assembly GCA_022801815.1). GTDB lineage: Bacteria > Bacillota > Clostridia > Oscillospirales > Oscillospiraceae > Oscillibacter. The sequence goes on along the minus strand of JAAWTB010000187.1, from coordinate 399 downwards.
GAGACTTTTCAAAATACGATTGGTTGCCTTGATCCAGCGGTTCAATTCACCTTTTTCGGTACGGATGCCTTTTTGCTCCATCTGGCGTACCACAGGTCCTTCATGAACGGTAGGCAGAATATCCAGTGCTTGATCTTCATAAGAACGGTGGTCGATACGGCAAGACAAGCCCTTCTGCTCAAATTTTGCGTTTACCATATTGGCCCATTGTTCCCGCCACAGTTCCAAAGTTTCCGGTTTGCCCCAGTCGGTAGTGGCAACAGCATCAAACACATAGTTTCCATGTTCGTCTCTGATACGCTATAGCGATAGGTAATCCTTTGATGTTATCTCCGGATTTTCCCCCGCTCTAAACCGGACGTGAGACTTTCGCCTCATCCGGCTTGCCATCAAGGTTTA
>JAAWTB010000156.1 GCA_022801815.1 Oscillibacter sp. | reverse complement strand
GCCGATTTCATCATCGCTTCTTAACTTCGCCGAATTATTCGGCGAAGTTAAATCCGTCCTTGCTCCGCGCCGCTTGATGGCCTCCAGCTTCATCTTGTAGGCCAATAAACCGCTAAAACCCTGTAATATCAAGGGCCGCAGGGGTTTTAAGCGTCCCCTGCGGCCCTGTTTTCCCTTATATTTTCCCTTTACAGATTCAAAACATTCTTGATGAAGCCCTCCATATGGGCCGCGCTGGCCTGCTGCATCGTCTCGGTAAAATGGCCGTAGCGGTCGAGGGTAAAGGCGGCGGTGGCGTGGCCTAGATTGCCCTGAACCGTCTTTACATCGTCTCCCGCTCGGAGGGCGTTCACGGCGAAGGTATGGCGGCAGTCGTGGAAGCGCATACCCTCCAGGCCTGCGGAGTCTGCTACAGACCGGAAACGCCGCTCAAGGTCCCGCTGGGGGATAAGCCCGCCGCTTTCATTGGTGAAAATCAGGTTGTGGGCGTTGTCCCACATGGGCCCGGCCCTGAGCTGGTGTTCAATCTGCCGCCGCCGCTGGGCTTTCAATGCGGCCAGCACCGACGGAGCTGCCGCCACGGTCCGGGGCTTGTGGCTTTTGGGTGTGGTGAACATCTCCCCGGTTTTTCTCTGGGCTGGGGGCGCAAGCTGTTTATTGACGGTGATGGTGCCGCTATTGTAGTCCACGCAATCCCATGTGAGGCCCAACAGCTCAGACATACGCATGCCTGTGAAGAGTGCCACGGTGATAAAGTACTCCAGTTCTCCGCCCTGTGCCGCTGCCAGCAGCGCGGCAAGTTCTCCATCATCAAGCGGGTGTATCTCTTTTTGCTCCTTCCGGGGAAGCGTGCATTGTTTGACCGGGTTTTGCCGGATGTAGTCCAGCTCCATAGCCTTTTCCAGCGCTGTGCCCAGTACGCCACAAATCAGCCGCACAGTAGCCGGGGCGCGGTCTATGCCGTTGATGAAATTCTGGACCGTGTGGGCGTGCATGTCCTGGAGCCGAACCGCGCCCAGGGCGGGCTTGATGTGCAGCCGGATCAGGTCCCGGTAGTTGCGGACGGTGGAGGGCTTGACCGCGCCCAGGTAGTCAGACGCCCACACGTCCAGCCATTGCCCTACCGTCATCCGCTGCGGAGCGGTATAGGTCCCCTCATTGACGGCCACCGCCGCCGCTTGCATCTTCTCCCGGACCTCCTTTTGGGTCTTGCCGGTAAAGGAGCGCTGAATCTGCTTGCCGGTGCCGGGGTCCCGGCCTGTAGTGATACGGGCCTCCCAATAGGTGTATTCCTTCCCCGAGCGGGTGACGGTTTTCTTGCGGATTGTACCCGTGCCTTTCGCTGATTTTTTCATTGCTTTTTCCTCCCATTCCTGCTAGAATGAAAGGGCAGTTAGGAGCTTCTAAACCCTTGCTGCCCTTTCTCCGCTCTCCCGGTGCTGCTACGCCGGGGGGCGGTCTTTTCTGTTTTCGGTCTGTTCATATCCGCAAACTGTCTGCGGATTTGGTCCGTTGGCCGTGCATCGGAGCCTGGTCAAAGGGAGCCGAGTTAAAAACGACCCCTCAAGCCACGCCGCCGGAATCGTCTGACCCGCTCGCAGAGGGCGCTTGATATCCCGGTATCTTCTCGGAAAGAAATTGCTCCCGCGCCATTGCCGCAAACTCATCCGCTTCCGCCTCCAGCTCCGCCCGGCTGCTGTACCCAGGCGGGACGGGCGTCTCTGCGTCCTTTCTGAGGGCCGTGTCTTCCACCAGCTGCTCCAGCGCGGCCCAGCCCTCCGCGCTCAGGCGGGACAGGGCTGCGATAAACCGTCGCTTGAAGTCCTCAGACTCCCCGCTCAGTACGTCGTTGACAAAGGCGGTTATTTCATCGTCGCGGGATATCTCCCGGAACATCTCCCCGGCCCCGGTCCTCAACCAGTCCTCATTGACCCGGAACTCCTTGCAGATGTTGTTGATTACGGAGCTGGACGGATTGCGGCGCCCGGTTTCATAATTCGTAAGCACATTCGCAGAAGTCCCAATTCTTAAAGCAAAAGCCTGCTGCGTAAGGTCCAGAGCCTTGCGCAGTTTTTTTATACGTGTGTTCATGGTATCACCTCCTTTCCCGTGTGGCATACAGTGTATGAAAAAAAAACGCCTTTTCCCACTCTGACCCACTGTCTACAACTGTTACCATTTGCGGCCATAGTGGGTTACAGTGTATACAGGGTATTTTTTTCGGGTGTATGTCTGCCACACTTGGCAAGATAATTTTACTGCAAAGATACTTCATTGTCAAGGAAATCCGTCATAGAAGGATGATCGCTTGACAATGACGCTATAGAAGTATATAATATCGTCATTGAAGAATTGGAGGTGAACCGAAATGTCCGAACAGGAGAAAAAGATCATGGAGACCTGCGGGAAGCTGGTGCCGCTCCTGACGGAGGTGGAAAAGGAAAAGTTCCTGTCCTTTACCGAGGGTATGGCATTCCTGACCGCCCGTCTGACCTGCGACAGCGCCCCGGAGCGGAAGTAAGGACCCAGCCGCGAGCGGGCGGAGAAATGGAGGTACATATGAGATATCACAAAGGGCTTTGGTATTACCGTGGAACGGCCTACAGCACACTCAGGGCCGCACTCCTGGCCGTCTGGCCGCAGGGGGTGAGTCTATGAGCTACTACGTGATTCAGAGCAAGGCCCACCACTGGGATACGGCGTGGACCACCTGGCCGGACCGCCGCTTTGACACACTGGAGGCCGCGCAGGCGTTCTTTTCCGCGCTGCCTATCAAGGCGGATCACCGGATTGCAGAAGCGTACACAGTCACCCGGTATAAGCCTGTTAAGGGTGGAACCGCTGATGGAAGATGAAATTCTGACGGTGAAGGAAGCCGCTGCACTGCTGAAAATCAGTGAAAACACCTGCTATAACTGGACGCACATAGAGGGCTTCCCCTGCGTGAAGATTGGGAGCATTCACCGCATCCCCCGCACGCTCCTGCTGGAGTGGGTAAACGCCAGAGCGCAGGGGCCGGAGCTGCCCAGTGTGTGATTATGATTGGAGGAACATCAAGATATGATAGAAAAGAACAAAAGTTTTTCTCTGTTTACCACCGATGTAGTGGGCACCATGGGTAAAAGAAACCGGTGTGCTGCTGACGGGCCCCAGTTCGCCGTTATCCCTGCTGGCGGCTCTGCCGTAGGGTCCAGCGATAAGGGTCGGGAGAGGCGGCACAGGGACGCCGTGGCCCGCTTTATGCGGGTGTGCCGGGATGTGGAGGTTTCGGCAAAAATGGACCGGGCGGTGGAGCTGATGGAGCGGCTTGCCGCCCACCGCTCCCGGCCCATCCCCGACGCACCAGGGGCCGGGCCCAGCCTACAGGAACTGCTTACAATGTATCAGATGGCCCCCGATGAGATGGAGGCCCAGCGGCGTGTATCATGCGATTTCGAGCGGGTTTGTGCGGAGTCGGAAGCCGCTTACACCGCCCGGAATCCTCACAGGCGGAAACAGCGGAAGGATAAAGCCCCGTGGTGGAGCGAAGAAAAGGTAACAAAGCCCACTAGCTTTTTTGCGGATGCGTCTGCCCCCTTGACCACGGGGCGGAAGGCCCGCTCGTTTGAAGCTGTCTGCCGGGAGTCCGAGGCCGCCTACGCCGCCCGGAACCCCCACAAG
>JAAWTB010000155.1 GCA_022801815.1 Oscillibacter sp. | reverse complement strand
CGATGTCCTGGGAGGCGTAGCCGTTCCGGCAGCGGACCACCTTCAATGCCTCCGCCCCGTTCAGGTGCCGCATGCCCTTGGAGAAGTGGATGGAGAGGTTTTGGTAGGGGTCCTCGTAGTTCATATCCACCGGGATGTAAAAGTCCACGCCGCCAATGGCGTCTACCAGAGCCTGGAAGGCCCGGAGATCCACCAGCACCGTATAGTCCACCGGGATGCCCAGCTGGTCCGAGACCGTCTGAGCCAGCAGCTCCATACCCCCGGCGTTGTAGGCGAAGTTAATCTTGTGGTTTTTTTCGTTGATTCGGGCTTTGGTGTCCCGGGCAATGCTGGCGCCGAAGACATAGCCGTTTTCCGTGTCCACGGCCACCAGGATGTTGGTGTCCGTACCGCCGTTTTCATCGTCCGCCCCGGAAACCAGAATGGTCCAGAAGCCGGGCTTGCGCTCGTAATGGGAGCGGAGGGCCTCCGCCTCCTCGGCGGAGAGGTCCTGGTTCACAACGGGGTTGCTCACCCGCTGAATCATGACAGAATCGCCGGTCTTTTGGTCCGGGGCCCGGAAGTAGACCCGGACCACGGCGTAACACAAGCCGATGAGGATGAACAGCAACAGAAGCGTAACCGCCCAGGGGCTGCGCTTTTTGCGGCGAAGTCTGGATGCCATGGGAACCTCCTGTGCGCCCACCGCATGGGCGCGTATCATCAAAAGTAAGCGCGGGAAAAAGGCCCGTCCAAAGGCGGAACGGGGATGTTTGCTTCATTATAAAGCGGTCCCCGGAAAAAGACAAGAGAAAAAATAGCGGCATCGCCGCTATTTTTTCTGCCGGAATCTCGCGGTTTCTGTCATTTCTTACAAGGGATTTAAAATATTTTCAGAAAGTTTACAACTTAGACAAATTCTCGCCATCCTTTTCCGTCTCCGCCGTGTTTTCCGCCGCCGGGGCGGATACCGCCAGCTGCTCCAGCAGCGCCTTGATGTCCGCCAGAAGCTGGTTTTGGTAGGACAGGGCGCAGCGGATATAGTGCATGGCGGGCTCCTGGGGGGGGATCGGTTCCTCCAGAGGGTGGGGCCAGCGGCGGACCTCAGGCTCCGTGTAAATGGGCGTCCCGGGTAATGGGGCCTCCCGGCCCGGGGATCGGGAGACGGGCACGGTCCGGGACCTCCGGCCGCCGGATGGATTCCGGCTGTCGGAGGGGGTCCGGCCGCGTTGACGATTTGCCATAAAAGTCCCTCCTTCCTTCCGCAGCGTCAGCTGCCGCGGTATTTTTTGCGGGTGGCAATGCCGCCCCGGATGTGCCGCTGGGCCTTGTTCACGTCCAGCACTTCCTTTACTTGCAGGTACAGCGGACGGTTGAACAGGGGCAGCCGCTCGGAGATGTCCTTATGTACCGTTGACTTGCTGATGCCGAACCTCTGGGCGGCGGCCCGGACCGTGGACCGGTTTTCTATAATGTAAAGAGCCAGGCGCTCCGCCCGCTCCTCCATGTTTCCCTTCAAAACATCCTCACTCCCTGCCTCTTGTTGGTCCATCCTATGCGCCGCAGCGGCGGGATATGTTCCCGGGAAGGGAAAGGACAAGGCGGAAAACGCAAAAAGCCCTTGACATGGAGCGGACTCCACGTGGTATGCTGGAGGACGGACAAAACGCTTTTGAAAGCAAGGAGGAGTATCTTATGCAATACCGTACATTGGGCCGCACCGGTATCCGGGTGAGCGAGATCGGCGTGGGCTGCGAGGGGTTTTTGGAAAAGTCCCCCCGGCAGGTCGGCGAATGGCTGGATGTATGCCAGGCGGCAGGGGTGAACTGCATCGACCTCTACGCACCCAACCCGGAATTCCGGTCCAGCCTGGGCCAGGCCCTCCGGGGACGGCGGGAGAAGTTCGTCCTCCAGACCCACCTGTGCGCCGTCTGGAAAGACGGGCAGTATAAACGAACCCGGGACATCGCTGAGGTTCGGGAGGGTTTCCAGGACCAGCTCCGGCGGCTGGAGACGGACCACGCGGAAATCGGCATGATCCACTATGTAGACTCCCTGGCGGATTGGGAGGCGGTAAAAAACGGCCCCGTCATGGCCTACGCCCGGGAATTGAAGGAGGCGGGAACCATCGGCTGCATTGGCCTTTCCAGCCACAATCCCCAGGTGTCCCTGGCGGCGGTAAACTCCGGCCTCATCGATGTGCTGATGTTCAGCGTCAACCCCTGCTATGACCTCCAGCCCGCCTCTGAGGACGTGGAGGAGCTTTGGGCTCCCAAGAACTACGCCGCTCCCCTGCTGAACATGGACCCGGAACGTCAGGCTCTCTACGAGACCTGCCAGCGTCTGGGGGTGGGCATTACGGTGATGAAAGCCTTCGGCGGCGGGGACCTGCTCAGTCCCTCCCTCTCCCCGGCGGGGAAGGCCCTGACGGCCTTCCAGTGCCTCCAGTACGCCCTGGACCGTCCCGGCGTAGCCTGTGTCATGTCCGGGGCCCGGAGCCTGGAGGATTTGAAGGACAGCATCGCCTTTGAGCAGGCCCGGCCGGAGGACCGGGATTACGCCGCCGCCCTGGCGGCTCTGCCCAAAATCAGCTGGAAGGGCCACTGCATGTACTGCGGCCACTGCGCCCCCTGCCCCCAGGGCATCGCCGTGGCGGACGTCACCAAGTTTTTGAACCTCTCCCTGGCCCAGGGGGGTCTGCCCGAGACCGTCCGGGAACACTACGCCGCCCTGCCCCATGGGGCCGGGGAGTGCGTCCGGTGCGGAGCCTGCGAGAAACGCTGTCCCTTCGGCGTGCCCATCATGGAGAACATGGTCAAGGCGGCGAAGCTCTTCGGGAGGTGAGGGCATGCGCCGTACAATTTTAATTCTGGACGGTCAGGGCGGCGGCGTGGGAAGCCAGCTGGTGAAGCTGCTGAAACCCCGGCTGAGCGAGGACTGCCGCCTCCTCTGCGTGGGAACTAACGTCATGGCTACCTCCGCCATGCTGAAGGCCGGGGCCCTTCAAGGGGCCACGGGGGAGAACGCTGTAGTGTACAACGCCGCCCGGGCGGACGTGATTTTAGGCCCCATCGGCGTGGCGCTGGCCAACGGCATCCTGGGGGAGGTGTCCCCCGCCATGGCCGCCGCCGTCTCCGGGTCCGAGGCGGTGAAGATTCTGATTCCCTCCTCCTCCTGCGGCGTGTACGTGGCGGGGGTGGAGGAACGCCGTCTGGAGGAATACCTCTGCCAGGCGGCAGAGCTGGCGGCACGGGAGCTGGGACTATGAGGGGGGATTTCCTGGCCGTTGCCCGGGAGCACTGGGGGAAATACCCCGTGATGGAACCTCGGGACTTTGCCAAGCTGGCCTATCAAAGCGAGTTTGGCCCCGCCCACATGGTCCAAAGCCCGGACAAAGTGCTGGCGGCTCTGCTGGCGGAGCGGAAAGAAGCAGGGCCAAAGTCCCTGCCCCCGGAACCTATCGGGAACGGCCTGTGCCGCTTCCACATCACCCAAGCCCTCTCCACCCTGTCGGAGCTTCCCCTCATCGGGCGTATGTTCAGACTGACCATGGCCTCCACGGAGGGAACCGCGTCCGGCCTCTCCGAAAAGCTGGAGGCGCTGGCCGCCCTTCCGGTCCCCTGTGCTATCCGAAAGCGACGGCAAAGGTATGAAGAATTATTGATATGACAAAATCTATTTCAAAAAAATAATCTTCCGAGGGGCAAAAATGCGTAATTTT
>JAAWTB010000154.1 GCA_022801815.1 Oscillibacter sp. | reverse complement strand
AGGTCCTGGCCCGCCGCCGCGCCAAGGGCCGCGCCCGCCTCTCTTATTGAGCGGCAGGAGACACTTGAACACGAGTCCTGACAGGGGCGGCTGGAATTGCTCGGATTCCTCCGTCCCTTGTACTGGTTCTGCGGCCTGGGGGGATGTACGGTGAAGTCTGCGGTTACGCTGAAAAAAAATCACGAGTTCCGCCTTTTATACCGTAAAGGCGCGTCGGCGGTGGCGGGGAGCATGGTGCTCTACTGCCGGAAAAACCGCCTGGGGCACAACCGGCTGGGCGTCACCGTCTCCGTGAAGCTGGGGGGCGCCGTGGTCCGCAACCGGGCCCGCCGCCGCCTGCGGGAGGTTTACCGGCTCTCAAGCCCCCGCCTCTCCCAGGGCTGGGACCTTATCCTGGTGGCCCGGGGCAGGACGCTCACCGCCTCCTGGAAGGAGCTGAACGACAGCTTCCTCCGCCTGAGCCGGAAGCTGGGCCTTTTGGGGGACATGCCGTGAAGCGGATTTTGATTTGGCTGGTGCGGTTTTATCAGCGCTGCATCTCCCCCTGCCGTCCCCGGTGCTGCAACTATATCCCCACCTGCTCCCAGTACGCTGTGGAGGCGCTGGAGAAGTACGGCGCCGCAAAGGGCAGCTGGCTTGCGTTCAAGCGGATTCTCCGATGCAATCCTTTTCACAAGGGGGGCTATGACCCCGTGCCGGCGGCGGAAGAAATTCCGCTCCGTTCCGTCCCCGCCGCATGGCGGCGAGGACTCCGCCCGCGCCATTCCTTCCGTCGCTTTTCAAGAGGGGACTTGCGTCCCCCCTTGAGCATTCCCCCTTCCCTGCGGGGGGACGAGGGAGAGGGGGCGGGGGATTTCCCGTCCTGACGGGGAATCCCCGGTTTTCTACTGAACAAAACGAGAGGAACGAACTATGTTTTCAACCATCGGATATGTTATCTGTATCCCCTTCGCCTGGCTGGTCCGGCTGTTTTACAACCTGACCAATTCCTATGGTATGGCCATCATCCTCTTCACCCTGGTGGTCAAGCTGATTATGGTGCCCTTCCAGATGAAGTCCAAGAAGAGCATGATGCGCATGAGCCGCATGTCCGGCCGGCTTCAGGAGATCCAGAAGAAATACGCCAACAACCAGGCCAAGCAGAGCGAGGAAATGCAAAAGCTCTACGCCGAGGAGGGCGTCAACCCCATGTCCGGGTGCTTGTGGAGCCTGCTGCCCTTCCCCATCCTGCTGGCTCTGTACTCCATCATCCGCCAGCCCATTACCCACTTCATGATGCTGAGCCAGGACGTGGTGCAGCAGATGGTGGACGCCGTGACCGGCGCGGGGCTGGACGTGTCCGGCATCGTGCAGATGAAGGACGGCGCCGCCGTGGTCCGGGACGGCATCACCCAGCTGCTGCCCTATGGGCAGATCAACCTGGTGAAAACCATCGCCTCCGAGATGCCGGAGCTTGGCAGCACGGTGGACGGGTGGATCAACATGAACTACACCTCCTTCGGCCTGGACATGGCGGCCAACCCCTGGAGCATGGTGACAAATTTCGCCTTCACCTGGGCGGCCATCGGCCTGATTCTCATCCCCATCCTGGCCGGAGGAAGCCAGTGGCTTATGACCAAAATCACCATGAAGCACCAGCCCCAGACGGACCCCTCCGCCGCCAGCGCCAACCGCATGATGATGTTCATGCCCCTGTTTTCCGTATATATCGCGTTTACCATGCCCGCGGCCCTGGGCGTGTACTGGATTGCCCAAAGCGCCTTCGCCGCTGTGCAGGAGTTTTTTATGGGCAAGTTCTTCAACAAGAAGCTGGAAGAAGAGGAGAACGCCCGCTATGAGGCCCGCCAGGCGGAGCGGAAGAAGAAAATGGAGGAGGCCAAGGTCCTCCAGGAGCAGCAGCGCCAGCAGGCCGCCCAGAAGCAGACTCTGAAGGAAAAGCAGAAGGCCGCCCGGGAGGCCAAGGCCGCCAAAGCCGCCAAGGCCGGAACCGCCACCACGGAGGCCGGCCGGGTGGGGGATCGGCCCTACGCCAGAGGCCGGGCCTATAAGCCGGACCGCTATGACGAAACGTAAAGGTGGAAGCCGTTATGAGAGACTATATTGACGTCACGGGCAAAAACGAGGACGAAGCCATCTCCAAAGCCCTGGCCCAGCTGGGCCTGGACCGGGACGACGTATCTGTGGAGGTGCTGGAGCGGGCCAAGTCCGGATTCCTGGGCCTGGGCGCCTGCCCCGCCAAGGTCCGCGTGTACTACGGCCCGGAGGAGGAGAAACCCGCTCCGGATCCGGTTCCGGAACCCGTCCAAAAGGAGGCTCCCCGGCCCGCCGCCCCGGAGAAACGGGAGCCCCGCAGGGAGCGCGCCGCCTGGGAGAAGAAGGAGCGCCCGGAGAAGAAAGAACGCCCCGAAACCCAGGAGCCCGCCGCCCCGCCCCGCTGGGAGGAGCCGGCGTTCCAGCCCGCCCCCCTGGGGGAGGAGACGGACGACGAAAAGGCCGCGGCCATCAAATCCTTCCTCTCCGGCCTGCTGGAACACATGGGCGTCTGCGCCGGAATCAAGGTCTACCAGCCGGAAAAGGGCCGGTATAAGGTCATTCTGGAAGGGCAGGGCCTGGGTTCCCTCATCGGCCGCCGGGGAGAGACCCTGGACGCCGTCCAGCAGCTCACCAGCTATGCCGTAAACCGGGGCGGCGGCCCCCGGGTCCGCATCCACCTGGATGCAGAGAACTACCGGGCCAAGCGGGAGCAGAGCCTCCAGCACCTGGCCCGGAAAGTGGCGGGAAAGGTGGTCCGCTACCGCCGCAGCGTCACCCTGGAGCCTATGAACGCCTATGAGCGGCACGTGATTCACACCGCCCTTCAGGACTTTGAGGGCGTGACCACCTACTCCACCGGCACGGACCCCAACCGCCGGGTGGTGGTGGCCTTCGACCGGGGAGAGCGGCGCTGACCCGGCGGGCCGGGATTTGCAGCAGAAAGGAGACGCTATGATGACCCATGCCGTCAATTGGGCCTCCTGGCCCCGGAGGGACGTGTTCGAATTCTTTTCCTCCATGTCCCAGCCCTTTTACAGCGTCACCTTCAAGCAGGATGTAACCAGGCTGGTGCGTTTTTCCAGGGAGAACCGCCTCTCTTTTTATTACTCCCTGGTCTTCCTCTGCACCCAGGCCTTGAACCAGGTGGAGGCCTTCCGGTATGCCCTTCAGGATGGGGAGCTGGTGCTCTTTGACCAGAGGAGCCCCAGCTTCACGGACCTGAAGCCCGGAGCGGAGACCTTTCACATCGTCACCCTGCCCTGCCAGGGGGACATCCGGGATTTCTGCGCCGCCGCCAAGGCCAAAAGCGCGTCGCAAGCCTCCTTTTTGGACCAGGAGGACAGCGGGGACCTGATTTACTTTTCCTGCCTCCCCTGGGTGGAGCTGACGTCCCTGACCAACGAGCGGAACTTCGACCCGGACGACGCCGTGCCCCGGATTGCCTGGGGCCGGTATGCCCAGGAAGGTGACCGGACCGTGCTCCACATCTCCCTGGAGCTGAACCACCGCTTTGTGGACGGCCTCCATGTGGGCCGGTTCCACCAGGAATTGACCAAGCTCCTCGAGGCGCTGTAAAAGAAGGGCCGGGAACAAATGTTCCCGGCCCTTCTTTTGTCCTTATGGCTTCTCGCCCATATAGCGGATACTCCACAGCCACACATCCGACTCGAGGGAGAAAATCCGGAGCCTTCC
>JAAWTB010000153.1 GCA_022801815.1 Oscillibacter sp. | reverse complement strand
GCAAACGGCTCCCCTGCCCGCCGGGGCGGAAACCCTCCAAATCACCTGCATCCCCCCGGAGGAGGGGGCGGCCTGGGACAACCGGAGCCTCCGGGACCTGACCCTGCCGGAGACCTTGAAGGCCGTGGGGGACTACGCCCTGTTGAACTGCTCCGCCTTAAGCACCCTCCGTATTCACGACGGCGTGTCCCGCTGGGGCGGCGGCGCGCTGATGAACTGCCGCAGCCTGGATACCCTCCACCTGACCCGGACAGGCCCGGACCAGGGGGAGGCCCTGGCCTGGTTCGCCGGGGAGCTCAGCCGGGAGCTGGACGTAACCGTTTACGGCCCCGGCGGGGAAACCGCCCGGCTGCTGTTCCCGGAGTATACAGAGCTCTATGAAGAAAACTGCCCCGCCCATCATTTCGATTACTTCATCTCCGGCGCGGGCTACCCCTATCACCACTGCTTCCGTCAAAAACGCCTGTCCCTCAAGGAGTACGACGGCCTTTGGCAAGACTTTCTGGGGATGGAGCACGACGAATCCGCCGCCCTGCGCCTTGCCTGGCGGCGTCTGCGCTGGCCGGTGGATTTGGGGGACTCGGCGGCGGCGGGCTACCGCGCCTACTTGCGAAGCCACGCCGGGGAGGCTCTTCGCCTTTTGCTGGAGGAGGGGGACGCCCTTCCCTTCCTCCTGGAGCTGACGGAGCCGGACCGGGAAACCCTTTCCGCCGCCTGCGCCCTGGCCCGGGAGCGGGGGGCCACGGCGGCCCTGGCGGCTTTGCTGGAGGAGCAGCACCGCCGCTTCCCCGAAGGGCTGGAAAAATCCTTTACACTATAAAAAGGAACAGGGGATTTATGGAGAAAAAGGACTTTGCCGGGATTGGGCGGGACATCCTCTTCGCCGCCCGGAACGAGCTGTATATGAGCCTGCCCTATCTGGACGCGGCCCTCTGCGCTCTGGCTTTCGCCCCCGGCGGCGGGGTGACGCTGTCCCTTGCCACCGACGGCGAAACGCTGTACTACGACGGGCCCTGGCTGGCGGACCGCTACCTCCGAAGCCAGGTGTGGACCTGCCGGGCCTATCTCCATGTGATTCTCCACTGTATGCTCCGGCATCTGGCGAAGAAGCGGGGCAAGCTCCCGGAGCTGTGGGACCTCAGCTGCGACGCGGCGGTGGAGAGCATTCTGGATGAACTGGACTACCCCTGTCTCAACGCCGGGGCGGCTCCCCGGAAGCAGAAATTCTACGGTGAGTGCAAGAGGGACATGCCGGTGCTGACGGCGGAGGGCATCTACCGCCGCCTTTTGCGGCTGAGCCTGCCGGAGTATGAAATCGCCCAGCTCCAGCGGGCCTTTCTGGCGGACGACCACGGCCTCTGGGACCCGGAGCGGCAGAACGATGAGGAACAGAGCCGCCGCCAGGACCAGAAATGGCAAAACCTCTCCGGCAAGGCCCAGACGGGCCTGGAGACGGTCCTCTCCGACAAGGGGACCGGGGGCGAGGCCGTGCTGGAGCAGGTCCGGGCAGCCGTCCGGGACGACGTGGACTACCGGGCGTTTCTCCGCCGCTTCGCCGCCCCCCGGGAGGTGGCGGCGGTGGACGCCGACGCCTTTGACTACGGGTTTTATTCTTACGGCCTCCGGCTCTATGGGAACATGCCCCTGGTGGAGCCCCCGGAGACCCGGGAGGAAAAGCGCATCGAGGATTTTGTCATCGCCCTGGACACCTCCATGTCCACCTCCGGGGAGCGGGTCCGGCAGTTCCTGGCCTGTACCTACGCCATTTTGCGCAGCGCCGGGACCTTTACCCGGAAGGTCAACATTCGAATTCTCCAGTGCGACGACCGGATTCGCGCCGACGACGCGATTCAAGACCTGGAGGACTTGCGGGCCTATATGGAGAACTTTCAGCTCACCGGCGGCAGCGCCACGGATTTCCGCCCGGTCTTTCAGCACGTGGCCAAGCTCCAGGAGGCGGGAGCTTTCGCCAGCCTTCGTGGACTGCTCTATTTCACCGACGGCATGGGCGTATACCCGGAGAAGCGAACGCCCTATGAAACCGCGTTCATCCTTTTGGGCGAGCCGCCTCTGTCGGTAAAAATGCCTCCCTGGGCCATCCGGCTGGTGCTGGAGGCCCCGGACCTGGACCGGGCTGTGGAACAGCTACCGGAGGAAATCGACCTGAGCGAGCTGCCGGAGCTCTAAGAGGAGACGCCATGCTGCATGAAATCATGACCCGGCGCAGTGTCCGCGCCTACCTGCCCAAGCCGGTTTCCAGGGCGGATATCGAACTCGTCTTGCAGGCGGGGGCATTGGCCCCTTCCTCAAAGAACCGCCAGCCCTGGCACTTCACCGCTACTTTCGGAGCGGCGAAGGAAGAGGCCCTGGCCGCCATGAACCAAGGACTGGAGGAGGAAATCCGCCGTCCTCTTCTGCCGGAGAGCGCCCAATACCTCGGCGGAGCGAAGCGAACCCTGGCCATCATGCGGCAAGCTCCGGCCGTCATCTTCGTCACAAACCCGCTGGGTCTGGATCCCAGACAGATACTGACAACCGACCAACGGATCTTTGAACTCTGCAACGCCCAGTCTCTGGGGGCCTGCCTGGAAAATATGACGCTCCAAGCCACGGCGCTGGGCCTGGGCAGTCTCTGGATTTGCGACGTATATTTTGCCTACGACGCCTTGTGCGGGTGGCTGGGCAGCCAAGGAACCCTAGCCGCGGCGATGGCCTTGGGATATGCCGCCGAAACTCCGCCGTCCCGACCTCGGAAGCCCTTGGCAGAGCTGGTGGAATGGAAAGAATAAATGGAAGAACGGCCCACCGAGAGCAGCGGCCCCTACATTGATCTTCCGATAGAAAAGAGCCGATGAAGAAAATGAAATCCAGGCCGATTTACCTACCAGGCCAGCGACAGCGAAAATAGAAATACGCCAAGTCCAGCAGCACCAGCTCCCGTTGCACTACGCCGCGTGAGAAGTCATTCCTGGCTTCGGCCAGTCATTCAGGCGCGCTCCCGTATCGCAGCCCCGTACTTCTTTTACTCTTTTGGACCGAGCACGGCCCGTTTTCTCGTTTTCTTCTGGCAAGAAAAAGAGAAAATGGGGGGTGCAAAGCACCAGCCATCTTCATGGCTGAAAACCACCAGGAGGCATCTATGGGTTTTTTTGACAAGCTGAAAAAGATTACTACCAATCTATTTTCCACGTACACTGAGGCCGACGAGGCCTTTTTCGAAGAACTGGAGGAAACCCTGATTTTATCCGATTTCGGCATGGAGATCGCTGTGGAAACCGTGGAGAAGCTCCGGGAAAAGGTCCGCAAGGAGAAGCTGGTCAGCCAGGAGGAGGTCCGGGCCGCCCTGCGGGAGATTATCGTGGAGACGCTGAACGTGGGCACCACCGAGGTGAACGTCTCCACCTCCCCCTGCGTCTTCCTCTTCATCGGCGTTAACGGCGTGGGAAAAACCACCTCCATCGGCAAGATGGCGAACCTTCTCCGCTACGGCGGGAAGAAGTGCCTCCTCTGCGCGGGGGATACCTTCCGGGCCGCCGCCGCCGATCAGCTGGAGATCTGGTCCCAGCGGGCCCAGGCGGAGCTGGTCCGCCAGCACGAGGGCGCGGACCCCGGAGCGGTGCTCTTCGACGCCCTCCAGGCCGCCAAGGCCCGGGGCGTGGACGTGGTGCTCTGCGACACGGCAGGGCGGCTTCACAACAAGGCGAACCTCATGGCGGAGCTCAGCAAGCTCAGCAAGATCATCGACCGGGAGTGCCCCGGTGCGGCCCGGGAGAC
>JAAWTB010000152.1 GCA_022801815.1 Oscillibacter sp. | reverse complement strand
AGGCGCTGCACGTCCGCCGTGTCGGCCCCCGCCCGGCGGAGGAAGGCCGCCGCCTCGAAGGTCCGCCCCCCGGTGCGGAGGACGAAGTGCTTCGTGTCCAGCACGATGCCCGCAAGCAGGGCCTCCGCCTCCTCCCGCAGGAGGTTGGACGGCTCGATGAGGTATTGCAGCAGCTCCGTCACCAGCTCGGAAGCGGAGGAGGCGTAGGGCTCGTGGAAGCTGAAGGCGGCGTTTTCAATATAGCTGGCGGCCCTGCGGTGGTGGTCGATGACCGCCACCCGGCTGCTGGACTCCAGAATCTGGGGGCTTTCCACCAAATCCGGCCGGTTGGTGTCCACCACCACCAGCAGCGTCCCGGGACGCATCTTCACAAAGGCCTCCGCAGGATTCACGAACACGCCCTCATACTCCGGCAGGCGGCGCAGCACAGCAAGCACGGACTGGGCGGCGTTTTTCTCCAGGTCGATGACAATCTGGGCCCGCCGGCCCAGCTTCCGGGCGGCGCAGCAAACGCCCACGGCGGCGCCCACCGCGTCCATGTCGGCGAAGCTGTGGCCCATGACGTAGATGTCCGGGGAGTCCGCCAGCAGTTCCCCCAAGGCGTTGGCCATGACCCGGGATTTCACCTTGGTGCGCTTTTCCGTGGTCTTGGCCCGGCCGCCGTAAAAGGCAAAATCTGTTCTGCCCCGAACCACCGCCTGGTCGCCCCCCCGGCTCAGGGCCATCTCCAGGGAAAGGGCGGCATTTTTATACAGCGCCGGGATGCCGTCCGCCTCCCGGCCCAGGCCGATGGAGAGAGTGGGGTGGCTCCCCTCCCCCACCTTGATGTCCCGCATGGCGTCCAGGACAGAAAACTTCTCCTCCACAAAATGGCTGTAATATCGCTCCTCAAACAAGAAGAGGTAATGGTCCCGCTCTGTTTTGATAAGCAGCCCGTTTCCCACAGCGGCCCAGCTGCTGAGTTTTTCATCAATTTGGGCCAGCACGGCGCTGCGCTGCGTGTCGGCACAGGCGTTCATCAGGTCCTCGTAGTTGTCCACCATCAAAATGCCCACCACCAGGCGGGTGGCATCGAAATCCTCCCGGAGGCGGTCCATCTCTGTGGTGTCCACCCAGTAGGTGGTGGCTACCAGGTTCTGCTCTCCGCTGCGGCCCTTGGCCCGGACCAGGCTGCCGTAAACCCGGAAGCGGCGGTTGTTCATGCAGACCCGCTCCGGGCACTCCTGCCGTCCCTCCAACAACCACTGGACGGGGAACTCCGGGGCGGCGTCCTCCACCTTTATCTCAAAAAGATGCTCCCGGACCCCCGCCAGCTGGAGGAAGTTCTCATTGCTCCAGATCACCTCCCCGGTGTCGGGGCGGAAGACCATAATGGGCAGGGGGGAGTTGATGAGGGTGGACTTGCTGGCGGTGTCCACGTTTCCGGTGACATTGTCAATATACTGAAGAACGCTCTGGCGGCGTTTTTTATTGCTGCGCACGAAGTACGCGTACAGAGCCACAGTGGCCACGCCCTCCGCCAGGGCCAGAGGCGGGCTGACGGTGACGGCGGCCAGGGTAAAGGCCAGGAGGCAGAGAAAATAGAACTGCAAGTTTGGTTCCAGCAGACGCGAGAGTTTCTTGTTGTTCATGGCGGCGCTCCTTGATGAAGAAGTAAGCATACCGATGGATTTTATTAGTATAACAGTTTTCGCCGGAAAACACAAGTACCGCTTCGTCCAAGGCGGAATCCATTCTCCCAGGACGCCCTGCGGCAAAGAAAGGCCCCGTTTCCGGAGGGAAACAGGGCCTTTCGCATCTTCTTTTTACAGGAACCGCCGCATTCCGTCGGTGGCCGAAACGGGATCGGCGCTGATGGTAACGGTGAACTTGATGTTGTTCCGCTCGCCGAAGCTGTCCAGCCAGTTCAGGAAGGTCTCGGTTTCCGCGTCCACTTCCCTGCCCACGATTTTGCAGAAGTTGTCGATGAACATGTGGGAAATGTCATAGTTCCCCGCGTGGAGGCCGCTGATGAAACCCTGGAGCAGATCGTAGCCGCTGAGCTTGTATTCATGCGCGTCGATCAGGCGGATGTGATAGTGGATGTCGTAGGTCATGTTTCGGTTGGCCTCGATGCAAACCACGTTTCCGGGTTCGTCTTTCGCCGCGTTGTTAATCAGTTCAATGAGCTGCTTGGTTTTGCCGGAACCCTTCATGCCCATAATCAGTCGAACCATAGTTAAACACTCCTGTCATTTTAAAATACTGTGGCCTTGTATCCTAAGGATACCACACTTCGCCGGAAAAAACAATCCATAAAACCAAATTTGCCAATTGTTCACAGAATCGCCTGCGCTTTGCGCCGGTGATTCTGTGACAAGTTTTTCAGCGCGCCGAAAAAACTTTTAATTTCTATGGTGCAGGAAACCCCTTCCGGGCTTCACCCGCACACCCTTCCTTCCCGTTGAAGCAGTCTCCCCCGCTCATTCCGCCAGGCAGGCCGTCCTCAGAAGGCGCAGAAACATCTGCCCGAAAGTCACCCGGGGCACCTCCTCCCCCGCCAGCAGGGGGATTTCCGCCACGATCTCCTCCCCGGAGGTCACGGTGAGGGTTCCCAGCCGGTCCCCCAGAGCCACAGGGGCGGCGGCGGTCTCCTCCAGCGTCACGGACTGGGCGAGGTTTCCCGCTTTCGCCTTCTCCAGCAGCAGCGTCCCCCCTTCGCCGGGCACCGGCTGGACGGTGGCCTGGGTCCCCAGCTCCACCGGAACGGGGGGCAGGGCCTGATCCGGGACAATCTTGCGCAGGGCGTAGTTGGCGAAACCATAGCTCAGCAGGGTCTGGGCGTCCTCAAACCGCTGGGCGGAGGTGGCCCCCTTCATGATGACGGCGATGAGCTCCATGCCCTCCCGCTCCGCCGTGGCGGAAAGGCAGTACAGCGCGCTGTCGGTGGATCCGGTTTTCAATCCCGTGGCTCCCTCGTAGAAGCGGACCAGCCGGTTGGTGTTCACCAGCTGGGACTCTCCGTTCCGCAGGGTATCCATCCAGATGGTGGTGTACTGCCGGATGTCCGGATGGTTCAAAATCAGCTCCCGGCTCATCAGGGCAATGTCATAGGCGGAGGTGACGTGTCCCGCCGCCGGGAGTCCCGTGGCATTTTTGAAGGTAGTGTCATTCATGCCCAGCTCCGCCGCCCGCTGGTTCATCCTCTCCACGAAGGCGTCCTCGCTGCCCGCCACCGTCTCTGCCAGGGCCACCGCACAGTCGTTGGCGGAGACTACGCAGACGGCCTTCAGCATGTCGCCGACACTGAGCTGCTCGTTCTCCTTCAGCCAAATCTGAGACCCTCCCATAGAACAGGCGTGGGCGGAGGCGGTGATTCTATCGTCATAGCGCAGCTGCCCGCCATCCACAGCCTCCATAGTCAAAAGCAGCGTCATTACCTTGGTGACGCTGGCAGGCTCTAATTGCTTGTGCTCGTCCTTGGCAAAGAGGACGGTCCCCGTCTCCTTCTCCATCAGGATGGCCGACGGCGCGGCCACCTCCACCGCCCGAACGCTGGTAACCAGCAGCAGTGCGGCGCACAGCAGCGCCATTCCCCCTTTTTTCATGATGCTCCCCCTTTTGCTTGTCGCTTGTCGGTTAAGCCTATGAGCGAAGAGGGACATTCATGACACGCCGCCGCAAAGTTCCCTTTGCCGCTTCCCCTGTGACGACTTGTCAAGGACTTTTTAATACAGTTCACAGAATATTCAAAAAATCGACACAGCAAAAGCCGGGGGCCAAATGGCTCCCGGCCTGCTCATGCGCCGCTTA
>JAAWTB010000151.1 GCA_022801815.1 Oscillibacter sp. | reverse complement strand
AGGAGCTTGGGGCTGTCGCACAAAAATTCTCCCGTTTCCTCGCGGTAGGAACGGGAGGAGGCCAGCTTCCGCAGATGGACGCAGAGGGGATTGCTCCTGCTGGTAATGATTTTCATAACGGTTTGCCTCTCTTCCCGCCGGCACCGGCATAGTGACGAAAATGGCGGTCCGCCGCTGTGACAAAATGTCTATTCTTCCTTATCATAAAGGGAACCGCCCGGCTTGTCAAGTCACCGGGCGGCCTTTTCACCTTTTTAGCGCGTTTTAAACCAGGCGGACCGGATTTCGCCGCAGAGGTACAAGGACCCCAGGGCGCAGACCGCGCCGCTTTTCCCCGCCGCCGCCAGGGCGGCCGACATTCCTTCTTCCACCGAGGCGCAGGGCCGGGCTTCCACCCCCCGCTCCGACAAAAGGGCGCACAGCGCCGCCGGGTCCATGGCCCGGGGGCTGTCGGGCCGGAGGACCAGCACGTGTTCCGCCAGGGGGGCCAGCAGGTCCAGCATTTCCCCGGCGTCTTTGTCCGCCAGGACGCCCAGCAGAAAGGTCAGACACTTTCCGGGAAAAAGGGCACGCAGGCTCTTTGCCGCGGCCCGCATGCCGTGGGCGTTGTGGGCGCCGTCCAGAAGGAAGACTGGGTCCCGGCTCAAGACCTCGAAGCGCCCCGGCCAGCGGACTGCCTCCAGTCCCTGGCGAAGGGCCTCCTCCGAGATGCGCCAGCCCTTTGCCCGCAGGGCCTCCAGGGCCGTCAGGGCCAGAGCGGCGTTCTCCGGCTGATAGGTTCCCGTCAGGGGAAGGGTCAGGTTTTCCCAAGGGGCAAAATCAAAGACCGCGCCCTCCAGGTCCAAACGCCGGACCGTCAGGCGGGAGAGGTCCAGTTCCACCAGGGACGCGCCCTGCTCCCGGCAGACCTGGCGGAATACCTCGTCCGCCTCGGGGCAGCCCCCCCGGCTGACCACGGTTCCGGCGGGCTTGATGATTCCCGCCTTGGCGGCGGCAATGTCCCGGAGAGTGGGGCCCAGGATGGCGGCGTGGTCCATGCCCATGGCGGTAAGAACGGACAATTCCGGATTCTCGATGACGTTGGAGGCGTCCAACGCCCCGCCCAAGCCGGTTTCCAAGACCACCACGTCACAGCGCCGCTCCGCAAAGTGCAAAAAGGCGGCGGCGGTGATGAGCTCAAACTCTGTGGGGTGTTCCCTGCAGACCAGGGCGGCGGCGCGGACCCGGTCTGTCACCGCGCCAAGCTCCTCATCCGAAATCTCCTCCCCGTTCACCCGGATGCGCTCGTGAAAACGCTCCAGATGCGGCGAGGTATTCAGCCCCACCCGGCAGCCCGCCGCCTCCAGCACGGCGGCAAGGCACGCGCAGACGCTGCCCTTGCCGTTGGTGCCCGCCACGTGAACGAACCGCAGGTTCTTCTGAGGGTTCCCCAGGCGGCGCAGCAGCTCCCGGACACGGTCCAGACCCGGGGCGCGGCTCTCCCAGCCGTGGGAATGGATGTAGGCCAGGGCCTCTTCTCCCGTCATACCGCCGCCTCCTTACAGGGTGGAAATGGAGCTCCGCTTCCGCAGGGCCTTCACCAGGGGCATGGCCAGGGATGCCATGACTGCGGCATTGATGATGCCCACAATGAGCCGCCAGATCAAATCCCCGAAAATCAGGGCGGGGGTGTAGTAGCCCAGCAGCACGCTGTCCAGCCAATTCACCAGGGTGTTGCCCACAGTGGTGCAGACAGCCGCCAGGATGCAGACAGCGCAGCACACCATCCGCCGTTTCTCCAGCCGCTGTCCCCCCCGAAGGGCCAGCAGGGCCCCCAGACCCACCACCAGGCCCCGAAGGGCCGGGGGAATCAGGTACAGCACAGTGGTGTAGGTGACGCCGTAGGTTAAAAGCTGCTTAAAAAACTCTCCCACCATGGCCACCACCACCGCGTCCAGCGGACCGAAGAGCAGCGCAGCGATGACCACCGGCAAAGAGCCGAAGGAAATCCGCACATTCCCCACCTGCACCGCCGCGTAAAGCGACAGGGGCAGGTACATGGCCGCCAGCAGGGCGACATAGCACATCCGTTTCGCATTTGTTTTGGGCATAAGAAAAACCTCCTCTTAAATTGCGGCAAGCACGCCGCACAGAGGAAGCCCGTTCCCTTATGCGGCAGCGGGATGCGGGCTGCGCACTGCGGGGAAAAATCCCTTCGTCCGAAAAGCAGCTCCCCGTCTTTCCGGCACTTTAACACGCGCGTCCCTACTCTGCCTGTCGTTCTCCCGGCTCTTGCCGGGGACGCTTTTATCATATACCAGCTTCCTGCAAAATACAAGACCATTCGGCAAATTCCATAAAAACCCAGGTGGACCTTTTCGGGTAAAAAAAGACACCCTGGACTTCTCCAGGGTGTCTTTCCGTCATGTTCCGGCTTACTTTCCGGCGGGCTCCGCCGCCTTGGCCTCTGCCGCGGCCTTGGCCTTTTCGGCCTGGGCCTTCTTGATGGCCTTGTACTTTTCCTTCTCTTCGGCAGTGGCCGCAGGGAGGATGGCGTCACGCGGGCAGACCTTGGTGCAGAGTTTGCAGCCCACGCATTTGCCGTAGTCAATGACGGCCACGCCGTTGACCACCTGGATGGCGTCCTTTTTGCACTCCTTCTGGCACAATCCGCAGCCGATGCAGGAGGTGGAGCAGACGCTCATAGCCGCCTTGCCCTTGTCCTGGTTGGCGCAGCCCACGTGAACCTTCTTGGACACGGGGACGGAGGTAATCAGGTGACGGGGGCAGGCGCTGGCGCAGGCCATGCAGGCGGTGCACTTGTCCGGGTCCACCACGGCGGTGCCGCCGGGGCCGATGGACATGGCGCCGAACTGGCACGCAGCCACGCAGGAGCCAAAGCCCAGGCAGCCGAAGGCGCATTCCAGGGGACCGCCGGCCACCTTGGTGGCGGAAATGCAGTCCTTCACGCCCACATAGTCATAGCGTTTTTTTGCGTTCACGCCGCCGGTGCAGCGGACGAAGGCCACCTGCCGCTCTCCGGTGGGAGCCTCCATGCCCATGATCTTAGCAATGGCGGCGGCATTCTCCGCCCCGGCGGGGGCGCAGGCGGTGACGGGGGCCTCCCCCGCCAGGATGGCGGCGGCGCAGCCGCCGCAGCCGGGATAGCCGCAGCCGCCGCAGTTGGCGCCGGCCAGCAGACCCAGAATCGCTTCTTCACGGGGATCCTTCTTCACCTCGAAAATCTTGGAGGCCACGGCCAGGACCAGGCCGAAGATCGCGCCCAGGATGCCCAGGACGGCAACCGCGAATAAAATATTCATCATAATTCAGCCGCCCCCCTTACCAAATTACCAGGCCGGAGAAGCCCATGAACGCCAGGGCCATGAGACCGGCGGTGACCAGCGCAATGGGGAACCCCTCGAAGCTCTTGGGATACTCGGCGAAGACCAGCCGCTCCCGGATGCTGGCAAACAGCACGATGGCCACCAGGAAGCCGATGCCGCCGGTGATGCCGTAGACCACGGACTCGATGAAGTTGTAGCTCTCCTGGATGTTCAGCAGCGCAACGCCCAGCACCGCGCAGTTGGTGGTGATCAGGGGCAGGTACACGCCCAGGGCCGTGTACAGGGAGGGCATGGACTTCTGAAGGAACATCTCGATGAACTGCACCAGAGACGCGATGACCAGGATGAAGGCCACGGTCTGCATGTACTCCAGATCCAGAGGCACCAGGATGAAGTTGTACACCGCCCAGGTGATGGCGGAGGCCAGGCCCATGACGAAGGTCACGGCGAAGCCCATGCCCACGGCGGTATCCACCTTCTTGGAAACGCCCAGGAAGGGGCAGATGCCC
>JAAWTB010000150.1 GCA_022801815.1 Oscillibacter sp. | reverse complement strand
GGCGGAGCTTGCCAAGCTCTCCAAGATCATTGACCGGGAGTGCCCCGGCGCGGCCCGGGAGACCCTGCTGGTGCTGGACGCCACCACGGGCCAGAACGGCCTGGTCCAGGCCAAGACCTTCAAGGAGGCGGCGGGACTGACGGGCATCATCCTCACCAAGCTGGACGGCACCGCCAAGGGCGGCATCGCCGTGGCCATCGCCCAGGAGCTGGGCGTCCCCGTGAAGTTCGCGGGGGTGGGGGAAGGGATTGACGACCTCCGGCCCTTTGATTCGGAGGAATACGCCGAGGCCATAATTTAAAGGAGGCGGGCGCTGTGTTTGACCACTGCCCTCGCTGCGGGGAGGCTTTGACGCTGGGCTTTGTGCGGAGCGGACAACGCTGCATTCTGTGGACTTCCTCCGGAAAACGCAGAATTTCGTATCTCCCCATGCGGGAGGGGGAATTTTCACTTCCCGGGGAAAGTCTGTGGAGCGGGGTGAAGTGCCCTTCCCAGTACTGTGAGAACTGCGGCCTGATTTTGATTGAGACAAAAGAGGAGGAGTCGACTTGACCAGAGAAGACGGCCGGGCGTTCAACGAACTGCGGCCTGTGAAGATTACCACCGATTTCGTAAAATTTGCCGAGGGCAGCTGCCTGATTCGGTGTGGGGACACCATGGTCCTGTGCTGCGCCAGCGTGGAGGAGAAGACCCCGCCCCACGTCCCCTATGGAGAGGGCTGGGTCACCGCCGAATACTCCATGCTTCCCCGGGCCAACCGGGAGCGGAGCCGCCGGGACGTGGCCAAGTTGAAAGTATCCCCCCGGAGCGCCGAGATTCAGCGCCTGGTGGGCCGGTCCCTCCGCTCCGCCGTGGATATGAGAAAGCTGGGAGAGCGGACCATCACCATTGACTGCGACGTGCTCCAGGGGGACGGGGGAACCCGGACGGCCTCGGTCACCGGGGGCTTCGTGGCCCTGGCCCTGGCCTGCCGGAAACTGGTGGAAGACGGCAGCCTGGCGGCCAGCCCCATCCGGCATTATGTCACCGGAGTGTCTGCCGGGATTGTGGATGACACGGCCCTGCTGGACCTGCGCTACAGCGAGGACAGCCGGGCCCAAGTGGATTTAAACTGCGTGATGAACGAACTGGGAGAGCTGATTGAGATTCAGGGCACCGGCGAGGGCCGGGCCTTCAGCCCCGCGGAGCAGCAGGAGCTGGTGCGCCTGTGCGCCAAGGGCTGCAAGGAACTGCTTGCCGCACAAAAAGAAGCGCTGGGAGGGAAATTCTGATGGCGGAAAAGTTTGTGCTGGCCACCCACAACCCGGGGAAGCTGGCGGAGATGAAGGCAATTTTGTCCGGCCTGGGCGTGGAGGTTGTCAGCCCCGCCGAGGCCGGGGTGGAGGTGGACGTGGAGGAGACCGGGACCACCTTCGCCGAAAACGCCATGCTGAAGGCGAAAGCGGTTTGCGCCGCAGCGGGACTGCCCGCCATCGCCGACGATTCCGGCCTCTGCGTGAACGCCCTGAACGGCGGCCCCGGGGTCTATTCCGCCCGCTACGGCGGAGAGGGCCTGGACGACGCGGGGCGGCGGCGTTTGTTGCTCCAGAACCTCCGGGGCCAGACCACCCGAGCAGCCCACTTTACCTGCGCCGTGGCTTGTGCGTTCCCCAACGGGGACACGCTGGAGGCCGAGGGCCGCTGCGACGGGGCCATTGCCTTCGCCCCTTTGGGGGACGGCGGCTTTGGCTATGACCCGGTGTTCCTGATTCCCGAGAAGGGGAAGACCTTCGGCCAGATCGGCCCGGAGGAGAAGAGCAAAATTTCCCACCGGGGAAAGGCTCTGGCGGCCTTCGCGGAGAAGCTGGGGGCGTATTTGAGCAAGGGAGAAGCGGGAGCATGAACGGCGTTAAGACCATGCTTCTTGGGATCGCGCTGAGTCTGCTGGGCATTTCGCTTTCGCTCAACAACTTCGTTGCCGTTGGCTGCGGCGTCGGCGGGCTTCTTCTGGCCGTGATCGGACTTTTGAAAGGAGATTGAGCATTGGATTTGACAAGCAAACAGCGGGCCCAGCTGCGGGGCCTGGCCAACGGAATCGACACCATCCTCCAAATCGGCAAGGACGGGATCGGGAAAAACCTCGTCAAACAGGCGGACGACGCCCTGGAGGCCCGGGAGCTCATCAAGGGCAAGGTGCTGGAGAACAACCTGGAATACGACGCCCGGACGGCGGCGGAGGAGCTGGCCAAGGCCACCCGCAGCGAAGTGGTCCAGGTCATTGGAACCAAATTTGTTTTGTACCGGGAGACCCATTCAAAACCCAAGGAAAAGCGAATTCAGCTGGTGAAGGAGCGGAAACGCAAACCCTAATCCGATTTGAGAGGAGGCTGCGACTTTGAAAATCGGCGTATACGGCGGGGCCTTCAACCCGCCGCACCTGGGACATATTACCGCCGCTCGGGCGGTATCCGGGCTTTTGAAGCTGGATAAACTCTTGGTAATCCCTACGGGACACCCGCCCCATAAAACTCTTCCCCCCGGCAGCCCCGGACCGGAACAGAGGCTGGAGCTGACCCGTCTGGCCATGGAGCAGACCGGTCTGGGGGAGGGGATTGAGGTTCTGGACCTGGAGCTCCGGCGGGAGGGAAGCAGCTATACTGCCGACACCCTGGCCCATTTGCGGGAGCGGTACCCGGAGGATGAGCTGTGGCTGCTGATGGGCGCGGACATGTTCCTCACCCTCCAAACCTGGCATGAGCCGGAGCGTATCCTCTCCCTGGCGGGTGTGGCTGCGTTCGGCCGGACGGAGGCGGATACGGAGGAGCTGTTTTCGGTTCAGCGGGAGTATCTCTGCCGCAGATATCCCCAGGCGCGGATTTTTACCCTCAGCATTCCCGGGGTGGTGGACGTCAGTTCCACGGAATTGCGGAAACGCCTGGCAGAGGGAGAGGGAGGAGACCTCCTGGCCCCGGCGGCGTACGGCTATATCCTCCGGGAGAAACTTTACGGTACAGCAGCGGATTTGAAACAGCTGTCCCTGGAGCAGCTCCGTCCGGTGGCGCTGAGCTTTTTGAACCACCGGCGCATTTCCCATGTCCTGGGCACGGAGCAGGAGGCCCTCCGCCTGGCGGAACGCTGGGGGGCGGACCCGGACAAAGCCCGGCGGGCCGCCCTGCTTCATGACTGCACGAAAAAGCGGAACCTGGCGGAGCAGCTGGAAACGGCGGAGCGGTTCCAGGTTCCCCTGGACGACATGGAGCGGCGGGAAATCAAGCTCCTCCACGCCAAGACCGGCGCAGGAATCGCGGCGGCGGTGTTCGGCACAGATGAAGAGATTACCAACGCCATCCGCTGGCACACCACCGGGCGGGGAGGCATGACGCTGCTGGAAAAGGTCATTTATCTGGCCGACTACATCGAGCCCACCCGGGATTTCCCCGGCGTGGAGGAGCTGCGGAGGGTCTGCTATGAGGACCTGGACGCCGGGCTTCTGCTGGGTCTGGAGATGACCATCCGGGAGATGGAGAGCCGGAATGCGCCCATTCATCCCAAGACCCTGGAAGCCAGGGACGCGCTGAAAGGACAGAGAGAATAACATGAGCGATATTGGAAAGCGGCTGGTGCCCAGCGGGAAGAAGCCAAAGTCCCCCCGGAAGGGGAAGCTGACCCGCCAGCAGATCATTTTGATTGTGGTGGTTGTGGTTTTGGCCACCGCTTTGGCGGTGACGCTGGCCCTGCGGAGCCTCTTTGTGCGGCCGGAGCTGCCCGTCCGGAACGACCCCCAAAATACCGTGGACAAGGATGGGGACGGCAAGCCCGACGGGCCGGAGCCCATTGACTACGGCGAGGGCCTCCGGCCCCGTGGCGGCGATGGAGAGCGG
>JAAWTB010000149.1 GCA_022801815.1 Oscillibacter sp. | reverse complement strand
CTCCGCCTCGGAGGCCAGCAGGGCGATGACCAGCATGGTGGTGGCCGAGATGGCGGAGACGCCGTTGGCCAGGCCGTCCAGCCCGTCGATGAGGTTTACGGCGTTGGTGATGGCCACAATCCACAGCACCGTGAAGGGCACGGACAGTGGGCCCAGCACCCAGTAAAGGCTGTCGGAGAAAATGTTGGGATTGGAAAACGCCTGGATGACTACACCGTTCAAGGCGGGAATCAGGGCGGCGATGATCTGGACCACGAATTTCAGCATGGCGGGCAGGGCCATAATGTCGTCCACCACGCCCAGTACCACGATGATGACGGCGCCCAGGAGGATGCTCTGCATCTGGCCGTTTCCCCGGACGTTTCCCAGAATGAGGACGCTGACCATAAAGCCGATGAAGATGGCCAGGCCCCCCAGGCGGGGGATGGGAATCTTGTGCATCCGGCGGGCGTCCTTGGGCACGTCCACCGCCCCCACCTTGTAGGCGAAGGTCTTAACCACGGGGGTCATGAGGAAGCTGATGACCAACGCCGCCAGCAGGGCGAGGGCCACGTAGGCAATCAGCCGGTTATCTAAGGGCATATCGCGTTCTCCTTATCGGGGCAGGAAGCCCACCTTTTTATAAACTTTGGTCAGAGTGCGGCCGGCAATGCGGGCCGCCCGCTCCGCGCCCTCCCTGTATATACCTTCCAGGTATGCCTTGTCGGCCATCAGCCGCTGGGCCTCCTCCCGGATGGGACGGAAAAGCTCGACCACCGCGTCGCCCACGGCGGGCTTGAAGACGCCGTAGCCCTGGCCTTGGAAGGCGGCCTCCGCCTCCTCCAGGGTTTTGCCGGCGGCGGCGCAGTAGATGGTCAGCAGGTTGGAGACGCCGGGCTTGTTCTCCTTGTCATAGCGGACGCTGGTTTCACTGTCGGTGACGGCCCGCTTGAACTTGCGCTGAATGACCTCCGGCGGATCCATCAGGTTCACGCAGCCGTCAGGATCGGATTTGCTCATCTTATTCAAGGGGCTGCTCAGGCTCATGATCCGGGCGCCCTGGTCCACCCGCTGGATGAACGCCTCCGGCAGGACAAAGGTGTCACTGTAAACGCCGTTGAAGCGCTGGGCGATGTCCCGGCACAGCTCCACATGCTGGCGCTGGTCTTCTCCCACGGGCACCAGGTCTGTCTGGTAGAGCAGGATGTCCGCCGCCATGAGCACCGGATAGGTGAAGAGACCGGCGGTGATGTTGTCGGCGTGCTGCTGGGATTTTTGCTTAAACTGGGTCATGCGGCTGAGCTCGCCGAACTGGGTGCAGCAGCTCAGCACCCAACTGAGCTCTGCGTGCTGGGGGACATGGCTCTGGATAAACATGATGCTTTTCTGGGGGTCCAGGCCGCAGGCAATGTATTGAGCCAGCTGTTCTAAAGCCCTGCGCCGCAGGTCCGCCGGAACCTGGCGGACGGTGATGGCGTGCATATCCACGATGCAGTAGACGCATTCGTACTCTTCCTGAAGGGTCACCCAGTTCTTGATGGCGCCCATATAAGAGCCCAGGGTCAGCTCACCGCTGGGCTGGATGCCGCTGAATATTCGTTTCTTCTTGTTTTCCATGACATACCTCGCTGTCCGGCCCCGGAACGCCGGGACCTATTCAATTTTATCAGTTTACCACGAACCGGAAGAAAGTGCAATTGCCGAAGGAGAAAAAACCAGGGAATTTTTGTTTAAGATAGATAAACCATGACATCCGCTCCTTCCATGCTCCGGCCGCTTCCGGGGAGGCGTCAAAAAAAGACCTCCATCCCACGAAAGGACCCATAACAGGTACTTTTGGGACAAAAGTCTTGAAACTTCTGCGGTGCCACCCAAATTGGCGGTAAAAAAACCGCCCGCTCGGCGGCGTGCGAACACACGCCTTTCCTTGGTAACGGGGGAAAAGCCCGTCGGAGCGTACTTCGCTGAAAGAAACACTGCCGCCCTCTTTCCGCCTGGCGGCGAAAAGTCCGCTTGGTTCCGTTCCTCTCTCCCCGCAAGGACCCGCAGCTTTGCAAAGCCCCATGGGGAAACCGGTTCTGCCCGCCCTCCGCGGTCCATTCAACGGGGTTGTTTCTGCCGCCATTCCACCGCCGGCGGCTCTCTTTGAGAACCAAGGCCCCGTTTACTCGTCCGCGTCATCGGTTTGCGCGTTTGAATTTACATATAAAATACGCCTGCCGGGGTGGCTTTGTCAAGCCCTGAAACGAATTTTGACGGTTTTGACAATAAGGTTTTGGAAAAACCCCTTGTGATTTCAAGACTTTCTTGCTATACTGTTTTAGATTGAAAACTTTTGATGCCAACGGAGGAACAAATATGCCGGATGAAAAGAAGGACGGGAAAAAGCAGGAACAGCCAGGCCGGGGGGTTTACGAGTGGGCCCAGGCGCTGGTGTGTTCCGTACTGGCTGCGGTGGTGCTGTTCGCCTTCGGGCTGCGGGTGGTGGGCGTCTCTGGCGGCTCCATGCGGGAGACGCTGCAAAACGGAGATTTGCTGCTGGTGGTGAACCGGGTCCTCTGCGGGGATTTTGAGCGGGGGGACGTAGTCATCGCCGCCAAGACCGCCTTTGAAAACGGGGAGCCGATTGTCAAGCGGGTCATTGCCACCGGGGGCCAGACCGTGGACGTAGATTTTGACGACGGCGTGGTCTATGTGGATGGCCAGGCTTTGGAGGAACCCTACATCCGGGAGGAAACACATCTGGCGGAGGGGCTGGAATTCCCCTTCGCCGTGCCGGAGGGCTGTGTCTTCCTCATGGGGGACAACCGCAACGGCAGCCGGGACAGCCGTGCCCCGGAACTGGGGGCAGTGGACGAACGCTGTCTCATCGGCCGGGCGGTGTTTTTGCTGATGCCGGGGAAAACAGAGAGCCTGGGGATACGGGAGTGGGACCGCATCGGGACGCTTTAAGCGAGATACACCCGGACCAAGGAGAGAAAGAGACATGCAAAGAGACGTGCGGGCGGAGCCGAAAGAAGAGAAAGGCCGGGAGGCCTATGAGTGGGTACAGGCTCTGGTATGCTCTGTGCTGGCGGTAGTGGTGCTGTTCACCTTCGGTGTCCGTCTCATCGGCGTGGACGGCCATTCCATGGTGCCCACGCTTCAGCATGGGGACCGGCTGCTGGTGCTGAATTCCAAGCTCTGCGGCGGGTATGAGCCGGGGGACATTGTGGTTTTGCGGAAGGAGAGTTTTTTGCCCACGCCCATTGTCAAACGGGTTGTCGCTGTGGAGGGGCAGGTGGTGGATATTGATTTCTCTTCCGGGACGGTATTTGTGGACGGCCAGCGTCTTCATGAGGACTATATTAACGAACAGACCTTCAAAAATGACGGGACGGCGTTCCCCCTCACCGTGCCGGAGGGAAGCGTCTTTGTCATGGGAGACAACCGCAACCATAGCAACGACAGCCGGGATGTCCGGCTTGGCACGGTGGACACGCGCTATATCATCGGCCGGGCGGTGTTTCTGGCTTTCCCGGGTCCGGATGCCGGGACAGGAGAGCGGGATTACGGAAGAATCGGAGGAATCGGCTAGTGGAAATCCAATGGTACCCCGGGCACATGGCAAAGACCCGGCGGATGATCGGGGAACAGCTGAAAAACGTGGACGCGGTGTGCGAGATTTTGGATGCCCGCATTCCCCGCTCCAGCCGCAACCCGGACATAGACGGCCTGACGGCGGGGAGACCCCGGCTGGTGGTTTTGAACCGGGCGGACCAGGCGGACCGGGAGGCGACCAAAGACTGGGCGGCTTTCTTCAAGGAAAAGGGCTGGGCGGTGCTGGAAACGGATTCTAAGAGCGGCGCGGGCACGGCGAAATTTTCCGCCGCGGTCCGGGAGCTGCTGGCGAACAAGCTGCGCGCTTACGCCGAGAAGGGCCAGACGGGCCGGGTGGTCCGGGTCATGGTCCTGGGCATCCCCAACGTGGGGAAGTC
>JAAWTB010000148.1 GCA_022801815.1 Oscillibacter sp. | reverse complement strand
CGTGATTCCCTTCCTGACGGGGGAGGTCAACTCCACGGACCGGATTTTCTCCCTCTCCGCCGAGGTGGCGGTGAAGGAGGGGCTGGTCCAGCCCGGGGATACGGTGGTCATCACCGCGGGGGTGCCTCTGGGAAAGAGCGGGTCCACGAACCTCATTAAGGCCCAGGTCATCGAGCCTGGCATCTAACAAAAAACAGCAGGGAGCGGGCCGCGGGCCCGCTCCCTGTTTAAATATCCCGCCGCCCCTCCAGGGCCCGGGTCAGCGTCGCCTCGTCGGCGAACTCCAGATGGCCCCCCACGGGAATGCCGTAGGCCAGGCGCGTCACCCGCACGCCGAAGGGCTTCAGCAGCCGGGCAATATACATGGCGGTGGCCTCCCCCTCGGTGTCGGGGTTAGTGGCCATAATGACCTCCCGGATTTCTCCCTTGGACACCCGTTCCAGCAGGGGCTTGATGGATAAATCGTCCGGCCCCACCCGGTTCATAGGGGAGATGACGCCGTGAAGGACGTGATAGTGGCCGCCGTACTCCCGGCTGCGCTCAATGGCGGCTACGTCCCGGGGGTCCGCCACCACGCAGACGGTGGACCCGTCCCGCTTGGCAGATGAGCAGATGGGGCAGAGGCCGCCGCTGGTGAAGTTCTGGCACACAGGGCAGCAGGTGATGCTGCGCTTGGCGTCCACGATGGCGTCGGCAAAGTCCCGGGCCTCGGCCTCCGGGAGACCCAGGATAAAGAAGGCCAGCCGCTGGGCGGATTTGCCGCCGATGCCCGGCAGGCGGGCGAATTGTTCCACTAATCTTTCCAGAGGGGGGGGGAAGTATTCCATAGGGGGACTCCTTTGTCTTCCCCCTGCCAGGGGAAGGGTTTTTCCGGCCCTTCGGGCGGGGGGATTCAGCCATGAAGATGGCTGGTTCTTTGCACCCCCCATTTTCTCTTTTTCTTCCAGAAGAAAACGAGAAAACGGGCCGTGCTCGGTCCAAAAGAGGAAAAGAAGTAACGGGGGACGCGACGGGGGCGCGGCTGAATGAACGGCGGAGCCGGAATGACTTCCCACGCGCAATGAGATTGAGCGGGGGGTTGTCCTTCACCGAATGGACCAGCTCCTCTTTTTCGCTGCCGCTACCCTGGCGGCAGGGGTAGATGTCCGCCTTTTTCCGGGACTGCCCTTCTGCCAATAGAACACCCTGTAGGGGCGGACCTATGTGTCCGCCCGCTCCCGCAACCACCCTTCTACTGGTGTTCCTCACTCCAAAGGCAATGGGGCCCGGCCCACCAATTGGTCCAAGGTTACTCCATAGAGATCGGCCAACTTTACCAGCGTGGGAGCTGTGGGTTCCCGGAGGTCCTTTTCATAGCGCTCATAGCTTCTGGCAGACATTTCCAAAACCCGTGAGACAGCCTCGCGGGAAAGTTTTTGCCGTTTCCGCAAGGTAAATAAATTCTTCGACAAAGTTTCCATGATATTTCCTCACCCTCTTGACAAAGAGGGGCAAAAAAGATATAATCAAAATTACACTATTTGGTGTGAATCAAAAGGCCGTTTTGCCTTGTTCGAAAGGAGCCGATTTCATGGAAGGATTCCTCCACGCTCTCTACGAATACGCCCAGGAGAAGCACGTCCTGTCCTACCTGGAAACCTGGGAATACCGCCGGGCCACTTGCGACCTGGAGGAGGACTGGACCGCCTTCCGCTCCACGCTGACGGCGGAACAGGAACAGCGCCTGAATGCCCTCTTAGGCCGGGAGCGGAACGCCGCCTGTCTGGAGGACCAGGCCATTTTCTCCTGCGGCCTCTCCATGGGGGTGGGCCTGGGGCGGCTTTAGGCCCCCCGCAGCTCCGCAATCCGGGCGGGGATGTCCGCCGCTTTATAAACCGCGCTTCCCGCCACCAGCACGTTGGCCCCGGCGTCAATGCAGGTCTGGCAGGTGTCCGGGGCCACGCCGCCGTCCACCTCCAGCTCACAGCCCGGGTTCTTCTCGTCGATGAGCTTCCGCAGGGCCGTCACCTTCGGCATCATATCCGCCATGAACTTCTGCCCGCCAAAGCCCGGCTCCACTGTCATCACCAGAATCAACTCCACCTTTGTGAGGTACGGCAGCGCCGCCGCCGCCGCCGCCTGCGGCTTCAGCACAATCCCCGCCTTTTTCCCCTTGGCATGGATTTTGTCGATGGCGGCGTGGATATTTTCCTCCGTGTCCGCCTCCACATGGACCGTCACCAGGTCCGCCCCCGCGTCGCAGAACTGCTCCACATACCGCACCGGCTGGGTGATCATCAGGTGCACGTCCAGGGGCAGGACCGTGGTGGGCCGGATGGACGCCACCACCGGGACGCCAATGGTGATGTTGGGGACGAACACCCCATCCATCACGTCCACGTGGACATAATCGGCGGCGGCGATGCGCTGGATATCCCGTTCCAAATTCGCGAAATCGGCGGAGAGGATGGACGGCGCGATTTTAATCATGAAAAGCCCCTCTTTTCTGTCAGTCCGGCGGCAAACGGCCCGGGACAGGGTGTCCAGCCCCGGTGGCGGGAGAACGGGGCGGCGCATAGGATAGCCTGAGCGGCCGAGACGCCCCCCAACTCCGCGCAGCGTCCGCCCCTGGGCCTGGCGCCGCCGCTTTTTTGAATATAGGGAGCCGGTCCGTCAAAGCCTGCTGCCGGGCGGGCCGGTTCCCCCCTAGTGTACCAAATTCCCGGCTCAAAAGCAACTGAGGCCGAGATATTTTTTGCCTGGAAACGCCAAGAGAAAAATTGTTGCAATAACCGCTACAAAATTTACCGGAAATGTGATAGGATACCGTACATATACTACATTGAAAAGGGAGGCGGCGCTATGACGTATGACGTAATCGTCGTGGGCGGCGGCCCGGCGGGGCTGTCGGCGGCTCAAAACGTCCGGGCCCGGGGAAGGACCGTCCTGGTGGTCTCCAACCCCCTGGAGGAAAATCCCCTTTGGAAGGCGGAGCGGGTGGACAACTACCTGGGCCTGCCCGGCGTATCCGGGGCGGAGCTGCTGACGGCCTTCCGCCGCCACGCGGAAGCCGCCGGGGCGGCGTTTCAGGAGGGGAAGGCCCTCAGCGCCCTGCGCTCCGGGGAGGATTGGTACGTGAGCATCGGGAACGCCATGGCCCAGGCCAAGGCCGTGGTGCTGGCGGCGGGCGTGGTCCGGGGGAAGAAGTTCCCCGGGGAAGCGGAGCTGCTGGGCCGGGGCGTGAGCTACTGCGCCACCTGCGACGGGATGCTCTACCGGGGGAAGAAGGTGGCTGTTCTGGGCTGGACCCCCTCGGCGGAGAAGGAAGCGGCGTTTTTGCAGGGCATCGGCTGTGAGGTCCTCTACTTCGACAAGCCCCGGGACTTCTCCGTCCAAGGCACGGAGAAGGTGGAGTCCGTCACCTGCGGCGGCGTGACGGAGGCGGTGGAGGGTGTGTTCCTCCTGCGGCCCGCCATGACCCCGGGGGACCTGTTCCCGGGCCTGGCGGCGGAGGGGGGCTTTGTGACGGTGGACCGGAACATGGCCGCAAACCTCCCCGGCGTCTTTGCCGCGGGGGACTGCACCGGCAGCCCCTTGCAGGTATCCAAGGCCGTGGGCGAGGGATTGGTTGCCGGTCAAAAGGCCGCTGCCTTCGCATCTTCTCTTCTTACCAAAAAAGAGGCAAACGAATCTTAAACGCCCTCTGCGGCCCGGAGTCCTTGCGGCGGCAGAGCGGAACCGCGTTTCCAACAAAACAAAGGAGGAACTCAACATGGCATTGCAGCATTTGAAAACGGCGGAATTTGACGCGGCGGCGGGGGCGGCTCCCCTGGCGATGGTGGATTTTTGGGCCCCCTGGTGCGGCCCCTGCCAGATGCTGGGTCCCGTCATGGAGGACCTAGCGGTCCAGTACGAGGGCAAGGCCCTGATTGCCAAGGTGGACGTGGACGAGGAGCCGGAGCTGGCCCGGCGCTTCGGCGTGATGAACATTCCCAC
>JAAWTB010000147.1 GCA_022801815.1 Oscillibacter sp. | reverse complement strand
TTCTCTTTCCTCGTTCCCAAAAAACTTGTAAAGAAAATAGTTGTCATGGATCTCCCGCACCCAGCCCTCGAAGATCTCCCGGGCCGCTGGGCTGACCGCCAGGGCGGCGCACCCGCTGAGCAGCAGCGCCAGCAGCACGCACGCCGCCGCATGGAGGGTCTTATACCAGACCGGATGTTTTCCCCGGCGGAGCAGCTTCTTCATCTTCCGCTCAAAGGCAGGAGAGAACACATGCTCCGGCTGTTCCGCCTGTAATAAGCCGTACTCCTGTCGGGCCGCGTCCAGCATGATCCGCCGGGCCAACTTCTCCATTGCCTGATCGGTCAATGAACTCCCCCTCCTTCCCTCTTATGGGCTCACGGCGCTTGGCCGATGCTCTTTGCAATTTTGATTAGTTTCTGCTCCGTAAGTGCGCCGTACAGCTGGAATGTCAGCCGCTCCTCATCATCCATCCAAATCAGGACGGACTTGTGTCCCTCCACATCCAGATACATGTCCGCCGGCTTTCCCCGCACCAAGGCCGGCTGGTAGATATCTCCATTCTCCAGCTCGATCTCCATTTTGACGCTTTTCGCATTCTCCATCACCAAAAGGGCGAAATAGTCTCCATCCTGGTCCGCATTACCGAGGAATACCGGCAGCCTGGCGCCTCCAGAGCGAAGCGTATACCTCTCCGGCACCCAAGCAGGACAGCAGGCAAGGGGCAGGCCCTCCACGCTCTCCGCATTTACGGTCTCTCTTTGCCATCCGGCGAAGGCCTCCCGGACCGCTGGGCTGACCGCCAGCACGGCGCACCCGCTGAGCAGCAGCGCCAGCAGAAGGCAAGCTGCTGTGCGGAGGGCTTTATACCAAACCGGGCGTCTGCTCCGTCGTGGCAGTTCCCTTCTACACTTCCAGCCGCTTATCCCCTATGAGCTTGCTTCTCCTTTGTTCTCCGCCTTGTGGAGCGAAATCCCAAACACACTCGCCGGGAGCACGCCCGGATATATGGCGTAAGCCGGCATCATTGCGCTGAGAAATAAAACCCCGCCGGAAAACAAATTCCCCGCTTTTTGTTCTTTTGATCCGCGCGGTACAAGGACGCCCTCAATGGGGCCGGAGTCTCCAAAAAGAAGATACCCGTCCGCTTCAAATGTCCTCTTACTATGATTAACGCGGCGAGAGGCCGGATTCTCACATGATTTCTCAAATTCTTTGAAAAATTTTTCAGCGGTTGACAGACCGCTGGCAAGCATTGTCAAAAACCTCCCTTCCCAGGATTTTAACGGTGATCCCCTCCCCGATTCCAGGTCGGGATTCAACCGATGCATATAAGCGCCCGTTCAACGGGCCGGTTATTCCGGGGTGTCTCCCACCAGCTCCGCCCACAGCGTTTCATAGGGCCGGGGCTTTCCGGGTTTCTCCCAGGCGTATTCTCCCATGGGACTTGTGACCCGTTCCGGGCGGTCCAGATTGGCAAGCAGCAGGTCCAGGGCGTTCCGCAGGGCGGGCAGACTGTGAATCAGATAGGCGGGGGTGACGCTGCCCAGGAACGAGTCCTTGGGATACTTCTTCCCCTCCACGTCCATATAGGTCCAGCGGTCCGCCACGTGGAACTCCGCCGTCTTCTTGTCCTCCCGAATCCAGGCCATGAGGAAGCGCCCGCCGTCCCGCTGGAGGACGATGTGCCTCCGCTTCCCGGCCGTCGTCCCCCAGGTGAGCCGGAGCTTCTGCCCAGAGCCCGCCAGGAACTCCGCCAGGAGCTGCCGGACCTTGGGCCGGTTGCCCTCCGTCACCTCCAGGGTCTCCGTCCTACCGGCATCGTTTGTTCGGACAGCGGCGTCGGGATAGAAATAGAAATAGAAGAGGGCGTCGGGCTGGTTGCGGGCCCAGTCTGCGGGGAAATCCCCCAGGAGCTGCTTGTCCAGGTTGTACTTCACCCGCCCGTGGTCCACATAGGCGGCGTGGTCCCAGATTCCGCCCGCCATGAATTTCACGTTGTTGGGCCAGCTAATCTGGGAGAAGATCGTCTCCAGATGCCGCCGGATGGTGAAGAAGCTCCGGTGGAGCGCCTGCCGGAACAGCCGTCCCTGGCGGAAGTCCACAAACTTTGACTTCCCCTGCTCCTGTCCGTACTCCTCCGGCTTCTCCAGCAAAGCGTAGCTCTCGGCGCAAAAGTCGTCAAAGTAGAGGCAGACGTACCGTCCGCCGCTCTTCATCAGCACCAAGGACCGCCGGGGCTCGTAGTCCATGGGCGGCTCGTCCACCGGAAAGGCACACCTCCAGGACCACTCCAGCCGCTCCACCCGGCCCGTGGAAAAGAGGGTCAGCAGCTCCTCCAGCTTCTCCCGGGTTACGGCCTCTCCGTGAAGCTCCACAGGGGCGCTCCACAGGGGTGGGAGATCCTTGTCCTTGCTGCGGACGGCGTAGTCCCACTTGGCATAGACCGCTTCCGGCAGGATCTTCAGCGCTTCCATGGGGAAGCCCTTGGGTTGGAGCCGGTCGTCCAGGAGCTGCTTTGCCAAGGCTTCGGCGGTCTCGGCGTCCTTGATGCCGTGGAACTCTCCCCCATCCATCAGCTTCTGTCCGAAAGGCGTTTGCTGGAACAGAGCCAGCACCCGGTCTCGCTGGAACCAGATGCAGACGTACAGCACCTCCGTATTCTCGGCGAAGATTTGATAGGGCAGGAAGCTGACCGGCGGCAGGGACCGGACCCACTCCGGTTCCTGCCCGCCCTCCAGACCCACCGCGTCGGGGATGGGGAGGGCGCAGACCTGATCGGCAAGACAGGCGGCGATGAATTCCTGTCCCTCCTCCGGGGCGGCGGTGTCCTCCAGGCGGCGGAGGATTTCCGCCCGTACCTCGCCGTACTGGTTGTAAACGGCGGCGGTGACGGGCAAAAGCCGGAGGAACGTGTCGGTGTTCAGGACCCACTCCATCAGCTGGTCCCAACTGAGGCAGGGGCGGCGTACCGGCTTTCCGTTTCGCAGGAAGCTCATGTAGCGCAGGTGGAATTGGACGGTGAAAATGTCCTTCCCGAGTTTCAGGGTCACAGAAACAGGCTCCGGGGTCTCCTCCCCCTCCACGCCCAGGAATTTCCGGCTCCACTCCGGCAGGTAGGGAAGCTCCTGATTCAGATACCCCAGCAAGGGCTGTTTCGTCTCCCGGTCCATGGAGTGGTAAAAGGCGGTGTTCAGCCAGTGGCGGAAGAAGGGCCGGCAGGCAAGGGTCAAGGTCTCCGGTATCTCCGCCTCGTTGTCCTGGCGGTTCCGCAGGTCGATCTCCCGGCGGCGGCGGGAGTCCTCGATCAGCCGCGTCAGCTGGGCGGCGCAGGGGGCGTCCGGGTTTTGCGCGTAGTAGTCCAGGACCTCCTGGGCAAAGTGTTCCCCGCTCCACTGGACATGGTATTTCATGTGGTCCTCTGCAAATTTGCGGTTTCGCAGGGCCTTCTGGAAGACTGGGCGGTTGAAGAATGCCTTTGTTTCCTCACCGGCCTTCTCCCAGTCCTCCGGCTTGCCGGTTTCCTCCAAGGCACGCGCCCTCTGGCGGAAGGTTTCAAATTCCTTGTTCAGCTGCCGGATATCCAACTCATCTGCGGCAATGTCGGGAACTTGCTCCAGCACCCGCTCCCGGAGAACGCCATGGATGAGTTTTGCCCGGCCCATGAGGGCGGTTTTCAGCTCCAGCTTCTGCCAGGCCATTTGATAGAGCTCTTTCGGCAGCTTCTCCCGCTGGAAGAAGTGGTTGATGAGCCGCATCCCCGCCGGGTGGCGCTCCGACGGCGTGGGGTTTCTGTCCTCGAAGTTCCCGAGCATGTAGCCGTCCAGAATTTTTCCCGCCTTCCGCAGCTTTCCATCTGTCCAGCGGCCTTTTTCCGCCAGCCGGAGAAGAGCCCGGTAGTCCGCGAAACTCCGGGAAATCGCCCGCTCCGCGCCCTTGAGGGGCTTCACCGCAGGACCGCGGGCGGCCAGCTGGAACAAGAACTCCTGTCCCTCGAATTGGGCGTCCTGTTCGATTCGGAAACTGAACTCCGTC
>JAAWTB010000146.1 GCA_022801815.1 Oscillibacter sp. | reverse complement strand
CGGGGACGCGCCGGAGATTATCAGGGCTCTGGAGGGAGCAAAGCTTCGCTACATTCTCCTGACCCACGGACACTACGACCACACCGGCGGCGCGGCGGAATTGCTGGAGGCGTTTCCCCAGGCGGCGCTTTATATCCACCGGAAAGATCTGGAGGACGTGGACCCGTCCCTGTTTCCGCTGCGCACCCAAATCCAGGGCGCGAATCTCTACGACGAGGGGGCCTGGATTTCCTTCGGGGAAGACCGGGTGAGAATACAGGTCCTCCATACCCCCGGCCACTCCGAGGGCAGCGTAACCCTGCGCTGCGGGGAGCTGCTGTTCTGCGGGGACACCCTGTTTGCCGGCTCCTGCGGTCGGACGGATTTCCCCGGCGGCAGCGTGCCGAAGATGATGGCCTCCCTCCGCCGCCTGGGGGAACTGGAGGGGGACCTGCAGGTCCTGCCCGGACACATGGAGTCCTCCACCCTGGCGGCGGAGCGGCAGTATAATCCCTACCTCCGCCAGGCCATGCGGGAGACGACATGAAGCTTGAATTTCACGGCCACGACGAGCGGTATACTGTGGAGCAGAGCCTGCTGAACCTCTTCCCCGGCGAGCTGCCGGTCTACGAGCCGGTGCGGCCCGCGCTGGAGGAAAACTGGGCCGTTGTCACCTGGCGGGAAGACGAAAGGCGGGGCCACGCCTGTGTGGAGCTGTGCTGGCAGGGGGAGGCCGTACCCTCCAGCATAGGAGTGCCCCTGGAGGGCCTCACGCCCTACGAGCGGGAGGGACGGCGGCGGTACGCCATCGGCGCGGCTTTCTTCCGGGCTTATCAGCTGTGCACCGGCAGGCAGCCCCCCTGGGGGATGCTGACCGGGGTCCGGCCCGACAAGCTGGTGACAGAAGCTTTGGCGGCGGGCAAAACGCCCCGGGCAGCCCGGGAGCTGCTGGAAGAGCAGTATTTTGTCACCCCCCGCCGGGCCGCCCTGGCCCTGGAGACGGGGACGGCGGCCTTTGAGGCCGCGAAGGACCTGGGTCCCCGGGACATCGCCGTCTATATCGGGATTCCCTTCTGCCCCACCCGCTGTGCCTACTGCTCCTTTGTCAGCCAGTCGGTGGAAAAGAGCTTTTCCCTGGTAGACCCTTACGTGGACGCCCTGGCGGCGGAGATTGAGGCCGGGGGCCGCATGGTCCGGGAGACGGGCCTGAACGTCCGGGCCATGTATATGGGCGGCGGCACGCCCACTACCCTGACCGCCCCCCAGCTGGACCGGGTGCTGACGGCCTTTGAGACGGCCTTCGGCCCCGCCCTGGACGGCTGCGGGGAAATCACCGTGGAGGCGGGACGGCCCGACACCATTACGGCGGAGAAGCTGGCGGTGCTGAAAGGCCACGGCGTTCACCGCATCTCCGTAAACCCCCAGACTATGGAGGAAAACGTTCTCCGGGCCATCGGCCGCCGCCACAGCCCCGGGGACATCCAGGAAGCCATGGAGCTGGCGGCAAAGTGCGGCTTTCCCCACGTAAACATGGACCTCATCGCGGGTCTGCCGGAGGATACGGCGGAGGGTTTCCGCCGCTCTCTGGAGCATTGTTTGGCCTTTGGCACGGATAACGTCACCGTTCACACCTTGGCCCTGAAAAAAGGCAGCCGCATTTTGCTGGAGGGCCTTTCGATTCCGGGCCCCGAGGCGGTGGGGGAAATGCTGGATTATGCGGAGCCCGCCCTGCGGCGGGCGGGGTACGCTCCTTATTATCTCTACCGGCAAAAATATATGTCCGGCAGT
This sequence comes from Oscillibacter sp., assembly GCA_022801815.1. Classification (GTDB taxonomy): domain Bacteria; phylum Bacillota; class Clostridia; order Oscillospirales; family Oscillospiraceae; genus Oscillibacter. The sequence goes on along the minus strand of JAAWTB010000146.1, from coordinate 2,375 downwards.
TTTGAGAACATTGGCTGGACCCGCCCCGGCGGCGGATGCCTCTATAATATCTATATTATGTCGGAGCTCTGCTCCATCCTCTCCTTCGGCGCGGGAGGGTCGACAAAAATGGCGGACCCCTCCCGGCGGCTCATTCAGCGGCGCTTCAACCCCAAGTATCCCAAGGAGTATACGGAACGCCCGGAAAAAACCCGCGCCAATCAGGCGGACTTCGCCGCCTTCTATGCCAGATGAACGGAAAGGAGTCAAGCCCATGTATTCCCTGAAACAGATCAACGAGGCCATCCGCAGCGACCCCGCCGCTTTCGCGCAGGAGTGCGACGCGCTGTTTGCGAAAAAGGTGGAGACCGCAGCCCGGAAGATTGCGGATTACCGGGCGGAGTCTCATATTATTCTCCTCTCCGGTCCCTCCGGCTCCGGGAAGACGACCACCGCCCTGAAAATCGAGGAGCGGCTGGAGGAGCTGGGCATTGAGACGCACACGGTTTCCATGGACGACTATTTCAAAACCTTTGACCCGGATACCGCCCCCCGGAACCGGGAGGGAGCCGTGGACTACGAGTCTCCGTTTTTTCTGGATATTGACTTGCTGAGCCAGCATTTCGCCATGCTGGACCGGGGGGAGCTGATTCACGTTCCCAAGTACGAGTTTGCCCGCCAGATGCGCTCGGACACCTTTGCCCGGCCCATGCGCCTGGGGAAGGACGACCTGGCCATCTTCGAGGGCATTCACGCCCTGAACGACATCATTGTGGGAAGGAACCCCCGGGCGTTCAAGCTCTATATCGCCGCCCGGAGCGGTATCCGGGACGAGGATGGGACCTTGGTTTTCGACAAGTCCTGGATCCGCCTCTGCCGCCGCATTGTCCGGGACTTCAAGTTCCGGGGCAGCGACGCGGCCTTTACCTTGAAGCTGTGGGAGAACGTCCGCCGGGGGGAGCGGCTGTACATCTCCCCCTACAAGGAGAATGCCGACATTATGTTCGACTCCTCCCTGGCTCTCAGTGCCAGCGCCTTGAAGCCCTTTGTGGTTCCCCTGCTGGAGGAGATTCCCAGAGGAAAATATCAGGTGGTGGAGGACATCCTCCAGGGCCTTTCAAAAATCGAGCCGCTGGACGAGGCGTATATCCCCGCAAAATCTCTGGCCCGGGAGTTCATCGGCGGGAGCCCTTATGACAACCACTAATCGTTTCCGGAAGGAAGGGGCGGCAAAGGAGCATTTATAGGGTCGGACCGTTCCGCGGCATACCGAGCCGGAGCGGCGGCGATACAAACGAAGCAAGACGTTTGAGTGGAAAGGAGCGGCATTATGAGCAAACAGGAAAAGCTGTACGGCCTGCTGGACACCCTCCGCGCCGGCGCGGAGGCGGCGGGAACCCTGGCCCTAGGGACCTTGGGCCTGGCCTGCGAAGGGGCGGAGAAGGCGGCGGAGGCCGTGAGGCTCCGCTATCAGGCCGCCCAGGTAGGAGGCCAGATGGACGAGAAGCTGATGGAGGCCGGGGAAATCGTCTACGGCACCCACTCCGGAAACCTGACGGAATCTGGGGAGCTGCTGGAAAAGCTCCGGGAAATCGACGATTTAAAGGCCCGGCTGGCGGAGCTGAACGAGACGCTGGGCAGGAAGCCGGAGAGCGCCGTATGTCCCGGCTGCGGCGGGAATGTGGAAGAGGGGGACCGGTTCTGCCGGTCCTGCGGAGAAAAGCTGAACTGAACGAAAGAGGAGGAGCATTATGGAATTTTACACGTATCAACAATATCAGGAGAGCGCCCAGGCTCTCCGGGAAAAGCTGAACGGCTTTCAGCCCCAAGCGTTGCTAATTCTGGGTTCCGGTCTGGGAGCCTTGGCGGATGAGGTGGAGAACCCCATCGCCGTGCCCTATTCCGAAGTGCCTCACATGAAGCATTCCACCGCCCCCGGACACAAGGGCCAGTTCCTCTTCGGGAAGCTGGCGGGGAAGGACGTGGCCGTCATGCAGGGCCGCCTCCACACCTACGAGGGCTGGTCGTTTGCCGACGCAAGCTATCCCGTTCGGGTGGCCCGCCTGCTGGGGATTAAGACCCTGGTGGTGACCAACGCCGCCGGGGCGGTGAATACGGCCTGGACCGCCGGAGACATCATGCTCATTACGGACCACATCAAGCTCTTCGGCGTCAGCCCCCTCTGCGGGCCCAATATCGAGGAGCTGGGCCCCCGCTTCCCGGATATGAGCCACGTATATACCCCCGCCCTTCAGCAGAAGGCCCGGGATGCCGCCAAGACCCAGGGCCTGGACTTGAAAGAGCTTCGGCGCAATCTCCCTTGCCTTCCTGTACTCCTTCCCGATCGCCCTTAAGTTGGCTGCCTCCGTATCCGTGTCAAAATCCGGCTCCCGGAA
>JAAWTB010000145.1 GCA_022801815.1 Oscillibacter sp. | reverse complement strand
CCGGCTTCTGGAGGTGTTCAACCGCTATCCCATTGCCTGCCTCACCATCCACCCCCGGGTCCGGCCGGAGAAGTACCGGGGGGCGGTGCATATGGATCTGTTCGCCCTGGCCGTGGCGGAGAGCAAAAACCCGGTGTGCTACAACGGGGATTTGACCTCCGTCGCGGGCGTCCGGGCCTTGGAGGCCCGATTCCCCGGCTTGGACGCCGCCATGATCGGACGGGGGGCCATTGCGGACCCGGCGCTTCCGCGGCGGCTCCGGGGCGGCCCTGCCGCCGCCAAGGAGGAGCTGCAAGCCTTTACGGCGGAGCTCTACCAGGCGTACCAGGACTTTTACGGCCAGGCCGCCCCCGCCTCCCAGCGGATGAAGGAGATTTGGTTCTACCTCATCCACCTCTTTGACGGCGGCGAGCGCTTGGGAGGCCGGATGCGCCGTTCCCGGGGGCCGAAAGCCTACGAGGAGCTGGAGGCCCAGATTTTCCAGGAGCTGGACCTTCTGGATGCCCCCCAGGGGGAATTGGCATGAAAAGGACGGGCCCACCGGACGGCGGGCCCGTTTTCCCGCTTGCCTTCCGGCCCGGACTGTGCTACACTAAAGCCAAGACAACACCAAAAATCAGGAGGCCCCTATGATGACGTTTGAACATATTGACCGGCAAAAATGCAAGTGGGAGGCGGCGGAGCTGCTGCGGGACGCGCAGGTCTCCCCCAAGGCCATGACCGCCCTGTACTTGGGGTTACTCATCGTGCTGAACCTGTTTTCCTCCCTGGTGGACACCGGTTTTTTCAGCGTGTTCATCTCCATCCTGGTCTCCCTGCTGGGCACCGTTCTGGCCACGGGCTTCGCCCTGTACTGCATGGCCATTCGCCGGGGGGAACGGGCGGAGTTTTTGACGCTGTTCGACGGGTTTTCCTTTGTGGGAAAGCTGATTCTGCTGGATATTCTCATCAGCCTTTTTATCTTTCTCTGGTCCTTGCTCTTCCTCATCCCCGGCATCATCGCCGCCTACCGCTACAGCTTCGCCTTTTATAACCTCTACGAGGACCCAAGCCTCGGCGTGATGGAGGCCCTGGAAATGAGCAAGCGGCAGACCTTGGGCTATAAGTCCCAGCTGTTCACCCTGGACCTGAGTTACATCGGCTGGACGCTTCTGGCCACACTTCCCACCCTTTTGCTGATCCTTCAGATAAACCGGGACCTGACCATGCTGATGCTCTACGGCATCCCCGCCCCGGAGACCTATTTCGGCCTTCCCATCTTCGCGCTGAATGCCATCTTCGGCCTCTGGCAGCTGCTGGTGGCCCTCTTCTACTTCCCCCATTACACCTGTGTTCAGCTGGCGTATTTCGACACCGCCAAACGCACCTCCGGCGTGGGCAAGGACGCCGCCCCGGCCCAATCCAATCCCTGGGACGGATGGAACGCCCCGGATGGCTTAGGATGAACATCCCATAAACCGAAACCAGGCCCCAAGGCATTTGCCTTGGGGGCCTGGTTTTTTCTGCCTATAGGCTGGGGAAATGCTTTTGGGCATAGCTGCTGCGCCGCAGGGCCAGGGCCAGCAGCGTGGACGCCGCCGCACCGAAGGCTGCCTGGACCAGATTGCTGGGAATACCCGCCGCGCTGCCCATGAGGCAAAGCCCCAGCGACCCACCGCCGGAGAGGGCGGCCAGCGCCCCGTCGAACAGCCAATAGCCCAACACCATGGGGGCCTCCGCCGCCAGGGCGGAGAGGAGCAGGCCCTTTTTTCCAAAAGTCCGGTACAAATACGCCGCCGTCAGGGCCATGACGGCCTTGATGGCCAGAGTGGCGGGGACGTAGACGGCGTAGCCGCTGAGCAGGTCTGCCATAGCGGGCCCCACGCCTCCTGCGATTGCCCCGTAGGCCGGGCCCAGCAGCCAGGCCCCCAGAATCACCACCGCGTCCCCCAGGTTCATGTACCCGCCGGTGGGGGAGGGCACCTGCAAAACCATGGTTCCCACACAGCCCAGGGCGGCAAACAGCCCAGTCAGGGCCAGCAGCCGGGGGCTGGCCGTCTCCCGCTTTAAAACTTTTTCCATCGAGCCTCACTCCTTTGATTGGTTGTTGTTGCCATGATACCGCTGTTGTGATAGGATAAAAAGAGTCAAAATCGGAATTTTTTATAAGGTCAGAGGAGGGCGGGTATGCTGACTTACGACTTGGAAGCCCGGGACGGAGTGCCCCTGTATGAATATCTGTACCGCCGCGTCCGGGACGATATTTTAAGCGGGGCCCTGGCGGCGGGGGAGCGGCTGCCCTCCAAGCGGGCCCTGGCCGAGCACCTGCGGGTATCCGTCATCACGGTGGAGGGAGCCTACCAGCAGCTGGAGGCGGAGGGGTATCTGGACGCCCGGCCCCGGCGCGGCTTCTTCGTCTCCCCGGTGGACCGCCGCCTTCCGGCGGCGGCGGGGGTACCTGTCCTGGAGGAGGAGCCGCCCCGCTCCTGGCGGCTGGATTTGAAAAGCGGGCGGATGGACCCCTCGTTTTTTCCCTCGGCCCTCTGGGCCCGGCTGACCCGGCAGGTTCTCTCGGACGGGGAGCATCTGGCCCCAGTTCCCGCCCAGGGACTGCCGGCCCTGCGGGGGGCCATCGCCCGGGACCTGCGGGACTTTAAGGGCATGGCGGTGTCCCCGGAACAGATTGTCGTCGGCGCGGGAGCGGAATATCTGTACCTGCTTTTGGCGCAGCTGCTGGGCCGGGAGACGGTGTTTGCCCTGGAGGACCCGGGCTACCCCAAAATTCGCCAGGTCTACAACCAATGGGGCGCGGCCTGCCGCCCCATCCCCCTGGACGGCCAGGGTATGGCCCTGGAGGCCCTCTGGGCCTCCGGGGCCACGGCGGTCCATATCTCCCCGGCCCATCACTATCCAACAGGCATCGTCACTCCCATCGCCCGCCGCCAGGCCCTTCTCCGCTGGGCGGAGGAGGTGGACGGCGTCATCATTGAGGACGACTACGACAGCGAGTTCCGCTTCACCGGCCGGCCCATACCCACGCTTCAAAGCATCGACGCCCGGGGCCGGGTAGTGTACATGAATACATTCTCCCAGACCATCTCCCCCTCCATGCGGGTGGGGTTCATGGTTCTGCCGCCTCGCCTGCTGGAACGCTTCCGGCGGGAGCTGGGGTTCTACGCCTCCGCCGTCCCCGCCCTGGAACAGCAGGTGCTGGCCCGCTTTCTCGGCGGCGGCGGATATGAGCAGCACCTCTCCCGGACGCGAAAGCGGTACCGCCTTCTTCGGGAGGCGGCGCTGGAACGCTTCCGCCCCTTTGCCGCCTCCCTCACGGACCGGGGGGCGGGGCTTCACTTCCTTCTCCATCTGAAGGGGACGGAGGACGACGAGGCCCTCCGCCAACGGGCGGAGGGCCTGGGGGTTCGCCTTGGGTTTTTGTCGGAGTACGCCGCGCTTCCCAATCCGGCCTATAACCACACGCTGGTGGTGAATTACGCGGGGCTGAATCCGAATGGGCTGGCGGAAGCAGAGGCCCTGCTGACGGAGGTCTTCCGTCCCGTTGGCTGAGCAGGGCGGCTCAGGCCGTCTGGACCGTCTCCCCGCTCCTGCGGAAGGGGACCAGCCCGGTTCGGTCCAGAGCCGCCATCACGGCGGGAATGAAGGCCAGTTGGAGGATGATGCCGGGAATGGCGGTGAGGAACGCACCGGAGAGGAACATCTGCCAGGTGAAAGCCTGCCCGGACACGCCGGAGAGAATCACCCGGACAACGGCCCAGACGATGCGCCCGCCGATCATGGCGGCAATCAGGCAGCGGTACAGGGCGATGATGCACTGCCAGCGGGACCGGGCGTAGAGGAAGCCCGCCAGGAAGCCGTAGGCCGCCAGCTCAAAGGCCATGGCGATGGCGGTGAACATGGGGGGCATCCCCAGGGTGACGCTGCGCAGCAGCGGCAGGAGGAAGCCCACCGCCAGGCCGTACTTCCAGCCGCAGAGGAGGCCGCACAGCAGCACAGGCAGGTGCATGGGACAGAGCATGCCGCCAATCTGGGGAATCTGCCCGGTAAAGAAGGGCAGGACGAAGCCCAGGACCGTCAGCATGGCGGCCATGGTCAGGGTTTGGGCGGGTCGTTGGGTCTTGGTTTCGTTCATGGGAAAAACTCCTTGTAAATC
>JAAWTB010000188.1 GCA_022801815.1 Oscillibacter sp. | reverse complement strand
CACCTATAAGAAGGAGTGCGTAGAGCTGGGGAAGAAGTACTTCTCCGTGGCCTCCGGCGGCGGCACGGGCCGGACCCTGCACCCGGACAACATGGCCGCCGGCCCCGCTTCCTACGGCATGACCGACACCATGGGCCGGATGCACTCCGACGCCCAGTTCGCCGGCAGCTCCTCCGTCCCCGCCCACGTGGAGATGATGGGCTTCCTGGGCATGGGCAACAACCCCATGGTGGGCGCGACGGTGGCGGTCGCCGTGGCGGTGTCTGAGAGCAAGAAGTAAACAAAGCGTATTATCAAACACGAAAACTCCCCGGAGTATTTACTCCGGGGAGTTTTTTCGGTTTCTATGTATCGCTGTCTTCTTGGTTAAAATTAAAGTAGAGATCGATCTGATTCGAGTTTGTGACAGAACCGTCGAATGTTCGGTGAGTTGATTCTACCTGAAAAGTACCGGAAAGAAATTGAAGGGAAATATCCATTATATAGTCGGTATTTAAGCAGAAATAGCTTTTATTGTCCCAGTATAGGATCCCAGATTCAGATGTACTGCTTTGATAAGGAGTACCGCCATTTTGATTATCGTATATATTCTTTGTATAAAATATGATGTCATAACCGGGAGGAACAATCGAATATCTTTCGAATAGGTTTGGGCTTTCCATATATAACCGAAGCTGGAACAGAGAAGTATATTGGCTGTCCTTCTTTTCTAAAAAAATATTAGTCCATCTGCGCTGACCCTCGCTGACCACCTGAAATGGGGGTGTGACATGGATATTATAATCATCGTGGAGGACGACAATATAAAACTTCTTTTGATTTCCAGGCGAGTAACGAACGAATCCAATTTCTCCAGAGTTCAAAGTGCAGATTACGGTATCGCTGGAATAATCCATAATCACCAGCTTAGCGAAAGAGATTTCCTCCCCTAGGAGGATATCACGATCACCGGTTTCCATCAAATTCTCAAATACGTACCCCGCTTTCTCATAAGGATTGAACTCTACACTGCCGCTGTCACTTCCTAATACTTCTGTATCGCCCTGTGAGTACTCCGCCTTCAATTGCTGAATCTCATCCCAATTTTGCTTGACAAGCAGCTCCTCCGGGAAAAGGTCCGCGTTTTCATCGTCATTGTCCTGCTGGGGGCGTCTTCACCGTCCTGGCCTGCGGGCCCTTGGGAATCAACGATTGGATCCCCGCCGTCGGGTTCGCCGGGGTTTTTATTACCGATATTCCATATCGCATACAAATTCACGAAGCCAAGAATATACAAGCCCAGGAGCGCAATCGCGAGTTTCATCTCACGGGAGGAGAGCTGCTTCTTTTCGATCGGTTTCACCTCGGCAAAAATGGGAAGAATTGCTAGCGGGAATGCCATTACGCTCACGGTAGTGAGCAAGATGCTAATAAGAAAAGGACCTAACGTTGACATCTTTCTCCCCCTTCCGTTGTTTCTTATTTTCTCACACGGGTTGAAATTTGTCAATATTAGGAAGAAAAAGCGGAGCAGGGCGGGAAATCGTTTTTTATTTGACGATTCCCCAAAAGGGGAGTATAATAAAAGGGACCGGAAAGGAGGTCCCGCTATGAAAACCATCATCACCATCGGAAGACAGTTTGGCAGCGGCGGCAAGGAAGTTGGCATCCGCGTGGCCAAGGAGCTGGGCATTCCCTTTTATGATAAGGAAATCCTTCAGGAGGCTGCCAAGAAGAGCGGCCTGTGTGAAAAGATTCTGGAGAATTTTGACGAGCGGCCCAAGAGCCTGCTCTACTCCATCGCCATGGACTCGTACATGTTTGCCCTCCCCGGCACCGGCGCGGGGGACTCCCTGGAACAGCAGGTGTACCTGGCCACCTTCAACACCATCCGCCACATCGCGGAGCAGGGTCCCTGCGTCATCATCGGCCGCTGCGCGGATTATGCCCTGGCCGGCAATCCCAACCACCTGAGCGTCTTTATCCATGCCCCCCTGGAGGACCGGGTCCGCCGGGTGGCCCGGCGGCAGAGCCTGACCCCCGACAAGGCCAGGACGCTTATCAGCAAGACCGACAAGCGCCGGGCCTCTTACTACGAATATTATTCTTCCCAGCGCTGGGGCGCGGTGGACAGCTACGACTTTTGCATCAACAGCAGCTTCCTGGGGCTCAGCGGCACCGTGGAGCTGCTCCGGGCCATGGTGGAGCATAAGGAGCACCCCGTGCCCAGCCCCACGGAGGCGGACCCCGGCCAGGCCTGAGCCCCTTCTTCCCCCAGCGCCGCCCGGCGGTTTTCCAAAGCCGCCGGGTCTTTTTCCGTCTGGGAAACAGGGGAAATCCGCCTTGCGCCAGGGAGGAAAAATATTTTCTAATTTTGTCAAGTTAGTACTTCCCTCTTTGGAAATAATTTGATATAATGACATACCGGTAAGAGTATCCGGCTGTCTTTCGCCGCGGCGAGACCGCTCCCGCGAAGCCGCGTCCACGATGGGGGGAATCTGTTATGGATAAAATTTTGATTATAGACGACAGCCCCGTTCAGGCCAATTTCCTCAGTTCCATCCTGACCGGGGACTACGAAGTCGCCGTGGTGAATACCGCTGAGGAAGGCCTGGAGCAGGCGAAGGTGGGGGATTATTCCCTGATTCTTCTGGACGTCATCATGCCCGGCACCGACGGTTTTCAGCTTTTGAAAATGCTTCAGGAGGAGGTGGTTCTCCGCCGCATCCCGGTGATCCTCATCACCAGCCTCAACGATATTCAGAACGAAGAGAAGGGGCTTACCCTGGGGGCCGTGGATTACATCACCAAGCCCTTCCACCCCGCCATTGTCCGGGCCCGGGTGAATACCCACATTAAACTCTTCCAGTATTGGAATCAGGTGGAGCGGGACGCCACCGTAGATCAGCTCACCGGCGTGCCCAACCGGCGGCGCTATGAGGACGTCAGCCGCAAACGCTGGCAGGACGCCATCCGCCTGGGGAGTCCCATCTCCATCTGCATGTTCGACATTGATAAATTCAAGGTTTACAACGACACCTTCGGCCATCCCGCCGGGGACAAGGTGATTAAGGCCGTGGCCGAGACGGCCGCCTCCAAGCTCCGGCGGGGTACGGACTTTTTCGCCCGCTACGGGGGGGAGGAGTTCGTGGGACTGATTCTGGGCGGCGGCGCGGAGAGCGACTTTGCCCACCTCCAGAAGGTCCGCCAGGCGGTGGAGGCGCTTCAGATTCCCCACAATCCGGAGGTTTCCGAGTGGGTGACCATCAGCATCGGGGGCATCACCGTCCATCCCAAGGTGGGCACCGCCTACGATACATATCTGAAAATGGCGGACGCCATGCTGTATGACGCCAAGCGGTTTGGACGGAATCGGGTGGTTTGGTCCAACGAGAAAATGGAGCAGTGGAAGGAAAAATAAACGCCCCGGGCGGGGCAAGACAGGTAGGACCAGCGCCAGGAAGGTGGAGTTCCCGACGCTGTTTCTATAGGGGAACGGAGGACCGGCTCAGGCCGGCCCTCCGCTTTTATTTGGGAAGAGGCGTATTCCGCTGTTTACTTGTACAGCTCCGGCTTCTCCATGGTCTCCACCTTCAGAAACTGGGAGGTGCCCCGGGAGGCGTTCAGCGCGTCGCCAGCCACGCAGGCAACATAGCCGTCCCAGCTGGAGGGGCCGGTGAGCTTGCCGGCGTGGACGGACTCCACCCACTTGCAGAACTCAATGTCGTAGGCCTCGATGAAGCGCTCCTTCCAGTCGGTCATGATGGGCATGGACTCGGCGGGATTCAGGCTGTCCCACCCGGCGGGGCGGGAGCGGCGGACCACGGCGTAGGGATCCGGCAGCTTGACCGTGCCGTTCTCGCAGACCACCTCGCACTGGATGTCATAGCCGTAGCCGTCGGCTACCTGGACCTCCACGTCGATGAAGCAGCCCTTCTTGGTCCGCATCAGCATGACCTGGGGGTTGTCATAGCCCTTGTCGGAGTTGGCGGACTGACGGACCTTGACGCACTGGACGTCCTCATATTCGTCGTCCAGAAGCCACCGGCAGATGTCCAGCTCGTGGATGGCCACGTTGGTGACGCCGTTCTCGGTTTTGAAGCCCGGGCCCTGGGCCACGTTGCGGTGGCAGGCCTTGATCACCAGGGGCGCGCCGATCTCGCCGGAGTCGATGATGCGCTTCATCTCCGCGTAG
>JAAWTB010000003.1 GCA_022801815.1 Oscillibacter sp. | reverse complement strand
AGAGACAATCCCATGTTGATACACTGATAATCGCCGTCATTTTCCATGCGTCTGAGCATCATATCCTGACCAACAGGTGTAAATATCGGCACCGGACGGCCATTACGGCCGTGGACCCGGAGACCGGGGAACCGCTGGTGCCGCCGGACACGGTCCCCGGGTCCAATGGAAGCGGAGGGGAACCCGCAGCGCCCAACGGCGGAACCGCCCAGCCCGGCGGTACGGTTCCCTCCAATCCGCCGGACAACGCGCAGCCCTCCACTCCTGAAACCTCCAGTCCCACAACGCCCGAGGCGCCGGACCCGAACGCGCCTTCAGCCCCTGCGGAGCCCGCCCCTGTGCCGGAGGTCCCGGAGGCCCCCCAGATCCCGGAGGACCCGGGTTTTGCCCTCATCGGGCCGGACCCCGCCGCTTAAACGAGGAAACCACCCTTCACATATTTTCTGGAAAGAGAGGCATGTCTATGACACCGAAAGAACTGGCCATTATTGCGGCCAAGGCCCTGGACGAGAAGAAGGGCAAGGAAATCAGCGCCATTGAGATTACGGACCTGACCACCCTGGCGGACTATTTTGTCATCGCCACCGGCGGGTCCAACACCCAGATCAACGCCCTGTGCGACGCGGTGGAAAAGGCCATGAAGGAACAGGCCGGAGAGACTCCCCTCCACCGGGAGGGGCACCGGGATGGAACTTGGGTGCTGCTGGACTATGGCTGTGTGGCAGTCCATGTGTTCTCTCAGGAGGCCCGGGAGTTTTACGACCTGGAACGCCTTTGGTCCGATGGGAAGCCCCTGGACCTGGGAAGCGTGCTGACCGCAAACTAACAAATGGAAACCCGGGAGGGGGGCCTTTGGCCTCCCTCCCGGGTTTTTAGCTTCTTCTTATCGCTTCCGCAGGACATGTTCCAGGGATTCCATGAGCTTGGAAATGTCAATGGGCTTGGAAATGTGCCCGTTCATGCCGCATTTGAGGGCCGCTTGTTTGTCCTCCTCAAAGGCGTTGGCCGTCATGGCTAGGATGGGAACGCTGGCGAGGGCCGGGTTCTCCAGGGAACGAATGGCCCGGGTGGCCTCGTAGCCGGTCATGACGGGCATCTGGACATCCATCAGTACCAGCTGGTAGTAATCCGGCTCTGCGCGCGTCAACATATCCAGGGCGATTTGCCCGTTTTCTGCAATTTCTACAGTGAATCCCGCTTCCTCCAAAATGGCCTGGGCGATTTCCTGGTTTAACTCGTTGTCCTCCGCCAGCAGTATGCGTCCCAGGTTCAGGGGCTGGGCAAGGGCCGCCCCGGCTTCTTTGGGGGACTCATCCGTATTCACGATGGAGAGCAGACAGTCCTGAAGCTCGGAGAGGAACAGGGGCTTTCCGCAGAAGGCGGTGACCCCGGCTTCCTTGGCCTCCTCTTCAATATCGGACCAGTCGTAGGCGGTGAGGACAATGATAGGCACATTTTCGCCGCACTCCTTGCGGATGCGCCGGGTGACCTCGACGCCGTTCATATCCGGCAGCAGCCAGTCGATGATATAGACGCTGTAATGGTCCCGCCGCATAATGGCCTGGCGGGTGCGGAGCACCGCCTCCTTGCCGGAGAGGGTCCACTCCGCCCGCATGCCGATTTGCTGGAGCATGCAGGAGACGCTGTCGCAGGTGTTGAAGTCATCGTCCACCACCAGGGCGCGGCAGCCGGTGAGCTCCGGGATGGCGATGGGCTGCTTTTCGTCGGAGCTGAGGCGGAACGTGAGGTCCACGGTAAACTCCGTCCCTGTGCCCTGGCGGCTCTTGACCTGGATGGAACCGTTCATCATCTCCACAATATTCCGGGTAATGGCCATGCCCAGACCGGTGCCCTGGATGCCGCTGGTGGTAGAATTCCGCTCCCGTTCGAAGGGTTCGAAAATATGGGCGACAAATTCCTCGCTCATACCGATGCCGGTGTCTCGAACGCTGAATTCGTAAGAGGCGCAGCCTGCCGGGGCGGAAGGCTTTTCCATCACCCGGATGCTGACGATGCCCCCGGCGGGAGTGTATTTGATGGAGTTGCTTAAAAGGTTCAAAAGAACCTGGTTCAGCCGCAGCCGGTCGCAGAGGATGTCCTCGTGGATCACGTCCACGGCGTCCATATACAGCTCCAGCTGCTTGGCGTGGACATCCGCCTGAACAATGTTCCGCAGGCCGTGGAGAATGTCCGGCAGGGTACAGGGTTTCTCGTCCAGGTACATCTTGCCGCTTTCAATGCGGCTCATGTCCAGTACGTCGTTGATGAGGCTGAGGAGATGGTTGCCGGAGATCATAATTTTTTTCAGGTACTCCTCCACCCGTTCCCGGTTGTCCAGATGCGTGGTGGCTAAGGCGGTAAAGCCAATGATGGCGTTCATGGGGGTGCGGATGTCGTGGGACATGTTGGAGAGGAAGACGCTCTTTGCCTTGCTGGCCCGGTTGGCCTGGGCCAGGGCATCCTCCAGCAGATTCTTCTTTTCCATCTCCGACCGGGTTTCCTCATCCACGCTGCGAAAGCCAATAACCACGCCCCGGCTGGAAGCCAAATCTCCAATGGGCACGGCCTTCATCTGGAAATAGCGGATCTCGCCCATGCAGACGGTCCGGTAGTTGAGGTAGTAAATGCCCCGGTCCCGAAGCTCCCGGAGCAGGGTGTTCCCGGCGAAGACCTGGCGGAGCATGTCCCGGTCGTCCACATATACGCAGGTCTGTATGTAGTTTTCCATATGGACGTCCAGGGATAAATCGCCGGCGAACAGCTGCTCCAGGAGACCGGCGGGACAATCGTAGGTCCGCAGGGTATTGCCCTTGCGAGTTTCCAGGTCAAAGAAGCAGACCAGATTATAATCCGTGCTCAAAGCCTGAACCAGCTCTTGGTGGCGCCGCTCCGTGCGCAGCTGCTCCTCGCGCTCCTTTTGCTTTTGTGCGGTACAGTCCAACAGGAAACGCTGGTAAAACAGTTCGCCGCTTTCCTCAATCAGTTTCACGTTGCCCATCACATGGAGAACATGCCCGTTGGTATGCCGGACCCGGTACTCCACGCTGACGCTGTCTCCCGCGTTTTTCAAAGATTTAATGGAGGACAGCAGCCTGTCCCGGTCCTCATCGACGACAGAGGTGGCGATGGTGTCAAAGCCGTCTTGGAAAAGTTCCGCCTGGGACGGATAGCCCAGAATTTCCAGGGCGGCCCGGTTAACGCTGAGAATACGGGACCCATCCAAGCTGTGACACAGCACGCCGCAGTCCATCGTGGTAAAAAGAGTCTCCAGGGCCTGGTTTTCCCGGCGCAGCTCCTCTTCATAGGCCCGCTCCTTCGTCACGTCGATGGCCACGCCCACGGTGCCCATGACGCTGCCGTCCAAATCGTACAGGGGAGACTTGTAGGTGGTCAGCAGCCGGGTCCCCTCGCCGGTCTGGATGGTCTCCTCCGCCACGCAGGTCTTTTTGACCTCCATGACAATCCGCTCGGACTCAATGCAGGCAGGGTCGTCCTGCTCCACGTCCCAGATATAGGCGTGCCGCTGGCCCTGGACCTGTTCTTTGGTCTTGTTCACGGTTTGGCAGAAGCTGTCGTTTACCTTCTCGTGCACGCCGTCCCGGGTTTTGTACCAGACCAGGTTGGGAACGCTGTTTATGGCGGCCTCTAGGTACTGGCGGGATTCCCAGAGCTCCTTCTCCTGACAGCAGGTCCGCTGCCACTTTTGGAAACGGAAGCACAGCTCCGCCTGGCTCATGGGCAGGGGCCACAAGTCGGTCAGTGCGGGAAGAAGGTCCGTCAGCTGGGACAGCTGATCCCGCGTTCCCAGCGCCACAAGCTCCACCCCGCTCTGGGACAGGGTGCGAAGGGCTCCGGCAGCATCCAGGTCTGTGAGGTCGGCAAAAATTACGTCGGCCTGGGCGGCCAGGGCGGGATCCGGCTCCTCGCTCTCCAGAAAGGTATGGGTAAAGGACTCCAGAGGAACAGCCTCCTGGAAGGGGGTGAAAAGCTCCTTCCGGCGCCCGACGCAGTAGAGACGCAGATGACAATGATACATAGGCGTTCTCCTCCATATGGATGCGGGTTCCTGGCGGGACTGAGGGGAAGGGATGTCCCGCCAATATGATCGGTTACCGCGCTTCAAAAGAATTGATTGAAACCGGCGGCGCACTCGCGCCACGGCCTACGTAGAACTTCACAGGCAAAACCGCGCTTTGCCCATAGCATGGATTTATTTTAACGGGAAAAGCGGCCGGTGTCAACCATAGATAGGCCTCGAAACGGCCGGAGGGGGACTTTTTCCATAAGCAAAACGAGGCGCACAGTATTTTGAACTGTGCGCCCCTGGCAATTCTCATGTCTCTGGGGAACTTATACGCTGAAATTCAGCTGGCGGTAATAGCCGTCATAAACCCGGGAGATGGGTTTATCCGCCACGGCGGGCCTCTCCGGCCCATAGAGCAGGCGGCCGATTTTATAGCCCACGCCGTTGATGCACACGGACTCCCCGGCGGTGCGCCCGCCGAATTTCGTCATCCAGGCCAGCGCCTCACGGACCGTGCAGCCTTGCCGCAGCCGTCCCTGCTCGTCCCAAAGCGGATCGTAACCCAATTCCATATCTGCTGTATCCTCCATTCTGAAATAAAAACAACCGCTACATATTGTAGCCGACTCCTCCGGCGAAAGCAATGGCGGGAGTGGAGAAAAAAGAGAGGGATATTCGTGAAAATCATGGCTTGACAAATGGCGGAAACGGGGATTCCCTTGGGGGACAAGGAGTGCCGCCGGAGGGGGCCCGTCAGCGCTTTTGGGCTTCTCCGGTTTCAAGAGACCGGCGGTAAACCTGGGTCTCCGTTACGACCAGGTCCACCGGCTGGTCCCAGGGCGCGGCGGGGATCTCCTCCGCCATTCCCGCATCCCGGCACACCGCAGCGGAAGGGAACCCGGCGGCCGTTAAAAATCGGTCGTAAAACCCTCCGCCCTGGCCCAGCCGCCGGCAGCTTTTGTCACAGGAGACACAGGGCACAACGGCAAGGTCGATATCCGCCGGGGCGCAGATGGCTTCGTCTCCGGAGGGCGCGGGAATGCCATAAGCGCCGGGGACCAGGTCCCGCAGACTGGAAACCGTCCGAATCTCCATCTGTCCCGGTCCGGTGACGCGGGGCAGGGCAATCCGCTTTCCGTCCGCCAGAGCCTGGGCAAAAAAAGCCGTCAGCCGGATTTCCCAGTTGATTCCGGCAAAGCCCAAAATCATCCTGGCCCTGTTGTATTCCGGCAGCTGAAGCAGACGCCTGCAGATAAGGGCGTTTGATTGTTTGGCCTCGGCGGGAGGGATAGCCCGCAGCCGCCCCCGGATTTCTTTTCGCAGCCGCTCTTTCTCCGCGCGAAAGGCCGCCCACTGTTCCTGCGGCCCGGTCATTCCGCCGCCCGTTCTGCGGCCTCCGCCACATGGGCGGCCAGCACGCTGGTAGTTACGCTGCCCACTCCGCCGGGAACAGGGGTTATAGCGTCCACCATTGGCTCCGCTTCCTCAAAGCGCACATCTCCGCAGAGCTTTTCCTTGGAAGGATTCCAGGCGATGCCCACGTCGATCACGGTCTGCCCCGCTTGGAGATAGGCCGCTCCAACGCTCTCCATCTGTCCGGAGGCCGCCAGCAGAATCTCTGCCTCCCGGGCGATTTGGGGAACGTCCGGCGTCTTCGTGTGGCAGATGGTGACGGTGGCCCCGCCGTGCATCAGCATCATGGCGGCGGGACGGCCCACCACGAGAGACCGCCCGATGACAACCGCCCGTTTCCCGGCAGGGTCAATGCCGTAGTAACGCAGGATTTCCATAGCGGCCCGGGCCGTGCAGGGCGGAAAGCCCCGCTTCGTATTGGTAAATACACCGGCCAGGGAGCCGTCCGTACAGCCGTCCACATCCTTTTCCGGGCGCAGACGCCGCCGGGCCGTGTCTTCGTCCAAATGGGGGGGCAGAGGCCGGAACATCAGGATGCCGTGAATCGCCGGGTCCTCGTTCAGCTGGTCCAGAGTCTGAAAAAAAACGCCGCTGTCCACATCGGAGGGAAGAACGATGTGCTTGACCTCGATTCCCGTTTGACCACAGCGTTTGGCGGCTCCTCTTTCGTAGGACAGGTCGTCACTTCGCTCGCCCAAGCGAAGGATGGCCAGGGTGGGGATGACGCCCCGCGCCCGCAAAGCGGCGGCGCGCTCCGCCGTTTTTTGGTCCAGAGCGGCAGATACAGGCGCGCCCTTCAACAGTTTAGCCATCCGCATCCTCCTTGCCGCCCGCAATGATTTGCCGGGCAAGCTCTCCGTATGTGTTCAGCTGCGCGTCTACGCGGTCTTCGATTTCCTTCGCGTAGGGCCGTTCCCGCATCAGCCTGGTATTTACCCGGACATTGATGGCGGCCCCCTGCATAGCGCCCCAGCACAAAGCCGCGCCGGTGGCTGCATCGGAGGCGACCAGCCGGCTGCCCTTTGCGGAAAATTCCCGCTGGAGTTCCAGGGCCTGACCGCAGAGCTCCAGGATTTCCAGAGGCACGGCGGCGGCGTCCCGCAGGCACTGCTCCATCACCGCTTCCCGGCTGGGGTCGTCCTTGGGAATTCCATAGGCCCTGGAGAGGGGTTCAAATGCTGCCGCGTCGCGCTCCACACAGGCGAGAAGGCGGCCCCGCAGGTCCTGGGCCTTGGCCATCAGCGATTTCATTTCCGCTTCCACGGAGGCATAACGGGGTTTTCCCACCGTGAGTTCCCCCACCATATTGCCCAAGGCGACGCCCAGGGCGCCCGCCAGGGCGCTGGCTCCTCCGCCCCCGGGAACCGGGGCGGAGGAGGCAAGCTGTTGGGAGAATTCCAGAATGCTGCTGTTTAAAAACTCCATATCCTGCTCCTTAAAACAGGCCGGAGATGCGGCCGTTTTCGTCAACGTCAATTTTTTCGGCGGCGGGTACTTTGGGAAGTCCCGGCATGGTCATGATATCGCCGGTCAGAGCCACGATGAAGCCCGCTCCGGCGCAGACCTTGAGGTTCCTCACCGTGATGCGGAAATTTCTGGGAGCGCCCAGCTTTGCCGGGTCGTCGGAGAAGGAGTATTGGGTTTTTGCCATGCAGATGGGAAGCTTGTCAAGGCCCAGGGCGGCAATTTCATCCAGCTGCTTTACCGCGTTGCCCGCCAGGTCCACACCGTCGGCGTGATAGATGTTGACGGCGATGGCCTCCAGCTTTTCCCGGATGGAGAGGGACAGATCATAGGACTGCCGGAAGTCGTTGGGCTCCCCGGTCTGGCGGAGCACCTCCTCCGCCAGGGCCTCGCCGCCTGCGCCGCCCTTGGCCCAGACTTCGCTGAGGGCCGTGGGGACGCCCAATTCGCCGCATTTCTCCTTTACCAGCGCCAGTTCCCGCTCCGTGTCCGTAGGGAAGGCGTTGATTGCCACCACGCAGGGAAGCCCGAAGACCTCCCGGATATTCCGAACGTGCTGCAGGAGGTTGGGGAGGCCCTGCTCCAGCGCCGTCAGATTTTCCTGGTTCAGGGCGTCCTTCTTCACGCCGCCGTGGTATTTCAGGGCCCGCACCGTGGCCACTACCACGGCGGCGGCGGGGGTAAGTCCCGCCATGCGGCACTTAATGTCAAAGAATTTTTCCGCCCCCAGGTCTGCGGCGAAGCCCGCCTCCGTCACGACGTAATCCCCCAGTTTCAGCGCCATACGGGTTGCAGTGACCGAGTTGCAGCCATGGGCGATGTTGGCGAAGGGCCCTCCATGAATGAAGGCGGGAGTTCCCTCCAGGGTCTGCACCAGATTGGGCTTCAAGGCGTCTTTCAGCAGGGCCGCCATGGCTCCTTCGGCCTTGAGGTCATGGGCGGTGACAGGCCGGTTGTCATAGGTGTAGGCCACAATGATTCGGCCAAGGCGTTCCTTCAGGTCGGAGATACCGTCAGCCAGGCAGAGAACCGCCATAACCTCAGAGGCCACGGTGATTTCAAAGCCGTCTTCACGGGGGACGCCCTGCATCCGTCCTCCCAGGCCGTCCACGATGTTGCGGAGCTGGCGGTCGTTCATATCCACGCAGCGTTTCCAGACAATTTTCTTTCCGTCGATTCCCAGGGCGTTGCCCTGCTGAATATGATTGTCCAGCATAGCGGCCAGGAGATTGTTGGCCGCTCCAATGGCGTGGAAATCCCCGGTGAAGTGGAGATTGATGTCCTCCATGGGAATGACCTGGGCGTATCCACCCCCGGCCGCGCCGCCCTTTACGCCGAAGACCGGTCCCAGGGAGGGCTCCCGCAGGGCCACCAAGGCGTTCTTTCCCAGGCGGCGGAGAGCGTCGGCCAGTCCCACGGAGGTGGTGGTCTTTCCTTCTCCTGCGGGAGTGGGGGTAATGGCGGTGACCAGAAT
This sequence comes from Oscillibacter sp., assembly GCA_022801815.1. GTDB lineage: Bacteria > Bacillota > Clostridia > Oscillospirales > Oscillospiraceae > Oscillibacter. Next base: position 31,147 of record JAAWTB010000003.1, on the reverse strand, counting down.
CAGCTTGCCGTCGGGACGGTTCTCCAGTTCCCGCAGAAGGCGGCAGTCCACCTTCGCTTTGCAGGTTCCGTATTGCTCAAGGGAATCCGCTTTAATGCCGCAGGAAGCGGCAATCTCAGTAATCGGACGTGCCTTGGCGCTCTGGGCGATTTCAATATCCGTTCGATGTTCCATATGCACTCCTTAACAAAGGTTCATTTGTCAAGCTTGGCGTCGTATTCGGCAAAGAGCTCCTGGAAGGGAGCGATATCGCCGATGACATGATAGACATAATCGTCTGTGGGGAACTGGCGGGACTTGATTTCTTCATTATACTGCTTATACGCCTCAATGACAATAGGGGCAATCTCCGCGTACTTCTTGATAAATTTCGGGGTAAAGGCCTGGAACATGCCGATGGTATCGGCGAAGATGGTCAGCTGGCCGTCGCAGAAGGGACCCGCGCCGATGGAGTACACGGGAATGCTCAGCAGTTTGTGAATCTCCTGGGTCACCTCGGGGGGAACGGCCTCTACCAAAAGGAAGTTGGCCCCCGCCGCCTCCACGGCCAGGGCGTCTTCAATCACGCTGCGGGCGCTTTCCACCGTCCGGCCCTGGGCCTTGTGCCCGCCCAGCACGCCGGAGGACTGGGGCGTCAGGCCAATGTGACCGAACACCAGAATGCCGCAGTTCCGAATCGCCTTGATCCGGCTGACGACGGAGCGTCCGCCCTCCAGCTTTATGGCGTCCACGCCGCCTTCTTTCAAAAAGCGGATGGCGTTGGCGGCGGCGTCCTCGTCGGAGACCTGATAAGAGCCAAAGGGCATGTCGCCTACCACAAAGGTATTCGGCGCACCCCGGCGGACGGCCTGGCAGTGCTCAATGCAGGTGTCCATTGTGACGGGAATGGTGCTGTCGTAGCCTTCCACGACCATGCCCATAGAGTCCCCCACCAGGATCATGTCAATCCCCGCCTGCTCGGTAAAAGAGGCAAAGGGGAAGTCATAGGCCGTAATCCAGGACGCCAGTTCTCCGTTTTTCTTCATGTTGTAGAGATCAATTACAGACTTCTTTTTCATAATGCACGGCTCCTTTTCCGTTAAATAATTAAGCTGCTTAACTTTATGGGGGAAACAACCACCTCCTTGGCGAGAGGTGTTGGTTCAATCCCGTGGAACTGTGCCGGTTTCCCCGCGCCGCCGGAAGGAATCAGGCGGCGCGGGAAGCCGGTTTGCCCTTTGGGAAAGAAGGGTTAATTTTTGCCGGAGAGCACTGCACCCCTGGCCAGGGAGCCCACCCAGCTCTGGTACATGCCCAGACAGCCGGTCTGCCAATCCACTTCCTTGTCAAAGGCTTCAATCCGCTTGGCGATTTCCTCGTCGGAGAGCTCGGCGTGGATGGTGCGGGTCTCGATATCATAGCTGATCATATCCCCATCCTGCACCGCGCAGATGGGGCCCCGCAGGGCGGCCTCGGGAGAGGCGTAGCCAATGATGGCGCCTGCCGCCGCGCCGGAGAAGCGTCCGTCGGAGACCATGGCGCACTTGCCTGCCAGGGAAGAGCCGGCCAGGGCGGAGGTGAAGCCGTAAACGCTGGTCATGCCGGGGCCGCCCTTGGCGCCCTGGTGGAGGATGACGACGAAGTCGCCTTCCACAATGCGCCCGTCATACAGGCCGTTGATAGCGTCCTCCGTAGTGAAGAAAACCTTGGCGGGGCCCCGGAATTTCAGCATGTTCCGGGGGAAGGTGGACTGCTTGGCGGCGCAGCCTTCGGGGGCGATATTGCCCTTGAGGATGCAGATGCCGCCGTCGTCGCTGTAGGGCTGATCCATGGGGTGGATGACCTCCCGGTCCAGAACCTCATGGCCTTCAATGTTCTCACCCAGGGTTTTGCCGTTGACTGTCAGGCAGTCCAAGTGCAGGGTTTTCTTGATATTCGTGCACATGGCCCGGACGCCGCCGGCCCGCTCAAAGTCGTCGATGGTATAGGGGCCCACAGGACGGATGGTCATCAGCAGCGGTACCTCGTGAGAAGCCGCGTCGTAGATGTCCCAAACAGAGCAGCTAAGCCCGGCCTCACTGGCGATAGCGGGCACGTGGTACATGGTATTGGTAGAGCCGCCCACGGCCATGACCATCCGGACGGCGTTGTTCACGGATTTTTCGGTGATGATGTCCCTGGGGCGGATATTCTTCTCCCACAGACGGATCACCTGACGTCCCGCCTCCCGGGCGTAGCGGATCAGCGTCTTCCCGGCAGCGGAGACAGTGGCGTTGCCCGGCAGGCTCATGCCCAAGGTCTCGGTGACAATCTGCATGGTATTGGCAGTGCCCATCATGTTGCAGGCGCCTACGCCCGGGCAGGCGCAGTCCACCAGACCGTCCAGGTACTCCATGGAGCAGCGGCCCTCCTCCACGGCGGAAACGGTCTTGTTGATGTCGATGAAATCCACCAGTTTGCCCTGGTAGATATTGGATTTCATATGTCCGCCGGTAAGTACAATGGCGGGGATGTTAACCCGGGCTGCAGCCATGACCATGGCAGGGACATTTTTGTCGCAGGTGGCAATCAGCACCATGGCGTCCAGGTCCTGAGAGCGGGCCATAACCTCCACAGAGTTGGTAATCATGTCCCGGGAGACAAGCGCATAGGGGCCCTTGGGCTGAAGACCGTCGCAGAAGTTCATGACGTTGAAGTTGCAGGGAAGGCCGCCGGCCTCGCAGACGCCGTCAGTGACGGCGCGAGCCAGGTCCCGCAGGTGCAGATGGCCGGGATTGTAGTCGCTCCAGGTATTGATGATGCCGATTCTGGGCTTTTGCAAATCTTCACGGGTATATCCAAGGCCCAGCATCAGGGCTTTGCCGTTGACCGCACTGGTGCCGAAGGGCCGTACACTATTCAGGTGCCTTTTCTCTTCCATAATTGTTTACCCTTCTTTCTTTATGATTTCCGGGGACCGGTGGGCCGCAGGACAGCGCCGGTTTTCAAAGAGGTTACGGTCTTTTGATACATGCCGATGAAGCCGTCGTAATAAACGACCTCCCGGTCAAACTCCTTCACCCGCTGGGCAATCTCCTGGTCGGAGAGTTCCACGTTGATGGTCCGGGCCTCCACGTCGTAAGTGATGATGTCCCCGTCCCGAACGGCGCAGATGGGTCCTTTGAGACCCGCCTCCGGCGAGCAGTAGCCGGTAATGGCGCCCTTGGCCGCGCCGGAGAAACGCCCATCGGTGATGAGGCAGACCTTGTCCCACAGGCTGGTGCCCGCCAGCTCCGAGGTAAAGCCGTAGGCGCTGAGCATGCCGGGACCGGCCTTGGCGCCCATCATCATGATGACCACCGCGTCACCAGCCTGAATTTTTCCGGCCCGCAGGGCCTCGCAGGCCTCCTGATTGCTGAAGAACACCTTGGCGGGGCCCCGGAATTTCAGCATGTTCCGGGGGAAGGTGGACTGTTTGGCGGCGCAGCCGTCCGGAGCGATGTTGCCCTTGAGAATGCAGATGCCGCCGTCTTTGGTAAAGGGGTTATCCATGGGACGGATAGTTTCGGGATAAGGCGTCTTGTGCCCGGCAATGTTTTCCTTCACCGTCTTTCCGTTGACGCCCACGCAGTCCAGATTCAGGTGGTCCTGAATCTCATGCATCAGCGCCCGGAGGCCTCCGGCCTGGTCGAAGTCGAACATGGTGTAAGCGCCGGTGGGCCGGACGTTCATCAGCAGGGGAATCTCGTGGGAAGCCTGGTCGTAGACGTCCCAGCAGTCCATATCCAGTCCCGCCTCTGCGGCCACGGCAGGAATGTGCATCATGGTGTTGGTGGATCCGCCGATTGCCATGCAGACCTTGATGGCATTGGTCACGGATTCCTTGGTGATAATCTGTCGGGCGGTAATTCCCTTTCTCCACAGCTCCATGACCCGGCGTCCCGCCTCCCGGGCGGTGATTTTCAGGTGGGTGGAGATGGCGGGCAGGGTGGCGTTGCCGGGAAGGCTCATGCCCATGGCCTCCGTCAGCGTACACATGGTATTGGCGGTACCCATAAAGCCGCAGGCACCAGGAGCGGGACAGGCAATATCCATCTGGTGCTCCAGCTGCTCCATGGTCATGCAGCCCTCGGTCACCGCGCCGCAGGAGTTTCCAATGGTGATGCCGTCTACAATGCTGCCGTCGATTTCGTAGGAGGTCTGCATATATCCTCCGGTAACGATGACCGCGGGCAGGTCCATCCGGGCGGCGCCCATCAAAATGCCGGGGACGTTTTTGTCGCAGGTTGCCAGCAGCACCATGGCGTCCAGCTGGCAGCCGTCCATAATCGTCTCGATTTCGTTGCACATCAGGTCACGGGACGCCAGAATGTAGGGCCCGGCGCCGATGCCGTCACAAATATTGGTAATATTGAAATTAAAGGGAAGGCCGCCGGCTTCCAGGATTCCCTCCTTGACAAACTCCGCCAGCGTGTCCAGGTGGACATGACCGGGATTGATGGAATTCCAGGTGTTGATGATGGCAACACGAGGCTTTTTCAAATCCTCTTTGGCCAGTCCAAGACCGCGCAGCAGCGCATGGGGGCTGGAATGCCGGATGTCATCATCATAACTTCGAATGGCAGGTTCCTTTTGCGTCATATTTTTGCACCCTTTCTGTGTTATTTGCCGAATGGTCTCAGTCTGTCACGTATGACCGCAAGGGGGGAAGAAGCCATAGGACATGATGATTAGTTCAGCAACTAAACTAGCATGAGCATAACACAAACGTATATTTTTGTCAATCTCTATCTCATGGTGCAAAACGCAGAAAAAACCCCTGTGCTTTCGAAAAAGGCAGCAGAAAAACCGGAAAAACGGTTTTCCTGCTGCCTTTTTTAACGTGAAAAATTTCCATACAATCCCAGTGCCCCGTCGGCGTTTCAGGATTGCCGGACCCAAGGAAGGGCATGTTGTCTGCACAGCCGCAGGGCAGACTACAGGTTTCGAAAGCCATTAACCGAAAAAATTTCCTGAACACTTTCGTCGGAGGAGGCGATTACGTTTTCGATTTTTTGCACCGCCAGTCGCAGATTGATCTCGGCGTCTGCGGATTTTTTGGGCGTCAGGCGGAAGGTGGGCAGGATAATTCCAAGGGCGGCGGCTATTTTCCCCCCATGGCGAATGGGGGACGCCATGCAGTGGATGGCGTATTCAATTTCTCCGGATTCATAGGCGATGTTCACGACGCGGGCTTCCTCCATCTGCACATGGGCTTGGTAAAGGTTTAAGGGGTCCGGCAGGCGGACGCCGTCCTTCGCCACCAGATGAGCCAGCTCGTCCAGCTTAAAATCACAGAGCAGGGCCTTTCCCATCGCGCCACGGGGACCGTCCTCTCGCAGTCCCACGGATTTTTGGCAGTGTACTGGATCCTGACAGGCCGACATGTGGATAAACAGGGCCTTGCTTCCTTCCCGCACGGCCAGAATGGAGGATTCTTCGATGGCGGTGGCCAGCCGTTTCATCTCCATGTCGATGAACTTATTGACGGATATCTGCTTGCGGTAGACCGACGCGGCAAAGTACAGGCTTGGACCGATATAATAGCGGCCGTTTTTCAGTTGGATGTAATTTCGGGCCGCCAGCGTCTGTAAAATAGGCAGCATGCTGCTTTTGGGAGAGGCGAGAATCCGGGCAATTTCAGTAAGCGTATATCCTCCCGGCGCATTGGCCAGGAGGTCAAAGACGTCCAGGACACGCGAAGTGGAACGGTGAGAGGTTTGGGGCATGAAAGGATCCTCCGTTTCTTTATGTTTTTACCCTTCTGCCTTTGCGGATAAAGGGAAGACGATTGGGGAAAAATCGTTCAAATTCTCTTTTTGACAATTCCTTTCTAAATTTTGGATGATTCTGACAAATGCTTTCCTATATTCTATCATTTATTCAAAAAATGTACAGTACAGAAAAAAATGGAAAAAACAGTGATTTTGCACAAGGAAAAAACAGTTGACAAAAAGTGAATCGTCGTTTATGATAAGTTAAGGTTCTTAAATATGCATTTGTTCTTAAATGCGAACAGCAAAGGACGGAATACGGAACACGCTGGATAGGAGGAATTGGAAATGGGCACATTGAAATTCGCTGTTTTGGGCGCTGGCGCCGGCGGGCAGAGCATGGCTGCGATTTTGAGCAGCCAGGGATATGAGGTCCGCCTTTACGACAATGACAAGGCAAAAATTGCCCGCCTCAACGAGTTGGGAAACATTCGTGTAACAGGGAAAATGGAGTGTGAAGGCTTCCCGGCTCTGGCCACCACGGAAATCGGGCCGGCGGTGGAGGGCGTAGACGTCATTATGGTGACCACAACCACAGACGCCCACGCGGAAATCGCGGACCTCTGTGCGCCTTATCTCCACGACGGCGAAATTTTCATGCTGAATCCGGGTCACGTAGGCGGCGCCCTGGAGGTCAGCAATATTATCCGCAACATCCACGGCTGCAAAGCGGATGTGATTATTGCGGAGGCCGGAGATTTGATGTATGCCTGCCGCACCTCTGAAATTGGGGAAACCTTCCAGTCCGGTATTAAGAAGGGCGTCCTGGTTGCAACGCTTCCCGCCTCGGATGTGTCCCGCCTGATGGAGAAAATCGGCGGCATCTTCCCCAACCTGACGGCAGCTGAGAATATTTTGGAAACCGGTTTTGAGGGCGGCGGCGCGATGCTCCACCCGATTCCCAGCCTGATGAACATCAACCACACAGATTTGCAGCAGGGCTATGATTATTACATGGAGGGGATCACCCCCAGCATTGCCAAGCTGGTTTCCGCCTGCGACGCCGAGCGTCTGGCGGTGTGCAAGGCCCTGGGGCTGGAGGTTCCTTCTCTGGTGAAGAGCCTCCAGGAAATGTACGGCCTGACCCAGGAGGATCTCTACGACCTGCTTCAGCATAACGCGGCCTATAAGGGGCTGAAGAGTCCCATGAATCTCCAGCACCGCTTTATTGTGGAGGATACCCTCAGCGGCATCGTCCCGCTGGCCTCCGTCGGGCATATGCTGGGCGTGAAGACTCCTATAATGGACGCTTACATCTTGATTGCCAGCGTAATCTGCGGGCGGGACTTTGCCGCTGAAGGCCGCACGGCGGAAAAACTCGGCCTTGCCGGCAAGACGCGGGAGGAAATTTACGCGATGCTTTGATTGAGAATTGTCCGGCGGGGTACGCTGTGCCCCCCGTGCAAGATAGCAAGGGGAAATTTACAAAAGTAAAACATGGAGGTTGAAAATGAAAAAGGTATTATCTCTGGTCCTGGCCATGTGCATGGTGTTCGCTCTGGCCGCTTGCGGAGGAAGCGGCGATTCTTCTTCCAGTACCACCCCGCCACCCAGCGGCAGTTCCGATTCCACTCCGTCTGATACCGGCAGCACCAATGATACCGCCCCCGCCTCAAATTTGGATAACACAGCGCAGTATGTTGTGGGAACCGGCGGCACCGGCGGAACCTACAACGCCGTGGGCGCCCTGATGGCCCAGTTTTTCAACGACAAGGGCTTTGGCCAGTTCTCCGCCACCGCCACCACCGGCGGCGTGCAGAACACCCTGTTCATGCGCAACGGAACTTGTGACTTCGGAATGGTGGGCCGTTCCTGCTTCGTGGAATCCAGCACCGGCCGCAACACTTTCGAGTCTACCGGTCCCAGCGACGACCTTATGGCCGTGGCTCCGTTGTACTCCGCTATTTTCCAGCAGTTCGTTTCTCCGGATGTCGCGGAGTTTGATGACCTCAAGGGCAAATCCATCGGTGTCGGCGGCCCTGGCTCCGGTGACGAGGCCTTCGCCCATGTCTTCTATGAGGGCGTTTGCGGCTGGGAATTTGACAAGGACTTCACCCCCGCTTATCTCGGTTCTTCCGAGGCGGCCGACGCCATGAAGGACGGCCACATTCAGGGCATGGTGGTTCTGGCCCAGGCTCCCTTCTCCATCATGATCGAAGTGGTCAATGCCGGCAAGGCTCACGTGGTGGGCGTACCCCAGGCTTACATTGACGGTGTATGCGACAAGGGCGACGATCCGTATGCCTCTTATGTTCCCGATGTCATTCCCGCCAACACCTTCAAGGATCAGACCGAGGAGCTCCCCAGTTTCTCCTCTCCCACTCTGCTGGGCGTTTCCAAGCAGGTGGACGAGGAGCTGGTCTATGAAGTTACCAAGTACCTCTGGGAGAACGTGGACGAGCTGACTCCGCTCCATGCTGCTCTGGCCGGCATGAAGATCGACGACGTGAAGTCCATCACCGATCTGCCCATTCATCCTGGCGCGATGCGCTATTACCAGGAGGTCGGCGTTCTGTAATGCGCGCCTGAACCCCGTTCGCTCTTAAAAGCTAAGGAGGCTGCCGGCCCGACCTTTGTCCGGCCGGCAGCCTTTTCCTCTCAAAATCCGGTAAAAGGAGTTCTTGCATGGAAGAAAGCAAAAAGAATATGTCACCAGAGGATATGACTACGGCTTCCGCCGCGCCCCTTGACGCCGAATTCGACGCGGAAAAAGCGGAGGAAATTCTGCGGGAGGTTTCCGCGGAGGACAACGAGCGGCAGCTGAACAAGGTCACGGCTCTGATCGTAAACGGATTTTCCCTGTTCATCTCCCTCTTCTTAATCTACACGGCGGTTTTCGGCGCTTTTGACGCTCTGCGCCAGCGTTCCATCTACCTGCTGGCGGCCATGACCATTCTTTTCTTGGTATACCCTGCTTTCACCAAGACCAAGAAAAACAAAGTCCCTTGGTATGATTACCTGTTTTCCCTGGCCTCTTTTATAACCTGCGGCTATGTCTTTATCAATTACGTGCCCATTCTTGCCCGCATGGGCATCTCCAATCGAACGGACCAGCTGGTCTTCGTCATCCTGACAGTCCTGATTTTGGAAGGCACCCGGCGGCTGGTCAGCGGCGCATTGGCGCTGGTGGCGTTGGTCTTCCTGGTATATGCTTACTTCGGCAATTATATGCCCGGCATGTTTCGTACCAGGGCCGGCGGCATCGCCCGCATGACCGACTACATGCTCATGATTCCCGAGGGTATTTTCGGCAGCCCCCTGGGCACTGCAGCCACCTACGTTTCCTTGTTCGTTCTCTTCAGCCAATTCCTCAATGAGTGCGGCATGGGCGATTTCATCCGAGACGTGGCGCTGTCCCTCACCGGCCACAAGACCGGCGGTCCCGCCAAGGTGGCGGTGGTCTCCTCGGCGGCCTTCGGCACCATCTCCGGCGCCGCCGCCGCCAACGTGGTGGGCACGGGCACCTTCACCATCCCGCTGATGAAAAACGTGGGCTACCCGCCGGAGTTTGCCGGAGCTGTGGAGGCCTGCGCCTCCACCGGCGGACAGTTGATTCCCCCGGTTATGGGCGCCGCCTGCTTCATCATGGCGGAGTATATCGGCGTTCCGTATTCCAATGTAATGCTGGCGGGCCTCATACCCGGCTTCCTTTATTACCTGAGCGTTTTCCTGACGGTGGACGTGCGCAGCAAGAAGCTGGGGCTTACCGGAATTCCCAAGGACCAGCTGCCCAAATTGAAAGACGCCATGCGGGAGCGGGGCCATCTGCTGATTCCCTTCCTGGCGGTGGTGTATATGATTATCCGTCAGTACACCATCTCCCGGGCGGCCCTGATCGGCTTGATTCTCACCGTGCTGCTGGCTCCCATCAAGAAGTCCACCCGCATGAGCTTTAAGCAGATGTTCAACGCCCTGGTGATCAGCGGGCGGAAAACGGTCTCCTTCGGCGTCTCCTGCGCCTGCGTGGGTCTTATCATCGGCGTGGTGACCCTGACCAACGTGGGCACGGTACTGGGCAACGCCGTACTGCAAATCTCTCAGGGCAACCTGTTCATCACCTTGCTGCTGGTGATGGTCATGTCCATCATCATGGGTATGGGCATGCCCACGGTGGCGGTGTATATCGTCCAGGCCGCCGTTACGGCTCCTGTGCTGATGAAGCTGGGCATCCCCATGCTGACGGCGCACTTCTTCTGCTTCTACTTCGGCATCATTGCCTGCATCACGCCTCCTGTGGCGGTGCCTTCCTACGCTGCGGCGGCTATCGCGGGGTGCAATCCGGGGAAATGCGGCTGGCAGGCGTTTAAAATGGCGATGCCTGCCTTCCTGGTTCCCTTCGTCTTCGTCTATGAGCCCGGCATGCTCCTGAACGGCGGCGGCGGGACGATCCTGGACGTGGTTTTATGCATCTGCACCGCCATCATCGGCGTTTACCTGGTGGCCATCGGAATGGAGGGTTACCTGCTGCGGAATCTGGTGAAATGGAAGCAGATCATCGCGCTGGTGGGCGGCTTGCTGTGCATTGTCCCGGAGCACATCACGGATTTGATTGGCTTTATCGTGCTGATATACCTCTATATCAGTGAAAAGTCGGCCATTAAGAAGGCGGCTGCCTCTGCCGGCGGGCAGGGAGCGTCCGCAGAATAATGTCTGGGAGCTCTCTCCGTTATCGGGGAGAGCTCCCGAGCCGTGACGATGAGCCGTCGTCATGGACTCTCGGACAAAAAGGAGACTCCTTTCATGAAAGAAAAGACCCAGGCAGTCCTGTTTATCATTCTCTCAGCCTTCTCTTTTTCCCTTATGCAGGCAATGGTACGGCTTTCCGCGTCAGGAATTGGAACTATGCAGCAGGTTTTTTTCCGAAATTCCATCAGCCTGCTGGTTGCGGCATACCTTATTAAAAAGGAGGGGCTGCGTTTCTTTGGGCCCAAAGAGTATCAGCCCGCCCTGCTTGCCCGATCCCTGTTTGGATTTTTGGGGATGATTCTTCTCTTCTATGCCTCCGCCCACGCGTCCCAAGGGGATGTGTCGGTGCTGAACCGGACCAATATTTTGTGGGTGTGTCTGTTTGCCGCCCTCATTTTAAAAGAACGGATTTCCAAAGAGCAGATTCCCATGATCGCCCTGTGTCTGGTGGGGACGGTGGTGGCCCTGCGTCCCACCTTTGATTCCAGCATTTTGCCGCTTCTGTCGGCGGAGCTCTCCGCCCTTTGCTGCGGCGTGGCCTATGTCATGATATCCTATTGCAAAGGGCATGTGCCCTCTATGACCGTGGTGTTCTACTTTTCCCTGTTCAGCACGGTGGGCGCGGGTATACTTATGATACCAAGCTGGGTTTTCCCCACGCCCAAGCAGTGGTTTATGCTGATTCTCATTGGGCTCTTTGGCTCCCTGGGACAAATCTTCATCACTAACGCCTATCAAAAGGCTCCGGCGGCGGAGGTCAGCATCTACGATTACTCCGGCATCATTTTCTCTGCGCTGATTGGGACGCTGCTGTTGCATGAGCGTTTGTCAGCCAGCACCGTCATAGGGGCCCTTCTGATTACGGCCGCCGGGGTGCTGTCCTATCGCAGCGGCCGGCGGAAAACCGGCGCATAAGCGTGTATGGAACAGCGAGAGCGTGAGCTTTTCCGGGTTACCTGCTCCATTGCGTGGCCTGCTGCCGTAGAGGCGCTGCTGGTCAATATTGTGGAACTGGTGGATATGGCCATGATTTCCCGGCTGGGACTGTCCGCCGTGGCGGCGGTGGGCCTTACGATTCAGCCCCGGCGGATATTGCTGATGCCGGTGCTGGCCCTGAATACCGGGGCCTCGGTCCTGGTGAGCCGCCGCATGGGAGAGGGCTGTCCGGAGGATGCCAACCGCTGTATGCGGCAGTTTGTCCTTCTCTGCGTGGTGGTATCGGCCCTGGTTTACGGAGGCGGATTCTGCCTGGCCCGTCCCTTCATGCGGTTTTCCGGCGCGGACGCGGACACGCTGCGGGATTCCGTGGTCTACTTTCGCATCCTGATGGCCGGGCAGCTGCTTCAATCCGTCAGCCTGACGGTTAACGCCTGCCTCCGGGCGGCGGGGAAGACCCGGGTGTCTATGACCACTAATTTGGCCGCAAATCTGATGAACGTGGTATGTAATTATCTCTTTATTTTCGGAAATTTAGGCTTTCCCCGCTGGGAGGTCGCCGGAGCCGCCGCAGCCACTGCGCTGGGGAGTCTCAGCGCTCTGCTTATCTCCCTCTGGTCCGTGCGGCGAGGGGCCGGGGGCGTCCTGTTTTTGCCCCTTGCACCCGCCGCATGGCGCATAGAGCCGCAAAAGCTCCTGGCCGTCCGGGGGATAGTTTTCAGCGCATTTTACGAGCAGCTCTGCCAGCGAATCGGCCTGTTTCTCTTTACCCGGCTGGCGGCGTCTTTGGGAATGGTGGAATTTGCCCTTTATCAGATTGTGATGAACATCGCCAATCTTCAGGGCTATACCTACGACGGCGTGGCCACCGCCGCCACCGCCCTGACCGGGCAAAGCCTGGGGGCGGGGAAAGAGGAGCTGGCGGAGCGGTACAACCGGATTTCCCTGGGAATTGGCTATGGAATCGCCGCTGTCATTGGGGTGGGCATCGTGCTGTTTCGCCAGGAGCTTTTGGGGTTGTTTGTGAAGGAGGCCGATGTGGCCGCGGCGGGAAGCCGTCTGCTTTTGCTTGTGGAGGCGGGTAGTCTGCCCTGTTGCGGAGCGGTGGTGTACTTCGGCGCTCTGCGGGGCGCGGGAGACACCAAATCGGTGGCGCGGGTGACGCTGATCATTGTGGCCCTCATCCGGCCCGCCCTGTCCTGGGGGCTGTGCTATCCCCTGGGACTGCGGCATATGGGCATCTGGGCCGGCTATCTGGCCGCTCATATTCTGCGCTGGTACGCAATCCGTTCCCACTACCGGAGGGGGGAGTGGAAAGCCATTCGTGTATAGTGCCCGGTATCGTACCGGGTGTTATAAAATCAATAACAGAAAGGAATCGAATTATGGCGCCGAAAAAGATTCAAATTGTTCCCAAGGGAGACGCGCTGCAAACCAAGTGGTCCAGAGCCATTCGCTATGGAGATCTGATTTTCACCACCGCGCACTCCGCCACGCGTCCGGACGGCACGATGCCCACAACTGCGGAGGAGCAGATTCGCGGCTGCTTCGAGAGTCTGAAAAACACGCTGGAATCCGGCGGCAGCGGCATGGATATGGTGCTTCACGTGGACTGCTTCCTGGCCCACCGGGAGGACTTTGCCCTGATGAATCAGATCTTTGACGAGTATTTCCTGGGTCAGGGCGTTCCTACGACCCGCAGCGTGACGGAGGTTACCTTCACCGCACCGAAATTTCTGTTCGAGCTCCAGGCTGTAGCCGGAGTTCGGGATGAAGAGAACTGAGCAGACAAAACATGGAGGTCCCGGCTCCCGCCGGGACCTCCATGTTTTCGAAAAGCGGGAGAAAGGGCGGGAGCCCGGCTGATGCCGGACTCCCGCCGCAGTATAAAGAGAGGGTTTTCAAAGAGAGAGCAGTTCAATTGGAGAGCGTACTTAGATACCGTTTACAAAGCGGTCCACAATCTGCGCAGGGCTGAGACCATCCAGACCAAGACTTTCCAGCGTCCGGCCGGTGGCACGATAGTCCTCTTCGTTGGCCACGCTGGCCAGGGTGGTCAGGGAATCCATCACTGGAGTTTCGACGCCCGCCGCCTTGCCCACAGCCATCAGGGGCACCAGGGCGTAGGGGAAATCCTCCGTTATGTAACGGCTTTTCAGGTCCGTGGGGGCGGAGGCGGGATTGTCCACGCTGTCGTTCACTTCGCTCTTGGAGAAAAAGTCATAAAAGGTCTTCCGCTCGGGATGTCCGTAGTAGCGGTGGAAAATATCCATGCCGGTATCCAACTTGGCCCCCAGAGCCGCGCCCACGGCCACCCGCTCGGCGTCCACGCGCTCAATGTTGCGGCATACGCCGGGGGTCAGGCCCTCCCAATAAAAACGGTAGTGGCCGTGGGTCCACTCAATGCGTCCCATGTTCAAAATAGAACCGGCAGGGTGGATGACCAGATTGGTATAGCTCAGGCTGGTGTGGATGACGTTGGGGACCGGCACGTAGGTGTCAGGGAAGAAGACGCTCAGCTCCTGAATCATCTCCTCCGTTCGGGAGGCTGGGATGCAGGCGGTCTCCATAACGGCCTTTTTACCGAAAATGTTTACCCGGGTAGGGCCCACCCGGCGGCAGGCAAAGATGTTGGAAGCCAGTTCTCCCATCAGGATATTTTTTTGACAGCCGCATCTGCGGAGAGTGTTTAAAAACTCCAGTGCGCCAAAGACCGCGCCGGGATTGAGCACGATGATCTGTCCGTCCTCCAGATAAGGGGCCAGCTGTTCTGCCATGGGCTTGTGACCAAAAGCAGGGAGGACCACCATCAAAACCTTGACGCCCTTAACGGCCTGCTGGATATCCGTCGTCACCATGGAGATGGGACCGAAGCCGGTGTCGGCTCCCTCCATGTCCATTCCGCCATACTCCCGGATGGGAGTGAGGTTGGATTCAAACCGGGGAGCGTCATAAAGACGAACCTCATGTCCGCGCTTTCCCAGATAGGCCGAGTAGGCGCACGCTGCGTTTCCAGAACCTAAAATCGTAACTTTTGCCATGGGTAACCCTCCTAAACATTTTAATATATATGGAACAGCCGGCGTTTCCGGCAGGGGCTCACATTCCGGCAGTCATGCGGGCGGGACGTTCCCGGCGCTGTCCGCCGGCGGTTCGCTGCCCGCAGTGCTAAAGTTTCTCTTGATTTTTCCCGGTTTTTTCCGTATACTGCTATTAAAACTATAAAAATGACAGGAGAAAACTATGGACCAGACAAAAAACGACAGCCCCGAATTCCAGAAATTCGCCAGCGACCTTCGCGAGCTTTTAGAACTAATATCGCTCTATCAGGGAAGGTCCCGCTATTATGCAGGCAACGTACCCCTTTTTCCGGCGGAGGTGCATCTGATGTGTCATATCGAAGAGGGAATCACAGGGGTCACAGAGCTGGCAAACTATGAGCGGAAAACCAAGAGCGCCATCAGCCAGATTGTCACTCGCATCCACAAGAAGGGCCTGGTGGAGAAGACACCCGGCGAGGTCAGCCGCAGGGAAATCGTCTTGAAGCTGACCGAAGAGGGTAAGAAAATCACAGACTATCACAAAGAGGTGGAAAAGCAGCTGTTCACCGAGATTTGGGAACGGATGGGTTCCGCCCCGGAACAGCAGCGGCTGGAGGGATCTTCGTTGCTTTTGCAGGCCCTTCGGGAGAGTTACGAGGCGCGTTTCTGACGTCGCAGGACAACGGCCTGTCTCTTAGGGGATAGGCCGTTTTATTTTCCGCAGCGGTTCGCCGCTTTGGACGGGGCAGACATTCGTTCCTCCTGAACCTGGGAGACAATATAAATTGCAATCCCAAGCCATATCAGCGCAAGGGCAAGGAGCTTGCTGATATCCAGCTCTTCCTGGTAAACAAACACGCCCATGACCATGGAGAGCGTGGGACCCAGGTATTGGAAAAAGCCCAGGGTGATGGAGGGAAGCTGTTTGACGGCTTTGTTAAACAGAAGCATCGGCAGGATACTGACGCAGGCAATGGCAATGGGAGAAAACCACTGTGCCGGACCGGAGCCCGGGCTGTAAAACCCTTGGCCCGCCGCCTCATAGCGCAGCGCCAGGCAGATCGCCAGCGGGTCAAGGGCCAGCAGCTGCGCCGCCGTCATTTGAACCGCCGATACGGTTGTGCCCTTTAAAAGCATTGTCAGCACGAAAAAGGTGGAGGACACCAGCAGGATAATCCAGGGAATGGAGCCATAGGAGATTAAAATTACCAGCAGGCCCGAAAGCGCCAGAAGGGACGAAACCCATTGAATGGGACTCAGCTTTTCCCGGAAGAGCAGGCTCCCCAGGAAGATCAGCAAGATGGGGCTGAGGTACTGGCCGATGCTCACCTCCAGCAGCTGGTCGATCATGGGAGCAACGGTGTTGCAAAGCCAGTTTCCATAAAGGGCCATACCGGCGGAAAGAAAGAGGAGCCGGTTTTTCTTGGTTTGAAAAAGGCGGAAAAACTCCCCTAATTCCCCGTGAACTGCCAAAAGTGCCAGCATGAACAGGCTGCTGCTGATAAACCGGATATTAAGAATGTAAAAACTGGGATAGTCCGTGAACAGTTTCCAGAATGGAATGGCAAACATCCACATGATGTAAGCCAGAATCAGTGAGAAGTATGTCCGTTTCAGTAAAATCCCGCCTCTCCCAGTGAACAGGGGAACGCCGCCCTTTCAAAAAAGGGATAGGAAGAGTTCGCCCCAAAAGATTAAGCACCTTAACCTTTCGAGAGAATTATACACGGTCCTGCCGCGATTGTCAAGCAGTTTAACTATTTTGCAGGCTGTGGCGGCCGATCATTCTACTCCGACCGCCCGAGCCGGCAGGGAGACCGGTTCAGGCGCCGGAGGGCGGCAAAAAGGAAATCCCCCGAGGGGGCGCGGAAAGGAATGCGTTCAGCAAACCTTCCGGAGACCCTTCGGGGGTTTTGTTGTACCAGTTTAGAACTATGAGAGCTTCCCCATGGCGGAGGGGCTGGAATCCGGCCTTACCGGGAAAAAGATTCTACGTCCATTTTGGCTTTTTGATAGAACAGATACGTGTCGCAGGAATAGCCGATAAACTTCACGCCCAAATCCCGCCATTTTTTGCCGCCTTCCACCGTGTCGGCAAAGCAGCCCAGCTTCACGCCCTTGGAATTGGCTTTGGCAATGATTTCCTTGATACACGCAGTGACCTCCGGGTGGTCAATTTCACCTACGTGGCCCAGGGAGCTGGACAGGTCATAGGGGCCCACAAAAATCACGTCAATGCCGGGAACATCCAAAATCTCATCCAGATTTTCGACAGCCTTCCGGCCCTCTGCCTGGATGATGACCACGGTCTCCTGGGCCTTCGAAAAATATTCGTTTCCGGGAATTGCGCCATAACCCGCAGAGCGCACGAAGCGGCAGGTGCCCCGGCTGCCCACGGGGGAGAACTTGGCGGCGGAGACCACCGCCCTGGCCTGTTCGGCGGTGTCAATCTGGGGAATCAGGACTGCGCCTGCGCCCACGTCCAGCGCCCGGTCAATCCAGATATCCGTCCCCCGGGGAACCCGGACAACGGGACAGACCCCCGCCACGTTGGCGGCGCGGATCAGGTTTTGCAGGTTTTGGAAACTTCCGGGGCCGTGCTCCATGTCCAGCAGCGCGAAATCGTATCCGGCGTGACCGGCAGCCTCCACAAAGGCGGGGTCAGAGGTGATCATAAAGGGGCCCAGGGCGCCCCGCTCAGAGTTCAGCGCGGCTTTAAATTTCGCCACGCTGTCCATGGTCGGCATAGTTGGTGAATACATAGCAGCCTCATTTCTCCTTTCCCAAATAACTGGTTACTCCAAGCCCGCGCCCTTCATGGCGGACAGGGCATGGTCGGTGTACATTTTATAGAAGCCTTTCCGCTTCTCCTTGGGCTGGATGCCCGCCTTGGAACGCTCTTCCAAAACCCGCGCGGCCTCCTCCGCAGTGCAGGGTGTGCCGTGGACGCCGGTCATGTTGATGGTGCGGTTTTCCACGCTGTAGGAAATGAGATCACCGTCTTCGATAAAGGCGATGGGACCGCCCACAGCTGCCTCGGGACTGACATGTCCAATGGCCGCGCCCCGGGTGGCACCGGAAAACCGTCCATCCGTAATCAGGGCCACGGAGCCGTTGATGCGCTCGTCGCAGACGATGGCCTCGGTGGTCATCAGCATCTCCGGCATGCCGCAGCCCCGGGGGCCCTCGTAGCGGATGATGATGACCTCGCCGGGAGCGATTTCGTTGTTGACCACGGCGGCGTGGGCGGCTTCCTCGTGATTGAAGACCCGGGCCCGGGCGTTGACTACCTCACGCTGGTCCATGGCGCAGGCGGAGTACTTCAACACGCTGCCCTCAGGGGCAATATTGCCCTTCAAAATGGCGACGGACCCCTTTTCCGGGGCCTTTTCCACCGGGAAGATCACCTGTTCGCGGGTCAGGCCGTAGTTGGCCAGATACCCAAGGTTCCGGTCAAACCAGTTGTCTTTTTGCAGGTCCTCCAGATTTTCGCCCAGAGTTTTGCCTGTGACGGTCATGACGTTCAAGTCCAGCATATTCCGCAGCAGCCACTGCACCATAGGCACGCCGCCGGCAAACCAGAAGGATTCCGTCAGGTGCTGGCCGGAGGGATTGATGTTGCCCAGATGGGGGACCTGGTGATTGATTTCGTCAAAAAGGTCGATGGGCAGGTCATAGCCCAGTTCCCGAGCGATGGAGGGGAGGTGAATGGTGGCGTTGGTAGACCCGCCGATGGCGCTGTGGACGATAATGGCGTTGCGGAAGGCGGCGGGGGTCATGATTTGGCTGGGGGTGATGCCTTTTTCCGCCAGCTCCATGATTTTGCGTCCGGCATATCGGGCGTACTGAAGGATATCCCGCATGGTGGCGGGCACCAGGGCCGCGCCGGGCAGGGTCATGCCCAGGGCCTCGGCCACGCACTGCATGGTGGAGGCGGTGCCCAGGAAGGTGCAGGCTCCCACAGAGGGGCAGCCGGTCAGCTTATAATCCCGGACCTCCTGGTCGGTGATGGCATCCTTGCGCTTCTGACGCAGGGAGATGTCCCCGGCTACCAGGGAGGTGGTCTGGTTGGGGCCGGGCCGCATGGAGCCGCCGGGCATGAAAATGGTGGGAATATCCATCCGGGCGGCGGCCTTCAGATGGGCGGGAATGGACTTGTCGCAGCTGGAAGACAGGATGATGCCGTCCCAGGGCACTGCGGAGGCGTGTACTTCCACCATGTTGGCAATGGCCTCCCGGGAGGCCAGGACCACGTTCATGCCGTCGTGCCCCTGGGCGCAGCCGTCGCAGATATCGGTGGCGTAGTATTTGGCCGGCTTTCCGCCCCGCTCGTACACGCCGTAGACCGCCTGCTCGGCCATCTGGTTGAGGTGATAGCTTCCGGGATGGGAGTCGCCATACACGCTCTCCACCATAATCTGAGGACGGGTAATGTCCTGGTCGTCCCAGCCGGTGCCCATTTCCAGGGCGTCAAACTGAGCCCAGAGCAGACGTTCTTTTTCGCTTCTTTGCTTCATAATACGCTTCCTCCTTACCAAAATAACCGGGATAAAAGGGCGGAAGAGCCCGCCGCCTGCCACAGCAGCAAGCAGCAGGCCCTTCTTACAGGCGAAGACGCCGCCTGATTCTTTAGAACAGATGCACCGCGGCGCCCAGCGCCACCAGAATAAAGCAGAACACGCCGGCCACCAGATCGGGGATGGTGATATACTTCAGGCCCTGCTTCAGGTCCAGGTTGAAGAAGCGGCTGATCACCCAGAAACCGGAGTTGTTGACATGGTTGAAAATCATGGTGCCCGCGCCGATGGCCAAGACGGTGGACACGGGGGTCAGGCCCAGGATGCCCATCATGGGACCCACCACGCCGGCGGCGGTCATGCCGCCTGTGGTCATGGAGCCCACTGCGGTGAACATGATGCCGCCAATCAGGAACGGAATCAGCAGGCCGGGAACGCCGGAGTTTTCAATGAGGCCGGCCAGGCTGTTGATGGCGGGGGCGGCCTTGATGACGTTGGCCAAGGCGCCGCCCATGCCGGTGATGAGCAGGGCGGACAGGGCCACCTCCAGGCCCCGGGCAATCCAGCTGTTCAAAACGATTTCCCGGAAGTTCTGAGGGTCTTTGCCGGTGGAGTCCCGGTTGCTCTTTCGGACGGAATTCTGGTGGAAGAAGGCCAGGAACATCGTGTAGATCACGCCAAGACCCAGGGCCACCACCTTGTCGCCGAAAATGTTGGCCAGGTTATACAGCGCAGAACCCTCGGCCACGCCCATCTTCAAAAAGGAGCTGCCGGCGATGAGCACCACCGGAATCAGGATAGTCAGGAAGGCGGGGAGAGTGCCGGGCAGGTCGTCTCCGGTGATGAGGATATCCTTAACGTCGTTGGACTTGGTTTCCTGAATCTCTCCGGCTACCTCGGGCAGGGGCTCAATCCACTCCTTGTCGGTCCACTTCCGCAGAACCAGCCAGGTCAGCAGGAACCCGATGATGGAAACCGTCACGCCCCAGCCGATGACCAGGCCCAAGTCCGCGCCCAGCAGAATGCTGACAGCCAGAATGCCCGGGGTAGGGGGAACCATGGCGTGGGTCAGGTTCAGGCCGGTCTGGGTGAAAGCGGCCATTTTGCCCATGGAAATATGCTTGCGCTTTGACAGGACGTTGGCGATATTCGAGGTCAAAATTGTGGTGATATCGCCAAAGACGGGGATGGAGACGATGTAGGCCGTCAGCGCGGGAGCAAGTTCCAGATTCTTGCCCCGGAAGAGACGGATAAAGAAATTGGCAATGGACTTCGCCGCGCCGGTATCCTGCACGCCCATGGCCAGAATCGCGCCCAGCATGATGGGAATGCCCATGCTGCCCAAGGTGCTGCCAAAGCCGTTGCTGATGAGGGACAGGACTTCTGTAAGGGAAAAGCCTTCCGGTTCAAAAAAGCCCATTACCACGCCCATCACCAGGGCCGTGAAAAAGAGCGAGAAGGTGGGGTGCAGCTTCAGCTTCATAATCAACACCATCAGCAGTGCGATGGCGAGAATCAGAAGAATCAGGAATCCGATTGCAGACATAATTTCGAATGCTCCTTCCTAAATGCACAATTATGCACAATTCAAAACTGTGCGGTTCTCCCGGCGAAGGCACGGCAGAATGCGTCTGCTGCGTTCGGACGGAACCCTCCCATGTTCCCAAAATTCCGCGTCTTACGGCGCGGGACGCAGCTCCCCAATTTTCGCAGAAGGCGAACGTTTTATCCTGTGCGCCGGCAAAAGAAGGTTTTGTAATTCCGTAGAGCGGAATTGGATTCCAGCTTGCGGGCAAAAACCTTCCCATTACCGGGATTTTAATTTCACAATACCGCCATACGCTCATTCTGTCAAGCATTAATCATTTTCCGGAAGATTTTTTGTGTGTTTAAACGAATTTATTCTCAACAAATCGTGAAAATATACACAATGTATGGGACTAATACTTGGTGTCATAGTCCCAGGGCGCACCGCCGCAAAGGCAGCCGCCGTCGATGTGATAGGCTTGTCCGGTCATGTAGGACGAGGCGTCCGACGCCAGCAAGATGGCCATGCCTACCAGTTCCTCTGGCGTGCCGGGGCGCTCCATGGCGATGCGCTGGCGGAGCCATGGCGCGCGGGTGGGGTGCTCCCAGGTCACTTTGGTCAGGTCCGTCAAAATATGTCCGGGGCTGATGGCGTTGCAGCGGATGCCGTACTGGGCGAACTCCACCGCCATGGAGCGGGTGAGGGCAATCACGCCGCTTTTGGCAGCGCCGTATACAGAGCAGCCCCCCAGCATCCCCTCGTCGTTGTGGGAGCCAATGTTGACGATGCTGCCGCACCTGCGCTTGTACATTTCCCGGGCGACTCGCTGGCTGACAAAAAACAGGCCTTTCAAATTGGTGTCCATAATGCGGTCATAGGTCTCTTCCTCCACATCCAGCAGACCCTCCCTCCGGTTGATGCCTGCCACATTAAAGAGGGCGTCGATCTTGCCGAACCGGCGGACAACCTCGTCTATGCAGGGCTGGATGCTCTCCATGTCGGCCACGTCCAGACGGAAGGCGTCGGCCGTCCCGCCACCGGCCCGGATGTCCTCCGCCATTGCCTGGCAGGTTTCCAGTGTCCGGCCGCAGAGAGCCACCTCGCCCCCAGCCTGGGCCAGGCCCCGGCTGATGGCGGCGCCGATGCCCCCTGCGGCGCCGGTGATGAGAATGGTTTTCCCCTCCAGACTAAAGAGAGACTGCAAATAGTGTTGTTCCATGATGACTCCTTTCTGTTTGTTCCAAGACGTGAAGTCCCGGGGGCGGCCGCTGAGGGCGGCAGTCCCTGCGGGGAAGTTGGACGCTGACTGGCAATTCGCCGTGAATAGGTGGGATCGGGAAATATCACAGCCCAGGTGCGGGGGACGCGTATCCTAACAGCCTGGAGACGTTGGCTGCCGTTTTGCGCAGCTCCTGAATCATGAACGGCTGTTCCTCCAGCATGCGGTACTCCGGACCGGATATGCTGACCGCCGCCGCGATCTTCCCGTCCATATTGTAAACCGGCGCTCCATAGCAGACTAAGCCCGCTTCAATTTCGCCGTAGTCCATGGCAAAGCCCTGGGTTCGTGCTGTCTCCAGCTCCTCCAGCAGCTTTGCCGGGTCTGTAATGGTGCGCTGGGTCAGGGGTTTGGCCCGCTCCTCCATCCAGCGGAAGAATCGGGCGGTCTCCGCCTCGCCTAAATTGGCCAGAATCACCTTGCCGCAGCTGGTAGCGTAGGCGGGAGCCCGGCTGCCGATGCGGGTATTGCAGACAACGGACCGGTGGGTTTCCACCTTGTCCAGATAGAAGATGTCGTGGTCCAGCAGAATGCTGAGATTGATGGTTTCCTGTACGGCGTCGCTGAGGCGCTCCAATTCCGGCCGGGCCAGGCGGCGCAAATCCGATTGGCTCAGAATAGAGCTGGCCAGCATTACCAGCCACGGGCCCGCCTGATAGCTTTTGCGGATAGGGTCCTGCACCAAATACTGCCGGCCGGCCAGGGTGGAGACCTGCCGAAACACTGTGGTGGTGGGCAGGTCCAGCCGTTCCGCCAGGGCTTTCAGCGTCCATTCCGTCTCACTGTCCATAAAACATTCTAAAATCTGCATTGCTCGAAGTATGCTGGAAACCTGTTCTTTCGCCATAGCGCTTTCCAATTCCTTTCCAATTATTCGGACGCTTTTGGTTTGACCATCGAAAAAACCCGGTTCCTTTCGTACAAAACGCTTATTTTTTTCGTTGGTCCCTCAAATTCTTGACAACTTGGTCCAAAATGCTTATGATATGAACTATAGCACAAAACCGCTGGTTTGTGTATCTTTTTATTTTTCGTTTTCGGAATTCAATTCCGTCACACGGAATCACATGCCGGCGGCGTTCTGCCTAACGCCCTGACCGGACAGCGCCACGGGACATTAAAGCGAGAAAGGAACGTCAGTTATGAAGAAGAAGTACGCCGTCATGGACGGCAATATGGCTGCGGCTCATACCGCCTACGCCTTCACAGAGGTAGCGGCCATCTACCCCATTACGCCCTCGTCTCCCATGGCGGAGAAGGTGGACGAGTGGTCCGCCAAGGGGCGGAAGAACCTATTTGGGTCCACGGTGGACGTGATTCAGATGCAGTCGGAGGCCGGCGCGGCGGGGACCTGCCACGGTGCGGCCCAGGCGGGTGCCCTGACCACCACCTTCACCTCCTCCCAGGGCCTGATGCTGATGATTCCCGCTATGTATGCCATGGGCGGCCAGTTTCTCCCCAACGTCATGCACATCGCCTCCCGGGTGGTGACCAGCAACCACCACTCCATCTTCGGCGACCACACGGACTTCATGACCTGCCGCATGACCGGCTACGCCATGCTGATGTCCTCCTCCCCCCAGGAGGCTATGGACTTGGCGGCGGTGGCGCACCTCAGCGCCATCCATTCCCGCTATGCCTTTATGCACTGCTTTGACGGCTTTCGCACCTCCCATGAGATGCAGCGCATTGAGGCGCTGGATTATGAGGACCTGCGGGGACTCATCGACTATGAGGCGCTGAAGGCGTTCCGCCGTCAGGCGCTGAACCCGGAGCACCCCACCAACCGGGGCAACAACGTCAACCCAGACGTGTATTTCCAGTGCAAGGAAGGCGCCAATATCAAGGCTGCCGGAATTCCCGATACCGTCCAGGGCTATATGGATGAAATCAACAAGCTGACAGGGCGGGATTATAAGCTGTTCAACTACTACGGCGCGCCGGACGCCGAGGAAGTCATCGTGGTCATGTGCTCCGCCTCGGAGGCGGTGAAGGAAACGGTGGACTATCTCAACGCCCAGGGCCGGAAGGTGGGCCTGGTTCAGATTCATCTCTACCGCCCCTTCTCCGTAGAGCACTTTGCTGCCGCCGTTCCGGCCACCTGCAAGAAAATCGCCGTATTGGACCGCTCCAAAGAGACCGGCTCGGTGGGCGAGCCTGTCTACCTGGACGTGGTGACCGCGCTGAATCAGGCGGGTCGGGGCAATATCCGGGTTGTAGGGGGCCGCTATGGCCTGAGCTCCAAGGACACCACTCCGGGGCAGCTGATTGCGGTTTATGACAACCTGAAACAGGATCAGCCGAAAAACAACTTTACTATCGGCATCGTGGACGACGTGACCCATACCTCCCTGGACTATCAGGAGGTAGAGCTGTCCCATCCCGGCGAGGTTTCCTGCAAGCTGTGGGGACTGGGAGGCGACGGCACTGTGGGCGCCAACAAAAACGCCATCAGCACCATCGGCCTGGTGGCCAACAAATACGCCCAGGCGTACTTCTCCTACGATTCCATGAAATCCGGCGGTCTGACCCAAAGCCACCTGCGCTTTGGCGATCATCCAATCCGCTCTACATATAACGTTTCCTCCGCAGACTTCGTGGCCGTCCACGCCCCCACCTATGTCAACAAGTACGACACCACGGAGGATTTGAAGGAAGGGGGGACCTTCCTGCTGAACTGCCCCTGGAGTGCAGAGGAACTGGAGACCCGCCTGCCCGGGAAAATGAAGCGGGACCTCTGCCGCAAGCACGCGCAGTTCTATATCATTGACGCCGCCAAGCTGGCGGTGCAGGTGGGCCTGGGGGCCAACCGGATTAACAGCATTTTGCAGGCCGCCTTCTTTTCCCTGACCAAGGTTATTCCCCTGGATATGGCCGTGGAGGACATGAAGCAGAACAACTACAACTCCTACTTCAAAAAGGCCGGGCAGAAAATTGTGGACATGAACAACGCCGCCGTGGACCTGGGCGTCAGTGCTGCGGTGAAGGTGGAAATCCCGGCGAGCTGGGCAGAGGCCCCGGATGTGCCCGCGGCGGAAATCAACGCCACGCCCTTTGTCAAGGAAATCGTCCTGCCCATGGACCGTCAGAAGGGCGACAAGCTGCCGGTGTCTGTCTTCCAGAAGCACGGCGTTTTAGACGGTACCTGGGAGAACGGGACGTCCGCGTATTCCAAGCGAGGCGTCGCCGTGAAGGTGCCCAAGTGGAACGCGGAAAGCTGCATCCAGTGCAACCGCTGCGCCATGTGCTGCCCCCACGCAGCCATCCGGCCGGTGCTGCTGACGGAGGAGGAGAAGGCCGGGGTCCCCGCTGGCTTTGAAACCGTCCCTGCCAAGGGTTTGGGGAAGGACGCACCGGCGTATTCTTTCCGGATGCAGGTCAGTCCCTACGACTGCCTGGGCTGCGGCGTGTGCCTGACAGCCTGCCCTGCCAACGCAAGCGAGAAGAGCGCGGACGCCTTGGTCATGACTCCCTTCGAGGAGATGAAGCCGGAGCAGGCTCTCTTCGACCAGGTGGCCATGAACGACGCATATTTGAAAAAGGACGTCATCAACAGCAAATCCGTAAAGAACATTCAGTTTGCCAAGCCGTATTTCCAATTCTCCGCCGCCTGTGCGGGTTGCGCGGAGACAACCTATATCAAGCTTCTCAGCCAGCTGGTGGGAGACCGGATGTACGCAGGCAACGCTGCGGGCTGTTCCTCCGCCATCAGCGGCGGTGCGCCCATTCTGCCCTACTGCAAGGACAGCCGGGGCTGGGGTCCCGCCTGGGAACACTCGCTGTTTGAGGACAACGCCGAATTTGCATACGGCTACTTCCACGCCCAGGACGCCATCCGCAAGGAGCTGCTGAACCGTCTGGAGACACTGAAGGAAGCCGGGGTGGCCGTGGAGGCTATTGCCGCATATCAGCGGGACTGGAACAACAGCGAGAAGTCCCGGGCCGTGTCCGACGGGCTGATTTCCGCCCTGAAGGCAGCGGAGCAGACGGAGGATGTGGGCTACATTCTGGAGAACCAGGAATTCCTGGCCAAGAAGTCCGTCTGGGCCATCGGAGGCGACGGCTGGGCTTACGACATCGGCTTTGGCGGCATCGATCACGTCATGGCCCAGAACCGGGATGTAAACCTGCTGGTTTTGGACACCGAAGTGTATTCCAACACCGGCGGGCAGTCCTCCAAGGCGACCCCCACCTCTGCCGTGGCGAAGTTTGCCGCCGGCGGCAAGCAGGTGGCGAAGAAGGACCTGGGCGGCATCCTGATGCAGTACGGTTATGTGTATGTGGCCCAGGTGGCCATGGGCGCGGACCAGGCCCAGACCCTCAAGGCCCTTCGGGAGGCGGAGGAATATCCCGGCCCCTCCATTGTAATTGCATACTGCCCCTGCCTGGAGCAGCATATCAAGGCGGGCATGGGCTGTTCCCAGGACGAGATGAAAAAGGCGGTGGAGTGCGGCTATTGGCATCTGTACCGCTTTGACCCCCGCCGTGCGGCAGAGGGCAAGAATCCCTTCCAGCTGGATTCTGCCGAGCCGGACGCCGGGAAGCTGATGGATTTCCTGATGGGTGAGAATCGCTTCGCGTCCTTGAAGAACAATTTCCCGGATCGGGCGGAGGCGTTGTATCAGAAGGCCATGGCCGACGTCAAGAGCCGCTACGCCCGCTATAAGAAGCTGGCTGAGGGCTAATTGCGGAGAACGCGGAGCGCCTTGGGCCTGGAATGCGGGAAGAGACGATCAGCAGGGGGACTGTCCGCAAGGACAGTTCCCCTGCTCTTTGTGAGGAGGCGCACAGCCTTCGTTTGCCAATCTTGACTTTTAACCAAATTCCCGATATGATAAAAGCGGATACCGGTATGTTGATAAAAAGTAAAAAGAAATGGTTTGTCAAACACCTGTCAGGAGGCGGCTCTTATGATGCTCTATCTGCAAATGCTGGAAACGCCGGAGGAAAAGGTCCAGTTTGAGGAAATTTACCTGAAATACCGCAGCGCCATGTTCCGTGCGGCGGAGGGTATCCTACATAATGACCAGGATGCAGAGGACGCGGTTCACAATGCCTTTCTGCGGATTATCAAGAGGTTTTCCAGGTTTCAGAAAATACCGGTAAAGGATCTAGCCCCGCTGGTGACTGTCATCGCCAGGAACGAGGCCATTTCTCTCCAGCGGAAGAAGAAGGACGTCCCCCTGGAGGATTGGGACAGCTTCGCTGAGACGATGGAGTCTGTCAGCGATTACCACGCTTTGGTGGAGATGTTTACCCGTCTGCCTCAGACGTACCGCTCTGCTCTGGAAATGAAGCTGCTGGGGTACTCCGACGGAGAAATTGCCTCGAAGCTGGGTTTGAGTAAAACGGCGGTCAGCACCCGAATCAGCCGGGGCCGTCAGCTCTTGCGGAGCATTGTGGAACAGGAAGGCTTCTTGAAGAACGCATAAAACCTTGTGGCGACATGTCTCAGTCTTTTCTTAAACATGATATGTAAATCCGCCTCTCGCTGTGTAAAACATAGGGAAGGGGCGGATTTTCTTCCGCCTGGATGGGCAGGTCTCCCAATGCCATGAAATGCCTCCTCCCGATGATCCGGACCTGTTCCATACGGCGTTCAGCGGATCCACCGGCTTCATCTGAATCTGAAATCGGAACGGAAATGTCAGGAGGGGACCATGAACGAGCATGAAGATCTGTTGGAAGTCCGGGAAAGTTTTTTCGTAAAATTTGAAAAATCCTGTGAGAACCCGGCCCCTCGCTGCGTTAAACATAGTAAGAGAGCAGTTTGCCGGATGTATGAGAATCCGGTATGTTTGGAGGCCAAACGATGGACGGGCGGACAAACAGGCGTGAGGACAGGCGCGAATATGAGGAGGAGGGAGCGGCTATGACGGAACAGGCATTGAATCAACTGGCCCGGCAGGTGATGCTGGACGCGGCCCGGCTGGAATACGGCGGCCTCGCAGAAGAACGGCCGGAGCACACCTTTTCCCCGGCCTTTGAGGGGAGAATGAAAAGGCTGCTCCGGCGGGGAAACCATCCCCTGCGGTATCAAATTCTTCACGCGGCGGCGTGCCTTCTGCTGGTGTTGATTCTCAGCGGCTGTACGGTGCTGGCGGTCAGCACGGAGGCCCGGGAGGCCTTTGCGGGCTGGGTGCGGGAGGTATATGAAACCGCCTTTGTATATCGATATACCGGCCCGGTACAAACGAAGAGCATGGAGGCGGCGAAGCCGAACGTCATTTACCGCCCGTCCTGGGTGCCGGAGGGGTACTACGAAACCTCCGGCCATGGCATGGAGGCTGAGCAGGGCATTGTCTGTTATGAAAATAGGAAGGGCGGACGGCTGACCATTTTCTATGCCCATGATTTTGACGGCAACGCTTTGCCCCTGGATGGGGACGAGGCGGACGTGTTCAGGGTATTTGTTGGAGAGGCCCCGGCGGACCTGTATGTGGACCGGACGCCGGGCAATGCCAATAACCTGATCTGGGAGGATGGAGGCGTCTTCTTCCGGATTTCCGGCTCCCCTTCCGGAGAGGAGCTGACGCAAGTCGCGGAGAGCCTGGAGGCGTATGAGGAATTACCGCCCCTGGAGGAACGGCGGCTGTCCTGGGTCCCGGCGGGATATCAGGAGTCGAGCCGCGTTATGATGAGGAACCAGGGCCACGTGCAATATCAAAATGAGGAAGGGAATCTCATAACATTGGGATACCGCCGCGGAGAGGAAGCGATCAGCCTGCAAATTGTTCCATCAAGCGGCGGAGAACTGAAGCCCCAGACGGCGCTTGTGCATGGACATCCGGCGGACTTCTATTTGGATGAGGGCGAGGCCAGCGCCCTGGTCTGGGCGGAGGATGGACTGCTGTTTTCCATTCTGGCGTATGGCTCCAGGGAGGAGCTGGTGGCCATGGCGGAGAGCCAGGAGGTGATTTTGCCGGACCGCCGCCCTGCCTGGGCGCCGGAGGGCTACGCCCTCTACGAGCGGTCCTTCCTCAATTCCGCCGTCTGCGCCGTCACGATGTATGAGAACCCAGAGGGTGAAACCATCCTTTTCCGCTGTCAGCCCAACGGCGATACCGGACGCCTCTGCCTGATTCCCAACGAGGGAAGTGTGGAAAAGCGCGTTTTTGTGGACGGATACCCGGCGGACCTGTATTCCGCCGCAGAGCCGGGGAGCCGCAGTGAGATGTGCTGGTCCGATGGGGAGGCCCTCTATTTCCTGTCGGGGAACATATCGGATGAAGAGATGCTGAACATGGCGGAGAGCGTGCGGGACATGCCGCCCCTTCCGGCGACGCACATTCCCGTTTGGATCCCGCTGGGCTATCGAAATACCAGTGCGCACGGCGGCGTGTGGTCCGTGGAAGCCAAGTATGAAAACGAGGCCGGGGAGCGGTTTTCGTTCCGTTTTGCCCGGCGCGGTCCCGTGAAAGACTCCTTGGAGGAATGTCTGGAGGACATCCGGAAGGCTGTGGGAAGCCTGGAGGGACAGGAGGTTTCAGTGGACGGCTGTCCCGGGAGACTGTATGCGGACGCCGGCGGGATGAACCATCTGGTTTGGGGGCCTGAGGGGACGGAGGAGGTCTACTGGCTCTCCGGTCCCCTGAGCGGAGAGGTGCTGCTGGAGATTGCCGGGCAGGTGAATCGGACGGCGGAATAACGGCATAGGGAACGATACGCGGCGGGGGAGGATGAGTATCCAAACCACAGCTGCGGGAGAGGGGACGCAAAACGGCGGCGCAGGGCGGGCAGCCGGAGAATCCAAAGTTGGAGAAGCAGGAGTGTTAAGGGCCCCTTTTTTCTTCCGGAAAGACTTGGGTTTGGGCCTATATGGACGGACCCTGGGAAGCGGCAGTCTCTTTTCATGTGGTGAGATATAGATTTTTTTTAATAAAAAATAAATCTTGACTTTCATAAAATTAAGATTTATAATAAATATTATGAAAGGAGGCTGTGCCTATGGCCACCCTGCCCCCTTGGATGGCGGATCTGGATGAACAGGATTTGATCTTTGTCAAGCGATTTCTGCTGGCCTCCGGCTCCTTAAAGGAGGTGGCCGCCCAGTACGGCGTCAGCTATCCCACGGTTCGGCTGCGCCTAGACCGCCTGATACAAAAAATCAGGCTCAGAGACACAGCAGAGGCGGACCCCTACGTTTCCCTGGTAAAGCGCCTGGCGGTGGACGACAAGCTGGATTTTGACACGGCGAAAATCCTGATTGCCGCTTATCGGGAGACCCGGAAAGAGAAAGGAGAATGAGATGGTTTTTGCAGGCAAAATCATGATTGGCTTTTTGGTGTTCCTGCTGGTATTTCTGGTGGGGGGCATTTTTCTGCAAATTTTCCTCTCGAAGCGGGAGAGCCGCTGGCCGGGGCTGGTCCTGCCGCTGCTGGCGTTTTTGCAGTCCCTGCTGCTGCCGCTGAACCTTCTGGACAGCGGCAGCGTGTCCCAGAACATCCTGATGGTGCTGGTGACTCTGCTGGCAGGAAATATCCCAACACTGGTGCTGTTGGCCACCTACTGGGCGGTCCGGGATAAGCGGCGGGTGCGGGACCAGCTGGACAAAATGAAGATTGACGAGCTGTAAAGCGAAAGAGCCTTTCAAGGGGAGGGCTTTTTCTTTTTCGGGGACGTTTTCCGGGAAAAAGGAGATTTTTCAGGAAGACCACTGTCAGGCCAAGGCCTCCCGGCATACTCTGAACATGTAAAAAACCTTTGGGAGGGCAAACCTATGGCACAAGTAACCAACTTTTTTGTCGGCGCCAACAGCGGCGAGGGCTTCCGGAACCTCTTTTCCGAGATGGTGGATATTGAGGATACATATGATTTTATGGTACTGAAAGGAGGCCCCGGCGTAGGGAAAAATACGTTTATGCGGGAGATTGGCCGGACAATGGAGGCGGCGGGAACAGCGGTAGAGTACCTGTGGTGTTCCGGCGACCCGGATTCCCTGGATGGTGTGGTGCTCCCGGAGCTCCGCTGCGCCATAGCGGACGGTACGTCGCCCCACGGGAGTGTGTCAAAAGGACAGTGGACAAGCATAACTCAATATTTGGGTAAAAGAGCCGCCATCGGTAGTGCGTTTTTTCTTTAATAATTTGATGAATCTCTTTTACTTGTCTGCATAGCTTTTGATAATTGTATACAAATAAAAAATACACGATCCTTGCAATTTTCCATGGAAAATGAAACCAGAAATTCCAATTCCACAATTTGTCCAAATTAGGAAGGGCCGCTTAGGGCTTGTTTGAAAATTGTCAACACGCCCAAACAGCGGGCCTTTTTCTGCCATTCATCGTTAAATTTTCTTGCCATCCGTCAGAATGCCTGCGAAAATTTGCCTTGTCTGGCAAAAAAATTCCTCGCTGTTGGGCATATCGCCAATTATCAAACAAGCCCTA
>JAAWTB010000144.1 GCA_022801815.1 Oscillibacter sp. | reverse complement strand
CTCGTCGGTGCCGGTGAGGAACATGACGTCCTCGCCAAGCAGGCGGTGGTAGCGGGCCAGGGTGTCCGTGGCCACGGTGCAGTAGGTGTGGCCGATGTGGAGCTTGTCCGAGGGGTAGTAAATCGGAGTGGTGATATAGAATTTTTTCTGATCCATGGTGTTTCTCCTTTAAAACGGCGGCCCCGAATGGAAGGAACGCCGGGATTGACGGGGATATAACTGGTTTATTATACCGAAAATGCTTGAAAATTACAAGCGGGTTTTTAAAGCGCCTCCGTGCTGCCCCCCGCGGCAAAACTTTCCTCATAATCCTGGAATCGGGGGGCCTCGGTCGGACGCCGGATCTGATAAAGGGAAGGATTACCGGTCCGTCCAGGAATCAAATCTCGTTGAAATTTGCGGGTCGTACAGAGGACAGCCAAAGCCTGTTAAAATATCCATAAGAGCGTTCAGATCAGCCCCCTGCATACCATAGCAGTCAAATCGTACCATTTGCGGGGTTGTGGAAATCTGAAACGCGCCATGTCCCTCTTTTTCAAAATTCTTTCCGCCATCTTGAACGGTCCAGTCGGAAAAGACGGCGGCCACGTTCTTTAAAATATCACCGACGGGAAGAATCTCCAGCCCTTCCATTGTCTCTCCGTCACAACACGCCGCCTGATATACGGCCGCATGATTATGTGTAGCATTTTCCTTGTATCTCCAAA
Organism: Oscillibacter sp.; assembly: GCA_022801815.1. GTDB lineage: Bacteria > Bacillota > Clostridia > Oscillospirales > Oscillospiraceae > Oscillibacter. The sequence continues at coordinate 3,539 of JAAWTB010000144.1, read as the reverse complement.
AGTTCAAATCCATACTCATCGTATAATCCTCCTTTGAATGAAATTTAAATGCCTCCCTGCTGACAGCGCCGCGCGAACTTCTCAGCCGCGCTCCCCGCCCTCGTCCGCCAGGCTCCCGTGCCGCTTCCACCGGCCGGAGAAGTACCACCCCAGGGACAGGGCCAGTCCCACGGCCCAGCCCACGGCGCAGCCGTAATACATATAGTCTGGCCCGTAGCGGTCCGCCAGGCAGTACACTGCCGGAACCCGCACCAGAATCAGGGACAAGATCACGTCCACCATGGGGAACATGCTGTCCCCCGCTCCCCGCATGGCGTTGTTCAGGCAGAACATGATGGCGAAGAGGAAGTAAAAGGGCATGATGCATTGGAGGTATACCGCTCCGGCGTGAATCACCGCCGGAGTGGAGGAGAAAAAGCCCACCAGGGATTCCCGGAAGGGCAGGAGCGCCGCCGTCATCAAAAGGGACCAGGCGGCGGAGAGGGTTACCGTTACCCGGATGCCCTGCCGGGCCCGGTCCAGCCGCTTTGCGCCGATGTTCTGCCCTACAAAGGAGATGACGGCGCTGGACAAGCTCTGAATGGGCAGGAAGGCCAGCTGGTCCAGCCGGAAGCCCACGTTGTACCCGGCGGTGAACTCCTTGCCGAAGGAATTGATTTTTCCCATCACCACCATGGCCCCCAGGGCCACCAGGGACATCTGAACGCCCGCCGGAAGGCCGATGCCCATAATCTGCCCGAAGAGGGCCCGGTCAAACTGCCGGGGCAAGAGGCGCAGGGAAATCTCCGGGTAATGCCGGTTGATATAAAAGACGCCGAAGAGCCAGGAAAACGCCTGGGCGATGATGGTCCCCAGGGCCACCCCCAGCACCCCCAGACCAGCGCCCAGCACCAGCAGCAAATCCAGGAAAATGTTCATGACCGAGGCCGCCGCCAGGAAGAGAAGGGTGCTCCGGCTGTTGCCCAGGCCCCCCAGAATGCCCGCGTTGAGGTTGTAGCCCACGCTGCCGGTAAGGCCGGCGCAGACCACCATGAGATAGAGATACGCCTCGCCGTAGGCCGCCTCCTCCACCTGAAGCAGGCGGAGAATGGGACCCACCGCCAGCAGGGCCAGGGCCGTCAGGGGCAGGATGGAGGTGAGGAAGGCGGAATAGACGGTGTCCACCGCGTCCCGGACCCGGTCCGGCTTCCCCGCGCCGAAAAACTGGGCGATGACCACCGTGCTGCCGCCGGAGAGGCCGATGAACAGGGAGGAGAACATGGTCAAAACCGGAAAGCCCACCCCCACGGCAGCCAAAGCCCCATCGCCCACATAGCGGCCCACCACCCAGCTGTCCACCATGTTGTACAGCTGCTGGAGAAGGCTCCCCGCCAGCAGGGGCAAAGCGAAATAGAAAATGTGCCCAGCGGGACTTCCCGCCGTCATGTCCCGCGTGCCGCTGTTCCGGTTCATTCTTCCCCCTCCCATAAGACGCCCAGGGTCCCCAGGACCTCCCGCACCCGGCGGAAGGCATCCTCGTCCGGGCAGGAGAGGGTGTGAAGGTGAATGCCCCCGGTGAGGTCCGACAGGGGCCGGGCGTCGGATTCTGTGCAGCGGGCGATAAACTGGCCCACGTCGTACCGGCTGGAGAGATGGAGAGGGCCGGTAAGCTGGCCGTAGACGGGATGCTCCACAATGACGTCCAGCACGGCGCAGCCCTGGTCCACCATGGCGCAGAGCTCCGCCTCCATGCCCAGCCCGTCGTGGCGGCAGGCCACCCGGCGGGTGAGGCCCCGGCCGGCCCGCAAAATGACGTAGCCCCTGGGGGTGGCGGAGATGTCCGCCCCGGCAGCCCGAAGCAGGGCCACATCCCCCACCACCGCCTGGCGGCTGACGGAAAAACGATCTGCCAAAGCCCCCGCGGTGACAGGGCTGCTGGACTGCCGCAGATGCTCCAGGATAGCCCGCCGCCGTTCCTCGGCCTGCATAGCGATCCCTCCTTCGTACGCAAAATATCGGATAAAAATTAGGGCTTGTTTGATAATTGGCGATATGCCCAAGAGCGAGGAATTTTTTTGCAAGACAAGGCAAATTTTCGCAGGCATCCTGACGGATGGCAAGAAAATTTAACGGTGTATGGCAGAAAAAGGCCCGCTGTTTGGGCGTGTTGACAATTTTCAAACAAGCTCTAGTATACCACGATTTGGAGAGAATGAAAAGGGCGGCATGCCGCCGGAAGAAACCGGCAAGCCGAAGGCCCGGCAGAAGGATGTCGGCTTTGTGCATTTCGCAGAATTTCTGCCTCCAGGACCGGCGTTTTGCAGATTTTTATGAACACGCTTGACAAAACCTTTCCGGCGGACGTATAATGCCTTTCAAATACTGGCTTGTATAAGTTCATGATCGGATGAGCGTTTCTACCAACTGCCTTAACAGTTGACTACAAGTTTTTGGGCTTAGCCCTGAAACTTGTGGTCTTTTTGTTTCGGCGGTTTTTATTTTCCCCCGCCGGCGGAGGAAGGCCATAGCTCTCCAATACCAGCGGACGCTTTGTGCGCACATGGCGGCTGCTCATGCGCTTATCCTGCCCGTATGATCTCACGCGGAAACCGCGTATTTGGGAGGTAACGCATGAGCAGTCTTTTTGTGAAAAACGCCTCGTCCATTGTCACCTGTGACGAACAGGATACCGTGCTGGAAAACGCCGGTATTCTCATCCGAGACGGGGCCGTGGCCTATATAGGGGCTGAATCCCAGGAGGCGGACGAGGTCCTGGACGCCTTGGGCTGTATTGTCTATCCGGGACTCATCAATACCCACCATCATCTCTACCAGACCTTCAGCCGCAACCTGCCCCAGGTGCAGAACCTGGAGCTGTTCGGCTGGCTGCGGGCGCTGTATGAAATTTGGAAGAATCTGGACAGCGATGCAATTTACCACAGCTCCGCCGTGGGCATGGGGGAGCTGCTGAAAACCGGGTGCACCACAGTTTTCGACCACCACTATGTCTTCCCCGGCGAAAGCTCCGCCGCCCTGCTGGATGCCCAGTTCGCCGCGGCGAAGGACCTGGGCGTGCGGATGTACGCCTCCCGGGGGAGCATGGACCTGAGCAAGAAGGACGGCGGTCTGCCGCCGGACAGCGTGGTCCAAACGGTGGATGAGATTCTGCGGGACTGCCAAAAGGCGGTGGAGAAGTATCACGACTCCTCTCCCCTCTCCATGCGCATGGTGGCCCTGGCCCCCTGCTCCCCCTTCAGCGTGTCGGCGGAGCTGCTGCGCCAGTCCGCCCTGCTGGCCCGGGATTTAGGGGTCCGGCTTCACACCCACCTGTGCGAGACCAAGGACGAGGAAAACTACGTCCTGGAGAAATACGGAAAGCGGCCCCTGGCCTATATGGAGGACCTGGGCTGGGTGGGTCCGGACGTGTGGTATGCCCACGGCATCCACTTCAACGACCGCGAGCTGAAGCTGCTGGCGGACACGGGCACGGGCGTCGCCCACTGCCCCATTTCCAACATGAAGCTCTCCTCCGGCGTGTGCCGGATTCCGGAGATGCTGGA
>JAAWTB010000002.1 GCA_022801815.1 Oscillibacter sp. | reverse complement strand
GCCTCCACCGGGTCCATGAGCCTCTTCGGCGTGGACCAGGCTCTGGAAAACGCCGGGGTGAAATTTGACTTCGTGGGCTTTGACGCCTGCCTTATGGCCACTGCGGAGACCGCCTTGATGCTGACGGAGTATGCCGATTATCTCATCGCCTCGGAGGAGACGGAGCCCGGCGTGGGCTGGTACTACACGGACTGGCTCACCGCACTGGGAAAAAATCCCTCCATGCCCACCATTGAGCTGGGACAGCAAATCGTAGACAGCTTTGTGGGGACCTGCGCCCAGAAGTGCCGGGGCCAGCTGACCACCCTGTCCGTCATCGACCTTGCCGAGCTGGAGGCCACTTTGCCCCAGGCGCTGGCGGATTTCTCCCGCTCCGCCTCCCGGATGATTGAGACCAAGGAGTATCAAACCGTCTCCAACGCCCGGAACGGAGCCCGGGAATTTGCCCAGTCCAGCAAGATCGACCAGGTGGACCTGGTCCATCTGGCCAAGAACCTGGGCACGAAGGAGGGCGACGCCCTGGCGGAGGCCCTGCTGGGGACGGTGAAGTACAACCGCACCTCCTCCAATATGACCAATGCCTACGGCGTATCCATTTACTTCCCCTATCGGAAGTCCTCCGGCGTAAATCAAGCGGTCTCCACCTACCAGGCCATCGGCCTGGATGACAGCTACAGCAAGTGCATCCGGGATTTTGCCGCCATGCAGCAGGTGGGCCAGACAGGCTCCGGCGGCAGCGGCTCCCCCCTGGAGGCGCTGATGGGCCTCTCGGGCGGGACTGGCGGCGGCGCGGACGCGGTGGCATCTCTGCTCCAGGCGGCCCTGGACAGCGGCTTCTTCTCCGACCGCTCTCTGGATTTGAACAGCACCGCCCAGTACGTGGCGGACCACCGCTTCGCCGGGGAGGGCCTGGCCTGGACTGCGGGAGAGGACGGGAAGACGATTCTTCCGCTCTCCGAGGACCAGTGGAAGCTGGTCCACTCCCTGGACCTGAACCTCTTCTACGACGACGGCGAGGGCTTTATTGACCTGGGGCTGGACAACGTCTTCGACTTCGACGGGGAGGGGAACCTTCTCGGGGATGTGGAAAAAACCTGGCTGGCGGTAAACGGCCAAGTCGTGGCCTACTACCACGAGAGCACCGTGGACGGCGGGGAGCGCTATACCATCACCGGCTATGTGCCCGTGCTCCACAACGGTCATCGGGCGGAGCTGCTGCTGGCCTTTGACGACGAAAACCCCTACGGCTATGTCACCGGCGTCCGGGCCGTCTACAGCGAGGGCGAGACCAAGACCATTGCCAAAAGCGATTCTGCCCTTCAGGAGGGGGATACCCTGGAATTCCTCTGCGATTACTACGGCTATGACGGCGCGTATCAGGACAGTTTCCTCCTGGGGGACTCCCTGACGGTCCCTGCGGAGGGTTTGACCATCTCCGATGTACCCCTGGAGGGCGAGGTCCGGGTGACCTATCGCTTTACAGACCTCTACCAGCAGAGCTGGTGGACGCCGCCCATTCCCTGACGGCGGCCTCCCATGAGAACAGGCGGCGGAAGCGTTGTGCTTCCGCCGCCGTTGCCTTATACGCTTACTTCCGCCGGACCCACTTGCCGAAGAGCGTCTTCTTGTAGTTCAGCAGCTCCTCTTTGGCCTTATCGAAGTTCCCCGCCTTCTGGAGGTAGGACACGCCCTTGGGGATGTCCTCCTGGACGCCGCCCAGGCCGCGGGCGTGGATAAAGCCCCGCATATAGTCCGCCTCCTGGTTCTGCCAGTCCACGTCGTTCAGGCACTGGAGAGCCTTTCCGTAATCCTGGGGCGTGCCCCAGCCGTTGAAATGGCACTTAGCCAGGTAGAAAGCGCCCCAGTTGCTGCCCAGCTTGTCGTGGGCAATGGTGAGGTGGTAAACGGCCTTCGCGTAATCCTGGGGCACGCCTTCCCCCAGGAAGTAAGCCTTTCCCATATGGTTGTTGCCTCCCATGTGGTTGGGATCCAGGGCCAGCTCCTTCTGGAAGCAGGAGACGGCGCGGGCCGAATCCTTTTCCACGCCTTTTCCGGTGGAATAGAGCCAGCCCACGTAGAACCAGCTGTCATGATTATTGGCCGCGGCGGATTCCTGATACCAGTGAAGGGCCTCCTGGAACCGCTCTGCCTTTTTCAGCTCCTCGGCGTAGATGAACTGGTGGGTGGGGTAGCCCAGTTCCGCGCCGGTCTTCCAGAGGTCCTTCGCCTTTTCCGGCTGGGGAGCGATGATGTCCTCATCCCCCTGGGTGTAATAGCGGTTGAGGTTGTTGGCGGCAAAGTGGACGCCGCCCCGGAAGGCCTTCCAAAACCAGTCCTCGCACTTGGAGATTTGTTCTTTCAAATACGCCTTGAACTCCGCCTGGCTGGGGAAGGAGTCCTTGCCCTTATTCTGGATGCGCAGGAAGTCCCACCAGAAGTAGCTGTTGCCCACGATGTACTGGCAGAAGGCGTCCCCCTCCTTGGCCAGGTTTTCCACCTGGTCAAAGGCCGCCTGGAGGCTTTCAAAGGGCATCTTCTTCTGGACGGAGGGGGTCAGCTCCCCGCTCCGCAGGGCCACCAGCACCCCCAGGGCGCTGCCCTGCTCCACGGATTTGTGGAGCAGCTTTGTGGCCCTCTCGTCGTCCTCCGGGAAGCCGTGGCCGCTCCAAACGTACTGGTATCCGCAGAGGCACCGGGCCAGCACGCAGCTGGCGTCGCCGTCTCCGGCGGCGGAAGCCCTCTCCAAAAGGGCGAACGCCTCCTTGCCCCGACCTGTGCGGACATTGTAATAGATGTCTTGAAGGGCCTGCTTCACTTCATTGCTTAAAACCGCTGCCATGATGGAACTACTCCTTTGTTATTTTGATTTTTTAACCCGCTTCCAGTCCCGGCCACCCGGCAGGAACTGGCCCAGGGGGTACCCTGTCAGCCATGCCGCCGCCTCTCTGGGCGGCATTTTCGCCATGTAAAACCCCAGCTCCGGCCCCTCGGGCTTGGTGGCCTCCACGGTGCAGCGGCCGTCGGTTTGATCACCGGCCGTTACCCGAATCCACAGGTATCCCGAGGCGTGGATCAGGTCCACAATTTGATACGTTCCGTCCGCGATGCCCTCCGCCGCCAGCTGAACGTCCTCCTTGGTAAAGGTGGTGTGGTTCTCCGCCGCGCCGCTGGCGTACACCAAGGACAGCTTCGCGTGGGATTGCTTTGCCCCCTGGTCCTGGGAAGACTGAGGGGCGGCGTATACCCGCCGCAGGTCCCAATCCTTCAGGTCCGGAGCCTCCCGGCGGAGCCAGCCCTCCAAGATTTCCTCCGCCCGCCGGGGGGGCGCCGTCAGCGCCAGCCCCAGGTGTTCCTCCCCTCCGGGGGATGCCTCCTCCAGCACCAGCAGAACCTGGGGTTCCCCCGGATGTTCCGCCCGGACAAAGCAGTTCAGGGAGCGGAAGCTCCGTCCTCCCCCCTCCACGGGGCGGGTGGGCGTCAGCTCAAAGCCGGACTCCCTCCCCTCCAGACAGCGTTTCAATACGTCCGCCACCAGGGAGGGGGTTACCCGGGAGGTGACTTCGCCGTCCTGGCGCTTTAATATCATATCCTGGGGGCCGCTGTGCAGACTTTCCCGACGGGCATCCTCCGAGGCCCGGAGGTTCCGCCGCTGGCGGAAGTCCCGCTCAAAGGCCTCCCGTTCGCTGTCATCCATGGCCAGGAAGCTGGAGCACTGGCTTCCGGAGCCCCGCCGGGCTTCCGGGACCCGGAGGGCCACGCAGTCCGCCGCGGCCTCCAGCTCCTTCAGGTTCTGGAAGGTGGTGCCGTTTCTCCGCCCGCAGTCGTCCACCAGCACCAGCTCCATGTTCCGGCTGGTGCGGGTGCCCGTCTGGGTGTGATGGCGGTGAATCTCGTTGATGATGAAGATGCCCCGGATGCGCTCAATTTTACTGGCACCGTCTCCCAGGACCCACTCCCGGCCCACGCCCACGGGGCCGAACCACCGGCCGTTTTCCTTAAGGTCATGGTCCACCATAGCGAAAAGCTCTTCTACCGGAGGGGCCTCCTCCGGGTAGGGGAGCTGGTTTCGAATGGACTTGGCCAGGGCGCTCTTCGCCGGGAAAAAGCTGTCCCGAATGGCGGCATAGGCCAGATACAGCCCTCCAATCAAAAAGAGCAGGCCGCCGATGCCGCTGACTGCCAGGGTCACATAATCCATGGTTTCAAAATAAGTCCGGTCCTGCTTCAGCCCCACCAGGAACAAGCAGAGCATCGCCGCGCTTAGAAACAGCACCAGCAGGGCCCAGAGAAGCCAGGTGATGCGCTTTCTCGTCCGGCTGAGGCAGTAGCCCTCTTCTACCCCGTGGGGATTGTTCTTCCGCTGGACCGCCATTAAAATCAGGATTATGGGGACGGCGAACAGCCGCAGCGCCGCGAACAGCGCCACATACACCACCACGTTCCACGGCCACCGCAGGAAAAAGCCCTTCTTTTCTTTCATCCCTCTATGTACCTCCTTGCGCCCCGAAACAGGGGCTGCTGCTGTTTCTCATTTTAGCAGTTAGCCGTGACTTTGTCCAGCCCCCAGAGGATGGTTTTCCTGTTTCCGCGGCCTTGACTTCCCGGGGGGAAGATGCTATATTTTAACAGCAAACAAACACGAAAGGAAGCAGTTCAGATGTTCAAGCTGTTTGGTAAAAAGGAGACCTCCCCGGAGGAGCGGCTGGCGGAGTGCCAAAAGAAACGGGACTGGGTGGGATTGGCCAAGGCGTATTACAGCCTGGGCACAGCCGCCATGGACCGGGGGGACTTGAATCGGGCCCAGCTTTGGCTGCACCGGGCGGATACGGTTTACAGTGCCCAGGATGAGGTTTACGACAAAGTGGGCGAGAAACTGACGGATGATTGTTCTCAGCGCATCGGGCGGCTGGAGAGCGAGCATATCCTTTATAACGACGCGCCCGCTCAGGTGGAGGAGAAGGCGGCGGGCCTGGGGGATGTCCGGGTCCGGATTTGGGGACTGCTGTCCCTGGCCCGGCTGGTGAAGCTGGGGGAGCGGCTGGCCGTCCTTCCGGGCTGCGAGGCCCTGGGACGCCTGGGCTGGGCCGTGGACACGGCGCTGCATTCCTTCCAGAATCCGCCGTCGGAGGAGGAATTCAACGGTCTGAGGGACCTTGCCGGCGCGCTCTATGAGCTGGGGGACAGCCCGGCCTTCTGGGGGGCGGGGAGCGAGGTCCCCGCGCCGGCGGGCGCGCCGTTCCAGGTGTTTGACCTCAACGGCATGATGGGGGTCCATCTGGAAGCCGAAGCGTATCTCAGCGGACAGATGGAGATGGCTGCCGCTCTTGTCCAAGGGCAGGAGCCTCCCGCACCGGAGACGGGAATCATCCTGGGAGCGCTGCTGCCGGATTACTATGTCCGTACCGGTGCGGCGCGGCCGGAGGAGGTTCCCCAGGTCAAGGCGGAGCTGGAGCGGATTTGGAGCGATTACGAGTTTGTCTGCTCCGGCCCCTCTTGGGAGGCCGTGACGGAGAGGACGGCTCAATACAAGAAGCTGGACGTCCTGGCTTAAGGGCGAAGGGGACAAAGCGTTCAACCGGGTTTCCCGGCGGGCAAAAGGGCCGTACCCATTGGGGTACGGCCCTTTTGCGGCGGCAGGGCAGGGGAGCTCGTACTGGAGGTTTGCGGCCCTCCTCTAAAAAACCGGCCTGGTGGAACGCCGTTCCGCCGGGCCGGCTCTATGATCTTCGCAAAACGCGCCGCGTTTCCTCCTTAAGCCCCGCTCAGCGCCTCATCCTGAAGGGCGTCAAGGAATGCCATGCACTCCTCTACGGAGCTTCCGCCCAACAGTTCCCGCACAATCAGGCAGGTGTTTCCCCACTGCTCCACGTCCATGCCCGCATTGGAACCCAGGACGTAAATACCCTCTTCAATCCGCTGGTTCAGGGGACGCAGGGCGGGGACACAGTCCACCTTTACATTCTTGGACGGGGAGATCACCCGGTTGGTTTGGGAGTAGAGCCGGAGCGCCTCGTCGGAAACCATGATGTCCAGAACCTGGGCCGCGTCCTCCCGGTGCTCTGCCTCCGCGCCTATGGCAAAGCCGGTTATGGTCACCACCGGCATGGGTCCCCGGCTGCTGGGGAACCCGATGACCTGCATCTCAAAATCCGTTTTTCCATATGCGGTCTCCGTGTTCGCCGCACCCCAGTAGGCCATGACAATGGGGGTCTTTCCCGCCAGGAAATCCGAGCTTTCCGCCTCGATGGCCTCGCTGACCAGGGCCTTCTCCGCGTCGATATATCCATGGTCCATAAGGGTTTGGAGGAATTCAAAGGCGGGGCGCATATAGTCGCTGTACCGGGTCTCCCCGCTGTTGAGGGCGGCGATTTCCGCCTCGGTGTTTCCGCCGTTGTAAAGATCCGCGTAGGCCTGCGCGAAGACGAAGGTCTCCAGCCACCAGCGGTTCGCCCCGATGGGCGTTTCAATTCCGTTTTCCTTGAAAACGCGGCAGCACTCCAGGAAGTCCTCCGGCGTTTCCGGCAGGGCGAGGCCGTATTGGTCAAACAGGTCCTTGTTGACAAACAGGCCATAGGCCACCACCTCCTGGGGGATGGCCACCAGCTTCCCGTCCACCGTGTTAGCGGTGCGGATGATCTCCCGCAGGTTTTTGACGCTGTCCAGTCCTGCCAGGTCCATCAGCTTTCCTTCCGCCCCCAGAGCGAGGATGGTATCCGGGTTGAGAAGATACAAATCGTCCATATTGTTCCATGCCCGGTCTAACACGACCTCGTCGTAGGTTTTGTCCTGATAGCTCTCTGCCGTATAGGTCCTGTATACCATGGTCACGTTCAGCGATTCTTCCGCCATGGCCACTGTTAGGTCCGATGCGGTTCTGGCCACGTTTTCCGCGTTGGGGTCCGTCTTCTCCATGGGACTGAAGAAGTTGACGGTCCGGGTGTCTGCCTCTTCCTGAGAAATCAGGTTCTTCGGGTCCTCATGGACCCCGCAGGCGGCCAGTGCCAGGGCCGTCAGCCCTGCCAGGCAGGCGGCCGCCGCCCGCTTTGCGCGCTTCCTCATAACGCTCATCCTTCCTTTCGCTTGGCACAGTGCCGGATTGCTTTTATTAAAAGCTCCACATCCAGGGGCTTTGCCACATGAGCGTCCATGCCCGCGTCCAGGGCGGCCTTTTCATCCTCGGCAAAGGCGTTGGCCGTCATGGCAATAATGGGAATGATCCCAGCGTCGCTTCGGGGCAGGGCCCGGATGGCTCTGGCCGCGTCGTGCCCGTTCATCACCGGCATCTGCACGTCCATTAAAATCGCGTCGAATTCGCCCGCCGCCGACGTTTGGAAACGCTCCACCGCCAGGCGGCCGTTTTCCACCACCTCGCAGGAGGCCCCTTCGATGTCCAGAAGCTCCACCAGGATTTCCGCGTTGATTTCGTTGTCCTCTGCGGCAAGGAACCGCAGACCCTGCAAATTGCCGTCCGTGTCGAAGTCCGGTTCCGGCGTTCCGCCGGGTTCTTCCCACAGCTCCGCCGCCTTCTCCCGGAGTGCGGAGGTGAAAAAGGGCTTTGTAAGCACGGCGCTCTGCCCGAACCGGAGCGCTTCGTCCAGCCCCTTTGCCTCCGGTTCCGCCAGAAACAGAATGGGCGTGTCCGCCGGAAGCGCCTCCCGAAGGGCTTTGGCCGCCCGGAGACCGTCCGGGCATAGTGCCTCCCAGTCCAGAAGGACCAGACGGCACGCCTCGTCCCGGATTTTCTCCAGAGCTTCCTCCAGGCTGGCGGCGGGGTCCAGGCGGACGCCGGAGTTTTCCATAAGGACCCGAATATCCTCCCAGTCCTCCGGTTCTCCTCCCACTGCCGGGATCCAGGAAATGCGCTGCTCTTTCCAGAAGGCCCGGTCTATCTGCTCTTCCAGGACGCGGAGCTCCAGCTCCACCCGGAAGAGGGAGCCCCGGTTTACCTCGCTGAACACCTCAATGGTTCCGCCCATAAGCTCCACAATGCTCTTTGTGATGGCCATGCCCAGGCCGGTGCCCTGGACTTTGTTGGTCGTGCTGTTTTCCGCCCTGGTAAACGCGTCAAAGATGGTTTCCAAATACTCCGGCGTCATGCCGTAGCCGTCGTCCTCCACCTCCACGCGCAGTCGTTCATACTGGCTGGAACGCTGTTTCAGCCCGATGATGCGGAACCAGATATGGCCCTTCTCCTGGGTGTACTTCACGGCGTTGGAGAGAAGGTTGATCAAAATCTGGTTGATTCGCGTCTCGTCACCCACCAGGTATTCGTGTCGGATGCCGGTTACCTCCACGTGGAACTCCTGCCCTTTGGCCCTGGCCATGGGCTGGATGATGGCCTCCACGGAGGAGACCACGCCGCTGAGGGAGAATTCCTCCAGGTTGAGTACCACCTTCCCGCTCTCAATCTTGGAAACGTCCAGGATATCGTTGATCAGGCTGAGGAGGTGCTGGCCGGAGGCCATAATCTTCTTGGTGTATTCCCGCACCTTGGCGGGATTCTCCGCATCCTTGGCCAGAAGTGTTGTGAAGCCCAGCACGGCGTTCATGGGCGTGCGGATGTCATGGGACATGTTGGAGAGGAAGGTGGTCTTGGACTCGCTGGCAATCTGGGCGGCCTGCAGGGCGTCCGTCAGCTGCTGGCTGTGGCGTCTGCGCTCTTCCTCCTGCTCCTTTCGGAGCTTATCCTGCTGCCTCCAGTTGAGGTAGTACAGAAGAATGCACAGGAAAAACGCCGCCAGCATGGAGCTTACAACCAGATAGATGTTCTGATTGACGGTCCGCCCCTCCTGCTGGATGGCCTGGACAGGCACGTAGCCCACCAGGAAGATGGTCCCCCCGTTCACCGGCCACATATAGTTCAGGGCGTTGGTATCCCGGATATCATGGTAAAACAGGAGACCCCGCCCCTCCCTCAGGCACGCGTCTACCTCCGTCCGGATCTCCGAGTCCTGGATGCTGTTGGCCCGGTAGAAGTCGGCCAGATTCAAGTGGCCCGCGCTCCGCTGGCCCATCCCCTTGGGCTTGAGGACGAAGCGCTCGCTCTCCGCGTCCATAATGTAGAGAGAGGCCTGCTGGTTATAGAACCCGTTGGGAAGGGATTTGTCGATGGCGTCATAGACGTACTCGGCATAGAGCGTCCCGATTTCCTGTCCGTCCCGCTCTATGGGGCTTTTTATGGTATAGGACCAGGTCCCCATGTAATTCAGATAGGTCTGGGAAACCGGGAACCCCATCACCGTCCCGCCGGCGGAGAAGTCCAGGCCCTCCTCTGTAAAAGGCTCCCCGGTGTTGGAAACGCCTTCCGTTTTTCCGGAGAGAATCAGAGACAGCTTCGCCATCATCTGATTGCGGTCAAAGGACAGAACATAGTCCTCCGGATTCTCTGCCCGGCCAACCTCCTGGGCAATCAGCGTCTGAAACTCCGTCTCGCTTCTTAAAATCGCCTCGATGGTGCATTGAATCAGGTCCAGACTCTCGCTGACATTCTGGATGGCGGAGACAGACATTTCCTTGGATATCTTTCGGGAGACCATATACACCATGGCCCCCAGAAGACAGAAAACCAGCAGGATAGAGAGGAGCAAGGGCGCGCCATTCCGTTTTTCCCGTTTGTTTCGCTTATCGTTCATTGGCACTCTCCATTCCGGCGCTCAGAAGGCGCGGCATCTGGGGATTCCCGCCGGAAAAGCCGGTGGCCCCAAGGGCGGAGCTGTCAGGGAATATGCTCCATTATACTATTCTTTCCATTTTTGTGTCAATAGTTTCCAGGCCGCCTGTCTCTGGTTTCCCGCCGGGAAAAAGCGCCCGGAGCTCCAGGCTCCGGGCGCTTTAATTTTACTTCCGTCCGCCGAAGAGACCCTTGAAAAAGCCGCCCTTTTCCGGCTTTTTCTCCTTTTTCTCCGGCTCTTTCTTTTTCTCCGGCTGGGGAGCGGGCTTTGCTCCGCTTTTCAGACGCTCCAGAGCTTCCTTGGCGTGCTGATAACCCTGCTTGGCCGCAGCCTCGTAAAAAGCCTGCGCTTCCTCTATGCTGGGGGCCACGCCTTTGCCGTGCTCGTAACACCAGCCCAGGAGGTACTGCCCCCGGGGCTGGCCCAGGTCCGCCGCCTGCCGGTAGTAGGCCGCGGCTTGGTCCCAGCTTTGTTCCACGCCCTCGCCGGTCTCGTAGAGATAACCCAGGTTGCAGGCCCCGGCGGCGTCGCCGGCCCCGGCGGCCCGACAGTACCACTCCGCGGCGGCGGATATGTCTTTTTCCACGCCCTGGCCTGCCTCGAAGGCGTAACCGTAACAGCACATGGCCCGGGGATAGCCCGCCTCCGCCGACTGCTTGTAGAGCTCCGCCGCTTCGTCATAGCTCTGCTCCACGCCCCGGCCCGTCTCATACATATAACCCAGGTTGCACTGGCCCATGGGGTCGCCCTTTTCCGCCGCCCTGCGGTACCAGTCCACGGCTTGTTCCAGGCTTTCCTCCACGCCCTCGCCAAATTCATAGCAAACGCCCAAATCGCACATGGCCCGGGTGTGGCCCGCGTCCGCCGCCTGCCGGTACCATTTGACGGCCTCGGCGTAATCCTGTTCCACGCCCTTGCCGTACCGGTAGCAGCGGCCCAGGCAGAACAGGCCCCTGGGGTCCTCCTGGTCCGCCGCCTTGCGGTACCAATGGACGGCCCGGGTCAGGTTGCGCTCCACGCCGTTCCCCGTCTCATAGCACCAGGCCAGGTTGCACATGGCCCGGGGGAAGCCCTGCTGAGCGGCGGCGCTGTACCACTTTACCGCCTCCTCCCAGCTCTGCTCCACGCCGCGTCCGGACTCGTACATGAAGCCCAGATTGCACTGGCCTGGGGCGTTGCCCATTTCGGCGGCCTTGCGGTAGAGTTCCACCGCCTTCTCATAACTCTGGGGCACGCCTTCTCCCCGCTCGTAGCACACGCCCAAATCACAGGTGGCGGGGGCGGACCCGGCGTCGGCGGCCTTTTGATACCACTGGGCGGCCTTCTCAGGGTTCTGTTCCGTGCCGATGCCGTAGTCATAGGCGCGGGCCACGCTGAAAAGGCCCCGGGGGTCTCCCTGCTCCGCCGCCTTGCTGTACCAGACAAAGGACTCCTCCGGGTTTTTCTCCACGCCCTTGCCGTACTCATAGCACCAGGCCAGGTTGCACATGCCCCGGGACAGCCCGCCCTCGGCGGCCTTGCGGTACCACTCCACGGCGGACTCCCAGCTTTGTTCTACACCCTCGCCGCTTTCGTACATAAAGCCCAGGCAGCAGGCACCGTCCTCGTCGCCCTGCTCGGCGGCTTTGCGGTACCACTCCACGGCGGCGGCCTTATCCACCGGAACGCCCCGGCCCCGTTCATAGCAAAGGCCCAGGCACAGCTGGCCCCGGGGATACTCCTGATCCGCCGCCATCCGGTAAAGACGGACGGCCTCGGCGAAATCCCGCTTCACGCCCTCGCCGTGCTCATGGCACCAGGCCAGATTGCACAGCGCCCGGGGATAGCCCTTTTCAGCGGCCTTGCGGTACCACTCCACGGCGGTCTCCCAGCTCTGTTCCACGCCGCGTCCGGACTCGTACATAAAGCCCAGACAGCACATGCCGGGGGCGTTGCCCTGCTCGGCGGCAGCGGTGTACCACTTCACGGCCTGCTCCAGGTCCTCTTCTACCCCCGTGCCGAATTCCAGGCACCGGCCCAGCTCCGTCTGCGCGCCGGGATAGCCCAGCCAGGCGGCGGACTGGTACCATTTGGCGGCCTCCGTCTCGTCGGCCTCCACGCCGCTGCCCCGGCGGTACGCCTCGGCCAGCAGGAACTGCGCCCGGGGGAAGCCCTGCTCCGCCCCTGTCTGGAAGCACTTCAAAGCCTTGTCATAGTCCGTTTCCACGCCGATGCCGTATGTATAACAGTACCCAAGGTTTGTCAGGGCGGGCATGTACTCCTGCTCCGCCGCCTGGGCATAGAGCATCACGGCCTGCTTGGGGTCGGCCGTTACGCCGATGCCTGCCTCCAGGCACCAGCCCAGGTTCGTCAGTCCCAGGGGATCGTTCAGCGCCGCCGCCCGCTGGTATGCGGCCAGGGCGTCGGTCTCCCGCTTCTCGTCCACGGCCTGGTTTCCCAGGTTTACCCAGTCAGAGGCGGTCATCTCCTCCTCCGTCAGGGCGGTGAAAAAGGTCCCGCCGCAGCGGGGGCAGACGTCCGGCTCCGCCTCAGACACAAAGCCGCAGTCCGGGTTTTCGCAGCGATAGAAATCCATGATTTGTTCCTCCCTCTTACGCGTTGGCTCCGCCGTCAAACCAAGGGGAGCCATTATAAATATCGGTGAATGCGTAGGCCGCGCCCCGGTGTTTAAAGCCGGGGAAGGTGTCCAGCTGGACCCCGTGAATGGCCCGAAAGATGCTTTTTTCAATGTTGGGGTTGGTCTTTTTCAGCTCCCGCAGAAGGAGCTTTATCTCCTGGCGCTTGCTGTCTCCCACGCCGTCGCCGGAGGCGTCCCGGGCCTCCGTAAAGCGGCAGGCGCACTGGAGGAAATGGAGATCGTTGTAATTCCGCCAGTTGACCACGGCGTCCTCATGGACGCAGTACAGCGGGCGGATCAGCTCCATGCCGGGGAAGTTTTTGCTGCGGAGCTTGGGGGGCATGGCCTGGAGCTGGGCGCCGTAAAAGAGGCCCAGCAGGGTGGTCTCGATCACGTCGGAGAAATGGTGCCCCAGGGCGATTTTGTTGCAGCCTAGCTCCTGAGCCCTGGCGTAGAGACTGCCCCGGCGCATCCGGGCGCAGAGGTAACAGGGGTTTTTGTCCACCTGCACCGTCACGTGGAAGATGCCGCTTTCAAAAATCGCGAGAGGTATGCCCAGCCGTTTGGCGTTCTTCTCCAGCAGCGCCCGGTTGGCCTGGTTATAGCCCGGGTCCATAGCCAGGAAGGTCAGCTGGAAGGGGTGGTCCGTGTGTTTGCGGAGCTCCTGCATCAGCTTGGCCAGGACGAAGGAGTCCTTTCCTCCGGAGACACAGACGGCGATGTGGTCCCCCGGCGAAATCAGCTCATACCGCTTTACGGCGGCAATAAAGGGATTCCACAGAGATTTGCGGTAGGTCTTGATGAGACTGCGCTCGGCGGTCTCTTGAGTGGTGAGGTCGCGGGACATAAGTGACTCTCCTAGCCAAAATGAAATCATTTTTGTAGCGACATGTGCGTCACAAAAATTCCAATGCTCCAGCCGGCCTTGGGCGGCGTCACCAGTCCAGAGACTGGTGGTGGGGGATTCTCAAGGGGGAGCCCGCTCCCCCTTGGCGTTTTACAGCCAGATAGAGCCCAGCCGGAAGACGGAGGCGCACATCCTGCGAAGCCAGGGCCGCCGGTTCCAGTCCTCCAGGGTATAGGGCGCGCTCTGTGCCAGGATGCCGTCCATATCCTCCAGCAGATCCTCCACTACCGGCGTATGGTACAGCAGCACGCCGCATTCATAGTGGAGCTGGAAGGTCCGGTAATCCATATTGGTGCTGCCAACCAGAGCCACCTCCCGGTCCGCCATGACGCTTTTGGCGTGAAGGAAACCGGGGGTGTATTTGTAAATCTTCACGCCGTGGCTCAGCAGTTCCCCCCAGTAGGTTTCGGCCACCATATAGGTGAACTTGTGATGGTCCGGGATGCCGGGGATAAACAGCCGCACATCTACCCCCGCGTCGGCGGCAATGCAAAGGGCCTTTTGCATGGAGTCCTCCACGGCGTAGTAGGGGGTGGTGAGGTAAAGCATCTTCTGGGCGGAGGCAATAAGCTGCAAATAGATTTCCTCAATGGGGTTATCCGGGTTGTTCAGCGGCCCGTCGGTGAAGGGCTGGCACCAGCCTTTGGCGGTTTCCACCGGATGACGGGGGCGGTAATAGTCGTCCTCGTTGTGGAAAGAGCCGCCCATCATCTTCCACATCTGCATGAACTGGGTGGCGAAGCCCCAGACCCCCTCGCCCTCGATGCGCACGGCGGTGTCTTTCCAGTGGCCGAAGCGGACGATGAGGTTGGCGTATTCGTCGGCGATGTTGATGCCTCCGGTATAGGCGTATTGCCCGTCGATGACAGCGATTTTCCGGTGGTCCCGGTAATTGAAATAGATGCGGTTCACATAGCGGTGGACGGGGTTGAAGACCTTTACCTCAATGCCCGCGTTCTGGAGGGCCTGGAGGGTTTCGTCGGAGAAGCGGGTGAGGTTGCCGAAATCGTCGAAGGTGATGTGGATTTCCACCCCGGCGGCGGCCCGCTCCTTTAATATGGCGAACATGCGGTCCCAGAGCTTCCCCTCCGCTAAAATATAGTATTCCAGGAAGATATAAATCTCCGCCTGTTCCAGGCGGGAAATCAAGTCTTCGAAGAAAGCCTCGCCCTCTTTAAAATAAACGGCTTCGGTGTTTCGGTAGAGCAAAAACCCCCGCTTTTCCAGATACGCCGCCAGCCGCCCCCAGGCCGGGGACTGCCGCCGGAGACGGGCCAAGTCGATTTCGCTGGCCATGCGCTGGCTTTCTTTACAGGGAATGGGGGGCACGTTTCGAAGGCTGAGCTGCTTGACCTGATGAGCCCCGCCCCAGAGGCAGAACAGAATCATGCCGGATACCGGCATGGCCAGCAGCAAACACATCCACACCAGCTTGTAGGTGGGGCTTCCGGGCCGCTGATAGACCCAGATGGCCACCGCCGCACCGGCGATGAGCAGCAGGGCGTAGACATAGCTGGAGTACTCCGCCAGGAGATGGGAGATCAGCAGGGAGGTGGCGATCTGGGCAATCACCGTCAGCGCGCACATGGAAATGCTGGCGGCGGCGGAAATTTTCCGCTCAATCCGCTCCTCCACCGGGGGGATATGGGGAATGTTCTTACGCAAAGCGCCTCGCCTCCTCACTGGCAGTTTCCACGTTTGGCCTTCCTATTATACAAAAAGACGCCGCCGTCTTCAACACCAAAATATTAAAAATAGATAAAATTCGGGCCGGGCGTTTCCCGCCCGGCCCTGGTGCTTACTTGCTTTGACGGAGCAGTCCCTGCTTAATGTCCCACAGACGCTGGCTGAGATCCACATAAAATGTATGCGGGTTTTCAAACCGTTTGACCTCGTCCCACAGGGTATCCACCTGCTCTTTGCAGTATGCCTGAATCTCACGGAGGCCGGGTCGCTGGTACACCAGCTTCCCCCCCAGGAAGATGGGCCGCTGGAGAGGCTTGGCGATGAAATCCGTGTAGGTCTTCCGTTTCCACGTAGCCCGGGGATCAAAGAGCTCCAGGCTCCGGGTCTCGTCCACGGTCTCGTCCCAAACGGTGATATAGTCCGCCTCGGCCTTGCCGCTGGCCCGGTCGAAAATGCGGTAGACTTTTTTATAGTGGGGATTTGTGATCTTGTCCACGTTTTCGCTGACCTTGATTTTCGGGACCGCCTTCCCCGTTTCGTCCTCCACGGCCACCAGCTTGTACACCCCGCCGAAGACCGGCTGGCTGCTGGCGGTAATCATCCGCTCACCCACGCCGAACAGGTCGATTTGGGCCCCCTGAATCAGCAGGTCCCGGATGATATACTCGTCCAGGGAGTTGGAGGCGGAAATCTGGCACTCCGTCCAGCCCGCGTCGTCCAGCATCTTCCGGGCCTTCTGGGTGAGGTAGGCGATGTCGCCGGAGTCCAGGCGGATGCCGCACTTCTTAATACCCAGGGGTTTGAGCACGGCGTCAAAGGCGCGGATGGCGTCGGGCACGCCGGATTTCAGGGTGTTGTAGGTGTCCACCAGCAGCGTTGCGTTGTGTGGATAGAGCTTGCAGTAGGTCTCGAAGGCCTCGTACTGGGTGCCGAACATCTGGACCCAGGCGTGGGCCATCGTGCCCCCGGCGGGGACGCCGAAAAGCTGGTCGGAGATGGTGCAGGCCGTTCCGGCGCAGCCGCCGATGTAAGCCGCCCGGGCACCGGTGATAGCCCCGTCGGTGCCCTGGGCCCGGCGGGAACCGAATTCCAGCACCGTCCGTCCCTGGGCTGCCCGGACGATGCGGTTGGCCTTGGTGGCGATTAGGCTTTGGTGGTTGATGGCAAGCAGGGTAAAGGTCTCAATGAGCTGGGCCTGGATGGCGGGGGCCCGGACGGTGACCACGGGCTCCTGAGGGAAGATGGGAGTTCCCTCGGGAATGGCCCAGATGTCCCCGGTGAAGCGGAAATCTTTTAAATAGGCCAGGAATTCCGGATCGAACAGATTCCGGCTTCGCAGGTATTCGATGTCCTCCTCGTCGAAGTGAAGGTCCAAAATGTAGTCGATGAGCTGGTCCAGGCCCGCGCAGATGGCAAAGCCCCCCCTGTCCGGCACGTCCCGGAAGAACACGTCGAAATAGGTAATCCGGTTCTGGAAGCCCGCCTGGAAATAGCCGTTGCCCATGGTCAGCTCGTAAAAATCGCAGAGCATGGTCATGTTCAGCTTTTGTTCAGTGTGCATGGTGGGTAACACCCTCTTTTCAAGTTCTTCCCTTGATTATAAGCAAAGCGGTGGGGAAATGCAATCTCTTTTTTAGGAAAGATTAACAAAAAACAGAGGAAAAGAGAGCGGGATTCCGGCGTTTTTGGGTTAGGTTTCCTCCTCTTCCAGAGCCAGGTTCTCACTGTACTCCTGGCAGTCGGGGCCGTCCTCTCCGCCCAGCAGCTCGGTGGCCCGCATGCGTCGTTTGTCCTTTGACGCCTCCACGTTTTGGTGAATCAGCTCCTTCACCGTCCTGGGGTCCTTTACATTTTTTAAATCCAGGTGGGGAATGCTCTTGTCCGAGGACACGACGCACACCGTCCCCACGCCGAAGATGCGCTGGCCCAGGCTTATGGTCAGCCGCAGGTCCCGTACCCGGTAGAGCAGCACCTCGTCAGATTTTACATTGAGAAACCCCGTCTCGCAGAACAGCCGGTCTTCGCTGAGCCGGTACTGAGTGAACGACAGGGGCAGGCCGAAAAAGCGTTTGCGGTCTTTCCATAGATATTGGATGGGTTCCATAGTTCATCCCCCTTTACATGGCATCAGTATACCATGCTTTCGGGCGGTCTGCAAGCATTTGCGGTGTCTATGGCTGTCCCGGAAGAGCGCGTTCCCGGCTGGGAGCGGCTGTTCCGTTCTGCGGGGCCGGCGAACGCCGCCGGCGGAGTTTTCCGATGGGCCGCTTTCACCTGGACAAAAGCCCGCCGGAATATCCGGCGGGCTCAGTGTGTTGAAAATGGGTGAGAGGCCTGGGGCGGGCCTTCGTTCCATATGCCCCAAGGCGGCGTTATCCCAACCAGCTAAAGAGGCCCCGGGGCGCCTCCTCACCTTCCAGCAGGATGCCGGCGGCTTCCAGCATCTGGGCCGCGTCGGCCCGGGTCACCGCCTGCTCCATAGACTGGCTGCCAAAGCTCCCGGCGGAGAGAACACTGACCGCCTCCATGTTCCCCACGGCCTGGGCCGCCCAGGAGGGAGCCGCGCCTCGGTCCGCGTACCATACGTCCAGGTCCACGTCGCCCAGGTCCAGCACCCGGTCCAGAATGGTGGCCGCCTCATTAAAAGTGACGGTCTCGTCCCCCCGGAAGGCCACGCCTTCGGCGGTGGAGCTGCCCCGGATGACGCCGTCTGCCGCGCCGGCGGCGGCGTAGGCCTTGGCCCAGGTGGGAATGCTCATATCGTCACAAAAGCCTGTCAT
This sequence comes from Oscillibacter sp., assembly GCA_022801815.1. Taxonomy (GTDB): domain Bacteria; phylum Bacillota; class Clostridia; order Oscillospirales; family Oscillospiraceae; genus Oscillibacter. The sequence goes on along the minus strand of JAAWTB010000002.1, from coordinate 21,937 downwards.
GGTGACGCCGGTGACTTCCCGCCCCGCCGTTTCCAGGGCCATAGCGAGAAATTCGCTGCGGCTCACCGGCTGGTCCGGCTGGAAGTAGTAGAAATCCCCAATTTTTCCGCCGGTGAAAATGCCCTTTTCCGCCAGGGTCTGGGCGGCCCGGGCAGCGGGACAGCCCTCCAGATCGGCGTAGGTGACGCCGGAGCGGGTTTTATCAATGGCGACGGTGACCTTGGCGGGGGCGGAGGCGTTGCCCTGGCTGTCCGTGGCCGTGTAGGTGAAGCGGTCGGAGCCGGTAATGCCCTCGTCGGGGGTGTAGGTGAAGCTGTCCCCCTCAATGACCACCGTGCCCTTCCGGGGTTCGTCCGCCAGGGCGAAGGTCATCTCGTCCCCCTCCGGGTCCGAGGCCAGGAACTGCCCCTGACCGGGGATGCCCTGGTAGGTGCGGATTTCCAGATCCCAGACCTGGGGGGCCCCCTCCGGGGGCGTTTCCTCGGCTTTTTTGCCAAACAGCGCCGAGGCGCTGCCCGTCAGCAGCACCGCCGTCAAAGCCAGCAGGGCGGCGGCTCGTGTCAGATGGTGTTTCATGGGAAATCATCCTCCTGTATGAATTGGTACGGGAGTAGTGTTTTCCCATTCTGTGAAATTATGCGAAAAAGCGCCGCCCCGGTTTTCCGGGGCGGCGGAAAGGCCTAGGCCTTGTTTGATAATTGGCGATATGCCCAACAGCGAGGAATTTTTTTGCCAGACAAGGCAAATCTTCGCAGGCATCCTGACGAGTGGCAAGAAAATTTAACGGTGTATGGCAGAAAAAGGCCCATTGTTTGGGCGTTTTGTCATTTTTCAAGCAAGCCCTAGTACCTCAGCACAAAATACAGCACATACACCCAGCTCAGCAGCCCGTGGAAGATGGCCCAGCCTACGGATTTCCAGGTGGTGTAGCTGATGACCATAGCCAGGGCGCTGCCAAAGGTGACGCCGGTCCTGACGGTCTTTTTGACAACGGTTTGCCGGTTCTCGTCCATTCCTTTACTCCTTTCTCACCGCAAAGGCGACCGGGCGGTCCTCCGCATCTCCGGGGACCGCTTTTTGATGCCGGACACCACTCCCATAGCCATGTACAGCGTCACGACGGAGGACCCGCCGTAGCTGAAAAAGGGCAGGGTGATGCCGATGGTAGGCATGACGAAGAGGCACATGCCGATGTTAATGACAGTCTGGAAAATCAGAATGGAGGCCATGCCCACGCAGACATAGCGGTAGAAGGGGGTTCGGGCCTTCCGGGCCACCAAAAGGATGCGGAAAATGATCGCCAGCAGCAGCAGCATGATGGCAATGCACCCGAAGAGGCCCAGCTCCTCCCCCGCCACGGAGAAAATCAGGTCGGTCTGCTTGGCGGGGAGGGAGGCGCTGCCGCTCTGGGTCTGGCTGCCGCCGAGATAGCCCTGGCCCCAGAGGCCGCCGGAGCCGATGGCCAGCAGGCTCCGGGTCTGCTGCCAGCCCACTCCCTGGGGGTCGAAGCTGTGGTCAAAGAGGACCGTGAAGCGGTTGAGCATATACTTCATGTTGTCCGGCACCAGGTCCAGCAGAAGCACGGCGGCCATGGCTCCGCCCGCCCCGGCGAACAGCAGGAAAAACCACCGCAGGGCAAAGCCCGCCACAAAGGCCATGCAGAGGAAGATGAAGACAAATACCAGGCCGTTGCCCATATCGTGGGAGACCAGGAAGTACAGCCCGCAAAGGCCGAAGGTGTGGGCCGCTACAAAGAAGGCGGAGCTAAAGGATTTTACGTCTCCCTTCTCCTCCCAGAGCCACTCAATCTGCTTGGCCAGCAGCAGGACAAAGGAGATTTTCACCACCTCCGCCGGGCCGATTTGGAAGGGGATGAAGGGGAATTTCAGCCAGGCCCGGTTGCCGGTATTGCCCGCCACGCCGAAGGGTGTCCGCAGCAGGAGAATAAAGCCCACGTTGAAGGCCAGAATCCACTTCCATTTCCGGGTGATGGACTCCAGGTCCAGCATGGAAAAGAAAATATACACGCAGACGCCGAGCCCCAGGGCCGCGCACTGGATAATCATCCGCCGGAGCCCGGTGGCGGGGTCCATGTACCGGGTGGCGCTGAACACCAGGACGATGCCGTACAGCGTGGCGGCACCGCAAAGGCCCAGCAGCACCAAATCGGCCTGCTGGATAAAGTCTGCCAGGGTGTCTTTTAATCGGTTCAGCATGATACGCTCCTTGGAGTTTGGGTTTGTACGACTGGTGGCACAACAAATTACTATACCACAAAACAAAAAACCTGTAAACGCCGGAAAATTTCTTTTTACACTTTATTTATTTTGTGGTATACTGAATTGATTTTAGGCAAAGACCGGAAAGGAGGCCCGTTTGTGGACTACGTTTCCCACAGCGAGGCGGAGACCGAGGCCATGGGCCGCCGCCTGGCCGCCGTCCTGGCCCCCGGGGCCGTGGTGGCCTACCGGGGGGACCTGGGGATGGGGAAGACCGCCTTTACCCGGGGCCTTGCCCGGGGATTGGGCTATGAGGGCCGGGTGACCAGCCCCACCTTCACCATTGTCAACGAGTACGAAGGGAAGGGCCCGCCCCTGTTCCACTTCGATATGTACCGCCTGGAGGGGGCGGAAGAACTCTTTGACATCGGCTGGGAGGACTATCTGGACCGGGGGGGCGTGTGCGCCGTGGAGTGGAGCGAGCGGGTGGAGGAGGCCCTGCCGGGGGACGCCGTTACCGTCACTATCGCCCGCTGCCCGGAAAACGAAAACTGGCGGCTGATCACCGTGGAAGGAGTGGGGCCGGTATGAGAATTTTAGCGCTGGAAACCGCCGCCAAGGCCGTCTCCGCCGCCGTCACCGAGGACGGGAAGGTCCTATCCTCCGCCTTTCAGGACACGGGGCTGACCCACAGCCGGACCCTCATGCCCCTGGTGGAGCTGTTGCTGTGCAATACGGATATGACGGCGGCGGACCTGGACGTTATTGCTGTCTCGGCAGGGCCGGGGTCCTTTACCGGGGTGCGCATCGGCGTATCCGCCGCCAAGGGACTGGCCTGGGCAGCAGACAAGCCCTGCACGGCGGTGTCCACTCTGGCGGCCCTGGCCCGAAACGTGGCCTTTATGGACGGGCTGGTGGTCTGCGCCATGGACGCCCGGCGGCAGCAGGTCTACAACGCCCTCTTCGAGGCAAAGGACGGCGCCCTCACCCGATTGACGGAGGACCGGGCCATCGCCCTGGCCGACCTGGCGGAGGAGCTGCGGGGGGATCCCCGGCCCAAGACCGTCCTGGGGGACGGGGGACGGATGAGCTATGAGTTTTTGATGGCGGCAGGAATATCCTGCCGTCTGGCGCCGGCCCATTTGGTGAAGGAAAACGCTGTGAGCGTTGCCCTGGAGGCGGAGGAGCTGGCAAAAAACGGCGTTCTGGTCTCCGCCCAGGAGCTGGCCCCGGTCTACCTCCGCCCGCCCCAGGCGGAACGGCTCCGCCGGGAGAAGGCGGGCGTTTCACCACTGACATATAAATAAAATAGAAGGAGCGTTTTTATGAACGGAAAAGTACACGTCATGGATCACCCGTTGGTGGCCCACAAGCTGACCATCCTCCGGGATAAGAACACCAGCGTCAAGGACTTTCGGGAGCTGGTCTCCGAGATCGGCATGCTCATCACCTACGAGGCTACCCGGGACCTGCCCCTGACCACCTGCCAGGTGGAAACCCCTATCTGCGAGACCACCGCCCCCATGCTCAAGGGCAAGAAGTTCGCCGTGGTGCCCATTCTCCGCGCAGGGCTGGGTCTGGTGGACGGCGTTTTGCGGATGGTGCCCTCCGCCCGGGTGGGGCATATCGGCCTGTACCGGGACGAGGAGACCCTGGAGCCGGTGAAGTACTTCTGCAAGATGCCCAAGGACGTGGCGGAGCGGGATGTGCTCATCGTGGATCCCATGCTGGCCACCGGCGGCAGCGCCGACGCGGCCATTGGGTTCATGAAGGAATACGGCTGCGCCGCTATTAAGCTGATGGTCCTCCTGGCTGCGCCGGAGGGCATCGCCCGCATTCAAAAGAGCCACCCGGACGTGGATATTTACTGCGGCGCGGTGGACGAGAAGCTGAACGAAAACGGGTATATCGTCCCCGGTCTGGGGGATGCAGGAGACCGGATTTTCGGAACGAAGTAAACAAAAAGGCCCTGCCGCCGGCACGGCGGCAGGGCCTTTGATTTGTATGCGCTCAAAGCACCTTGCTGAGAAAGTCCTTTAATCTGGGGTGCTGGGGATTCCCGAAAAGCTCTGTGGGAGGCGCTTCCTCCAGTACCTTCCCGTCGGCCATGAACAGCACCCGGCTGCCCACCTCCCGGGCAAACCCCATCTCGTGGGTCACCACCACCATGGTCATGCCGTCCCGGGCCAGCTCCTTCATAACGTCCAGCACCTCGCCCACCATCTCGGGGTCCAGGGCGGAGGTGGGTTCGTCGAACAGCATCAGCTGGGGCTTCATGGCCAGGGCCCGGACAATGGCCACCCGCTGCTTCTGCCCGCCGGAGAGCTGGCTGGGATAGGCACCGGCCTTGTCCGTCAGGCCCACCCGCTGGAGCAGGGCGTCCGCCTGGGCGTCGGCCTCCTCCTGGCGCATCAATCCCGTGCGCACCGGGGCCAGGGTGATATTCTTCCGGATGGTCATGTTGGGGAAGAGGTTGAAGTGCTGGAACACCATGCCCATTTGCTGGCGCACCTGGTCGATTTTCACCTTGGGGTCCGTGATGACTGTGCCCTGGAAGGTGATGGTCCCGCTGGTGGGGGTCTCCAGCAGGTTCAGGCACCGCAGGAAGGTGGACTTGCCGGAGCCGGAGGGCCCAATGACCACCACCTTTTCCCCGGGGTGAATGTGCTGGGAAATATCGTTTAGCACCAGATGGTCCCCGAAGGACTTGGAGAGGTTTTTAACGTCGATCACTTTCCCGCAGCCTCCTTTCCAGTTTCCCCTGGAGCCAGGTGAAGAGTATCACCAGAAGTAAGTACATCAGCGCGATGCCGATATAGGGGGGCATAAGGTCAAAGGTCCTGCCGCCGATGGTTTGGGCATAATAGACCAATTCCATGCCGCCGATGGCCTGGACCAGGGAGGTGTCCTTAAAGAGGGTGATGAACTCGTTGGCCAGGGAGGGCAGGATGTTCTTGAACGCCTGGGGAATGACGATGAAGCGCATGGTGTCCAAGTAGTTCAGTCCCAGGGACCGGCCCGCCTCGGTCTGGCCGATGTCCACGCTCATCAATCCGCCCCGGACAATTTCCGCCACATACGCCCCGGAGTTGATGCCCAGGCCCAGGGCTCCCACCATGGTGTGATTCCGGCTGGTCTTGAAGATGACAAACCCCCAGATCAGCAGCTGGACCATCATGGGGGTGCCTCGGATGACGGTGGTATAGACCTTGCACAGGAAATTAAGCAGGGCCAGAATGGGATTGTGCTGGCCCAGGCGCTGCTGGTCGTGGGCCGTGCGGATCACCGCCACCACCAGCCCCAGGAGGATGCCCAGGATCAGGGCGATGACCGTCAGCTCCAGGGTGGAGGCGACGCCCTGGAGGTAGAGCTTCCAGCGGTCTCCCTCCAGAAAGGCGGTGTAAAACCGCTCTGGGAGCGTAGCTTTCATGGGGGTCTCCTTTCTCTTTACAGAATACGGGAAAAGGGCGGTCCTAAAGACCGCCCTCCCCAAAGAGCTTACTCAGCGGTAATATATTTGTCCACAATGTCCTGGAAGGTGCCGTCGGCCTTCAGCTCGGCCATGGCGGCGTTGACGGCGTCCAGCAGGGCGGTATTTCCCTTGGCGAAGCCGATGGCGTAGTCCTCCACGGCGAACTCGGTATCCAGGATTTTCAGGCCCTCGTTGGCGGCTACGAAGCTCTTGGCGGGCTCGTTGTCGATGACCACCGCGTCTACCTGGCCGTTTACCAGGGCCTGGACCGCCAGGGCGCCGGTCTCATAAGCGGTGACGTGGTCCTCGCCATAGCCGCCGTTTTCCGGAGTATCGGAACAGTAGATATAGCCGGTGGTAGCCTTCTGGCAGCCGATCATCTGGGCGTTTGCCAGGTCGTCCAGGGTCTGGATGGCGGAACCCTCCTTGACAATGACCACCTGCACGCCGGTGGCGTAGCTGTCGGAGAAGTCCATGACGGCCAGCCGCTTCTCGTTGACGGTGACGCCGGCCATGACCATGTCGCTTTGGCCGTTTTGGGCGGCCAGCAGGGCGGCGTCAAAGCCCATGTCGTCCACCACCAGCTCCAGGCCCAGCTTGCCAGCGATGGCCTGAGCCACTTCCACGTCGATGCCCTCGAAGCCGCCGGCGTCGGTGGTCATCTCATAGGGAGGGAAGGCGGCGTTGGTGGACATGTGGAGCTTGCCCTCCTCCACAGTGGTGAAGGCGGGAACATCGGCTCCCGCATCGGTTCCGGCGTCTGTGCTGCCGGTATCGGCGGGGGCGGAGGTGTCGGCAGGAGCGGAGTCCCCGGCGTTTTCGGCGGGCTTGCCGCCGCCGCAGGCGGCCAGGCTGAAAACCATGGCCAGGGTCAAGAGCAGAGTCAGCATCTTCTTCATGATACCATCATCCTTTTCATCCAAAAGTCTTTGCCTGGGGGACCGGGCGCCTTGGGCGGAAAGCTTCGGGAGTCAGCCCCCTTGAACTGTGGCTACCTTAGCACGGACCGGCGAATCTGTCAATACTTTTTCAGAGATTTTGCATATTTATTTGGCGCATTTCTCCTAAATTGCCGAAAAATTCCGGAATGCACGGAGAGTTTTGTGGATTTTATGACATGACACAGAAGAAAAATGAATATTCAAATGTATATTCATCCCCCGGACTGCGTTTTTATCCGTATGTCCCGGCATTTTGCCCACCGGAAAGGGGGATTTTCCGGGAAGTTTCCCCGAATCCGACAGTTGCGGAGCCGGTGAAAATATGCTACCATGCAGGAAGGACAAATGACCGCAATGGGCGGACTGGACCGCCGGATGGGGCGGCGCGGATGGAGGATGCTATGGCGAGAGCAATCAAATATTATATTGTGGCGGCAGAGGCGCTGCCGGAAATCTTCGTCAAGGTGGCAGAGGCCAAGCGGATGATGCAGACCGGCGAGGCGGACACCGTGGGGGAGGCCACAAAACTGGCGGGCATCAGCCGGAGCGCCTTCTATAAATACAAGGATTCCGTCCAGCCCTTCAACGATATGAAGGCGGAGCACATCATCACCTTTTACGCCATGCTTAAGGACATGGCAGGGGTGCTGAGCGGCGTGCTGGCGGTGTTCGCCGCCTCCGGCGCCAATATCCTGACCATTAACCAAAGCATTCCCACCAACGGCTGCGCGGCGGTGACCATCTCCGCCGAGACCAGCCGGATGGAGGAGTCTTTAGAGCAGTTGATGGGGGATGTGACCGCCCTGGAGGGCGTGCTGAAATTTGAGATTTTAGCTGGATAAAGAGAGAGGGTTGCAGAATGATACAGATTGCGATTCTGGGCCTGGGCACCGTGGGCACCGGTGTTGCCAAGGTGGTGGCGGAAAACGCCCGGCAGATCGAGCGGAAGCTGGGAGAGCCTTTGCAGGTGAAGGCCGTGCTGGTCCGGCATTTTAAGGACGGGCCCTACCGCCAGCTGATGACGGACGATTTTAAGAAGATTGAGGAGGACGGCGGCATCCGGGTGGTGGTGGAGACCATCGGCGGCGTGGAGGCGGCCTATGAGTACACCAAGCGGTGCCTCTCCGCGGGGAAACATGTGGTCACCGCCAACAAGCAGCTGGTGGCGGAAAAGGGCTGCGAGCTGCTGGCCCTGGCGAAAAAGAAGAACGTCAGCTACCTTTTTGAGGCCAGCGTGGGCGGCGGCATTCCGGTGCTCCACCCTCTGACCCAGTGCATGGCGGCCAACCGAATAGACGAGGTCTACGGTATTTTAAACGGCACCACCAATTATATCCTCACCCGTATGGTCCGCACCGGGGCCTTTTTCTCCGATGCCCTCCGGGAGGCCCAGGCCAAGGGCTACGCCGAGGCGGACCCCACCGCCGACGTGGAGGGCATCGACGCGGGGCGGAAAATCTGCATCCTGGGGGATTTGGCCTTCGGCAGCCAGATCGACCCGGAGGGGGTGCCCATGGAGGGCATCAGCAAGCTGAGCCTCCGGGACGTGAAGATCGCCCAGCGGGCGGGGTATCGCATCAAGCTGCTGGGCCGGGCGGCGCGCCTTCCCGGCGGCGGGCGGACGGCCTATGTGGCCCCCCACCTGATTCCCGAGGAGAACCCCATGGCCAGCGTAGAGGATGTGTTCAACGCTGTGATGATCCGGGGCAACGCCACCGGCGAGGTGATGTTTTACGGCAGGGGAGCCGGGGAGCTGCCCACCGCCTCCGCCTGTGTGGCGGATGTGATGGAGTGCCTTCAGCAGAGCCCCAAGCGGGAGGAGATTGGCTGGTCGGCGGATGCGGAAGGTTTCCAGAACCCGTTTGAGCTGAAGACCCGGCACTATTTCCGCATTGAGGGCAGTCTCACCGACGCGGCCTTGGCCTTCGGCCAGGTGGAGGTCCTCAGCGAGGACGGGGAAACCGCCTTTTTGACCGAGCCCCTCAGCGGGACGGACGCGGCCCAGCAGTCCCGCTCTTTAAACGTGCTGGCCTGCATGCGGGTATTGGACAGCTGACCCGGCGCGCCGCCCGCCGCATATGATAGAGCGGGGGAGAGCGCCTTCCCCGTCCAACCTGATTTCAAGCGGAAAAGGAAGACCGACATATGAGTTTAATTGTACAGAAATTCGGCGGCAGCTCCGTGAAGGATGCCCAGCGCATCCAAAATGTCGCACGAATCATCGCGGAGACCTACGTCAAGGGCAATGACGTGATTGTGGTCCTGTCCGCCCAGGGGGACACCACCGACGACCTGATTGAAAAGGCGGGGGAGATCAACCCCAACGCCTCCAAGCGGGAGCTGGATATGCTCCTTTCCACAGGAGAGCAGATCAGCGTCGCCCTCTGCGCCATGGCCCTGGAGGCCATGGGCCTGCCCTGCGTATCCCTGACGGCCTGGCAGGTGGGCATCCAGTCTACCGCCGTCCATGCCGACGCCCGCATTAAACGGATTGATTCCGAGCGCATCCAGACGGAGCTGGACCAGCACCGCATCGTCATCGTCACGGGCTTCCAGGGAGTGGACCGCAACGGCGATGTCACCACCCTGGGCCGGGGCGGCTCCGACACCAGCGCCGTGGCCCTGGCGGCGGCCTTCCGGGCGGATCTCTGTCAGATTTACACCGACGTGGACGGCGTGTATACCACGGATCCCCGCATCGTCCCCACCGCCCGGAAGCTGGAGGAAATTACCTATGACGAGATGCTGGAGCTGGCCAGCCAGGGAGCCCAGGTGCTCCATAACCGCAGCGTGGAGCTGGCCAAGAAGTTCCGGGTGAATTTGGAAGTGGTGTCGAGCCTGGAGCGGAAGCCCGGCACGAAAATCAAGGAGGTTACGAAAGTGGAAAAGACCAACATCGCAGGCGTCGCCAAAGATACCAGCATCGCCCGGGTGGCCCTGGTGGGCCTGCAGCACAATCCCGGCGTGGCCTTCCAGGTCTTTGACCTGCTGAGCAAGCATAACATCAACGTGGACGTAATTCTCCAGTCCATCGGCCGGGAGGATACCAAAGACATTACCTTTACCATCCACAAAAAGGACCAGCAGGAGGTGGAGGGCATCCTGAACGAGCACAAGGAAGCTCTGCGCTTCGATCACATCGAGTCCGACGACCAGATCGGAAAGGTCTCCATCGTGGGCGTGGGCCTGATGAGCAACTGCGGCGTGGCCGCCAAGATGTTCGAAGCCCTCTATGAGGCGGGCATCAATATCCAGATGATCAACACCTCGGAAATCCGGGTTTCCGTCCTGCTGGACGAGGCGGACGTGAACCGGGCAGTGCGGGCCATCCACGACAAGTTCTTCGACGAGCTGTAACGTATTCGTTCAGTAGGGGCCGGGCTCTGTCCCGGCCCGTTCTTTCCCGTGAATTCCGGGGGGCGCAGGTGTCCGCCCCCCAAAAATACCAGCGGAAAACAAAGGAGGAGTTTCTATGAACGCCATCGTCACCGTCCTGGGCCAGGACCGGGTGGGCATTATCGCCGCCGTCTGCAACCGTCTGGCAGACTACAACGTCAACATTCTGGACATTTCCCAGACCATTCTCCAGGGGGCATTCACCATGGTCATGGCCGTGGACGTCAGCAAGTCCACCGCCAGCTTTGGCGAGCTGGGGAAGGGCCTGGGCCAGCTGGGGGACGAGATGGGCCTCTCCATCCGCATTCAGCGGGAGGAGATTTTTAACGCCATGCACAGCATTTAAAGGAGGGGCCTCATGCTGAACCAAAAGGAAATTCTCACCACCATTGAAATGATTGACCAGCAGCACCTGGACATCCGCACCATTACCATGGGCATTTCCCTCCTCTCCTGCTGTGACCCGGACCCCCGGCGGGCCTGTGAGAAAATCTATGAAAAAATCTGCCGCTGCGCCGAAAACCTGGTGAAAACCGGCCAGGATATTGAGGACGAGTTTGGCATCCCCATTGTCAACAAGCGCATTTCCGTCAGCCCCATGGCCCTGGTGGCGGGGGCCAGCGAGACAGAGGACTACGTACCCTTCGCCCTGGCGTTGGACCGGGCGGCCCAGAGCTGCGGCGTAAACTTCATCGGCGGTTACTCCGCCCTGGTGCAAAAGGGCATGACCAAGGCCGACCAGCGCCTCATCCGCTCCATTCCCGAGGCCCTGGCCCGGACGGAGCTGGTGTGCTCCTCCGTCAACGTGGGCTCTACCCGGGCGGGCGTCAACATGGACGCGGTGGCCCTTATGGGCCGCATCATCCGGGAGACTGCGGACCGCACGGCGGACCGGGACGGCCTGGGCTGCGCCAAGCTGGTGGTGTTCTGCAACGCCGTGGAGGACAACCCCTTTATGGCCGGGGCCTTCCACGGCGCGGGGGAGGCGGAAAAGGTCATCAACGTGGGCGTCTCCGGCCCCGGCGTGGTGTACCACGCCCTTCAGGCCGTTCGGGGCAAGCCCCTGGACGTGGCGGCGGAGACCATAAAAAAGACCGCCTTCCGGGTGACCCGCATGGGCCAGCTGGTAGCCCAGGAGGCCAGCCGGCGGCTGGATACGCCATTTGGCATTGTGGATTTGAGCCTGGCCCCCACCCCCGCCATTGGGGACAGCGTGGCCCGGATTCTGGAGGAGCTGGGACTGGAGGTCTGCGGCACCCACGGCACCACGGCGGCCCTGGCCATGCTGAACGATGCGGTTAAGAAGGGCGGCGTCATGGCCTCCTCCAGCGTGGGGGGCCTCTCCGGGGCCTTTATCCCCGTCAGCGAGGACGAGGGCATGATTGCTGCCGCCCGCTCCGGGACGTTGTGCCTGGATAAGCTGGAGGCCATGACCTGCGTGTGTTCCGTGGGCCTGGATATGATTGCCATTCCCGGGGACACCCCGGCGGAAACCATTGCCGCCATCATCGCCGACGAGGCGGCCATTGGAATGGTGAACAACAAAACCACCGCCGTGCGCATCCTCCCCGCGCCGGGGAAGGATGTGGGCGGCACCATCGAGATGGGCGGTCTCCTGGGCAGCGCGCCGGTGATGCCGGTGCACCGGGAATCCTCCGCCGCCTTCATCAACCGGGGCGGACGAATCCCTGCTCCATTGCATAGCCTGCGGAACTGAATGAGAAAGGACCGCCCGTGTGGGCGGTCCTTTTTAGTCCTCTTTTAAGCAGCTTTCAATCATGGAAACCACCACATTGTTGAAGCTGGTGTTGTTTTCCGAGGCAATCTCTTCTATGTGGTCGACGAGGCTGCGCTTGATGTAGAGTGTTTTATAAATAGATTCTTCCTTAGCGGGAAACCGCCGCAATTCAAATTTCATCTTCTCACCCCGGTGGATATTATATAACTGCAATACCCCAAAAAAATAACACAGAAATATCTCATGTAGAAATCTGGTATATATTTCTGGTGTATCGCCGGAGCGTGTTACAGAGTAAAGTAGAGGTTATTACGGGAGGTGAGAAAATGCGTCTCAAACAAGAGAACCTGGACAATATGGCATGGCAGGATTACCGCATCCTTGAGGTCCGCATGTGCGCCTGGGCCATGGCGGCGGAGGATGAGCTGAAAAGCGGGGAAGAGCCCCGTCAAGTCATCATCGACCTTCTGGCTTGGGCAAAGGAAGAGTTTCACCGCCGCCGCCGCTACCTGGAAAAGGAAGAGCCGGAAACGGAACGGCACGCCGGAGAGATTTTGCGGGCGCTGGTGGAAAAGGCGCTGGAAATAAAAAAAGCGCGGGAGCAGTGACGCTCCCGCGTTTTTATATTTCCGAAAATTTTGCCCTGTCCCGGTCAATCTGCTTTTGATAACGGTCCTGCTCTGAGAAGACGCAGCCGCAGTACTTCTGCATATAAAAACCCAGCTCCCTGGCCCGGCGGTTGCCCTCCCGGAAATTGGGCCGGAAGTCCCGGTAGAAAAATTCCACGCCGTACTGCGCCGCGTACCGCTCCGCCGCCTGGACGATGCCCTCGTGATCCTGGTAGAGGCTGGCCAGCAGGGTGGTGGTGAAGGCGGCAAAGCCGTGCTCCGCGGCGTACTTTGCCGTTCCCTCGATCCGGTGCTCGTAACAGTAGGCACAGCGGTGGTCAATGTCCCCCGCCACCTGGCGGCAGAACTCCTTTAAGCCGTAGTCTTCCCGGACCCGTACCTCCATGCCGATGGAGGCGGCGTATTCCAGCAGGCAGTTCCGCCGGGCCTGGTATTCCTTCCAGGGGTGGATGTTGGGATTGTACCAGAAGGCCACAGGCTCCACACCCTCGTCCCGGAGGGGGTCGATGCAGCTTAGGGAGCAGGGGGCGCAGCAGCAGTGAAGGAGAACGGTATTCATGGTCATGCCTCGCTTCTCAATGGAATAAGATCAGTATAGCACGTCCCCCGGGAATAGGCAAGTCCCCCTGGGGACAGGCCATTTTTAACGGGTTCTTTACAGTTTTTCAAAGTTTTGACGATTGAAAATCCCGTCGAAAGCGTGTATGATACCAACGATATGATACTTTGCGGTTCCTGCCGGGTAAACGGCGGGTAATCGTTTGCCTAAAGGAGGAGCGCGGCTTGAAGATTGGCCTTGACGTGGGGTCCACCACCATCAAATGCGTGGTGCTGGATGGTGCGGACAACATCGTATACAGTACCTACGAGCGGCACTTCAGCCATATTTTGGAGAAGTCCGAGGAGCTGCTGCGCCGGGTGGCCGGGCAGTATGTCCCGTCCGGAAGGGCGGAGCTGGCCATTTCCGGCTCCGCCGGAATGGGCATGGCGGAAAGCGTGGGCGTGCCCTTCGTTCAGGAGGTCTTCGCCACCCGGGTGGCCGCGGGGAGGCTGGTCCCGGGCACCGATGTGGTAATAGAGCTGGGGGGCGAGGACGCGAAGATCCTCTTCCTCACCGGCGGCATGGAGGTCCGCATGAACGGCTCCTGCGCCGGGGGCACCGGGGCGTTCATCGACCAGATGGCGACCTTGCTGAAAATGACCGCCGACGAGATGGATCTGGCCGCACAGACGGCGGAAAAGGCCTACACCATTGCCTCCCGCTGCGGCGTTTTCGCCAAAAGCGACGTGCAGCCCCTCATCAACCAGGGGGCGCGGGCCGCGGACATCGCCGCCAGCATCTATCAGGCGGTGGTGAACCAGACCATCGCGGGCCTGGCCCAGGGGCGGCCCATCAAGGGAAACGTCCTGTATCTCGGCGGGCCGCTGACCTTCTCCAAATGCCTCCGGGAGAGCTTTGACAAAACCTTAGGCGTCGCCGGGACCTGCCCGGAGAACAGCCTTCTGTTCGTGGCCCTGGGCGCGGCGTTCTATGCCGACCAAAGCTTCGATTTAATCGCGCTGGCGGACCGCCTCCGGGAGCGGGGGGCCTCCGAGACTTACCGGAGCCAGCCGCCGCTGTTTGAGACCCGGGAGGAATACGCGGCCTTCCAGGCCCGCCACGCCAGGGCGAAGGTTGCCCGGGCCCCCTTCGGCCCGGACTACGCCGCCCCGGTCCACATCGGCATCGACTCCGGGTCCACCACCGTCAAGGTGGCGGTCATCGACCAGGAGGCCCGGCTGCTGTTTACGGACTATCGGCCTAATCTTGGCAATCCCGTGCCCCTGATCCGGGGCGTGCTCCAGCGGCTTTACGACGAGCATCCGGCCTTGCAGGTGGCCTCCGTCACCACCACCGGCTACGGCGAGGAACTGGCGAAAAACGCTTTCCACGGCGACTACGGCGTGGTGGAAACCGTGGCCCATTTCACCGCCGCAAGGCACTTCCTGCCCAATGTGGATTTCATCATCGACATCGGCGGGCAGGATATGAAGTGCTTTAAAATCGAGGACGGGGCCATCAGCAACATCTTTTTAAATGAAGCCTGTTCCTCCGGCTGCGGCAGCTTCCTCCAGACCTTCGCCCAGGCCCTGGGCCACGACGTGAAGGGCTTTGCCCAATTGGGCCTCTTCGCGGACCGGCCCGTGGACCTGGGAAGCCGCTGCACCGTCTTCATGAACTCCAGCGTGAAGCAGGCCCAGAAGGACGGGGCCAGCGTGGAGAACATCTCGGCGGGCCTCTCCATTTCCGTGGTGAAAAACGCCATTTACAAGGTCATCCGGGCCGCCAGCCCCGAGGAGCTGGGCAGGAACGTGGTGGTCCAGGGGGGCACCTTCTACAACGAGGCGGTGCTCCGGGCCTTTGAAAAGGAGATGGGGGTGGAGGTTATCCGCCCGGATATCGCCGGGCTCATGGGGGCCTTCGGCGCGGCTCTTTACGGCCGGAGCAAGTCCGTTCCGGGGAAGGTGAGCGCCCTTTTGAGCCGGGAGGCCCTGGCGAACTTCACCCAGGAGACGGAGAGCCGGGTGTGCGGCCTCTGCGGCAACAACTGCCAGCTCACCGTCAACACCTTCGCGGGGGGAGATACCTTCATCAGCGGCAACCGCTGCGACCGCCCTGTCACCGGAAAGGCCGACAGCGGCGAGCGGAACCTGTACGCCTATAAGCGGAAGCTGATCCTGGGCTACAAGCCCGTTCCAGGAAAGCGGGGGAAGATCGGGATTCCCCTGTGCCTCAATATGTGGGAGTTGCTGCCCTTCTGGCACACTTTCTTTACAAAACTGGGCTTTGCCGTGTACCACAGCCCCCTTTCCAGCCGGGATCTCTATCTCAAGGGCCAGGCCACCATTCCCAGCGACACCGCCTGCTTCCCGGCCAAGCTGGCCCACGGGCACATCCAGTTCCTCTCCAAGCTGGGCCTGGACGCCGTTTTTTATCCCTGCATGACCTACAACCTGGACGAGGGCCTGGGGGACAACCACTACAACTGCCCCGTGGTGGCCTACTACCCGGAGGTCATTGCCGGGAACTGCCCGGAAATCAAGGACACGAAATTTATCTATGACTACGTGGGCCTCCACCGGCCCAAGGACTTCACCAAGAAAATCCACAATATCCTCCGCCGGCACTTCCCGGATCTCTCCAAGGCGGAGGTCCGAGATGCCGGGGACGCGGCCTACGCCGAGTATGCCCACTACATGGCCAAGGTCCGCAGGGAAGGGGCCCGCATCATGGACCAGGCCCGGGCCGAGGGACGGCGGATTGTCATTCTGGCAGGGCGGCCCTACCACGTGGACCCGGAGGTCAACCACGGCATCGACACCCTCATTACCCGCTTCGGCGCGGCGGTGGTGACGGAGGACTCCGTTTCCGGCCTGGTGGACAAATTCCCCACCACGGTGCTGAACCAGTGGACCTACCACTCCCGGCTCTACGCCGCCGCCAAGTACTGTGTGGAGCACCGGGACTGTGACCTGGTGCAGCTGGTCAGCTTCGGCTGCGGCGTGGACGCCATCACCACCGACGAGACCCAGGCCATTTTGCAGGATGGCGGAAAGCTGTATACGGAGCTGAAAATTGACGAGATTACCAACCTGGGCGCGGTGCGCATCCGCCTGCGGAGCCTCTTCGCCGCCCTGGATGAACAGGAGTGAGACCATGATGGAAGCCTTACAGTATCCCAAATTTACGCCGGAGATGAAAAAGACCCACAAGATCCTCATCCCCAACATGGCCCCGGTGCAGTTCCGCATCCTGGCGGCCGTCATGGAACAGGCGGGCTATACCTGCGAACTGCTGGAAAACTGCGGAAGCCAGGTCAGCGAGCTGGGACTCAAGTACGTACATAACGACACCTGCTATCCCGCCCTGCTGGTCATCGGCCAGTTTCTGGACGCCCTGGCCTCCGGGAAGTATGACCTGGACCACACCGCCCTCATCATCACCCAGACCGGCGGCGGCTGCCGGGCCTCCAACTATATCCACCTGCTCCGCAAAGCCCTGGTGAAGGCGGGCTATCCCCAGGTGCCGGTGGTCAGCCTGAACTTCTCCGGGCTGGAAAAGGATTCCGGTTTCCCCATGACCGTCCCCTTCCTGCGGCGGCTGCTGGCGGTCATCTACTACGGCGATCTGCTGGCCGCCTTGAAGGCGCAGACGGAGCCCTATGAGGTCCGCCGGGGAGACGCCGCCCGCTTGCAGGAGAAGTGGCTGGATACCATCTGCGGCTGGGCACGGGAGGACAAGGGCTGGACCAACCGGGAGATGAAGGCCGCTATGCCCGTCATTGCCCGGGAGTTTGCCGCTGTCCCCGTCCGCCGGGTCCCCAAGGTGAAGGTGGGCGTGGTGGGGGAAATCTATGTAAAGTACTCCCCCCTGGGAAACAACGACCTGGAGCGGTTTTTGGCCTCTCAGGACTGCGAGGTGAACCTGCCGGGGCTGATGGGCTTTGTGCAGTACTGCGCCTACAACCCCTCGGAGACTGCCCGTCTCTATGGCGGCACCTTCCTGGAAAAGCACATGTCCGATTTGGTGCTGAAATACATCGAGGGTATGGAGAACGTGGTGATTAAGGTCCTGAAGGACAACGGCTACCACGCGCCCCTGCCCTTCCGGGAGCTGATTAAGCTCACCGAAGGCATCATCAGCACGGGGGACAAGATGGGAGAGGGCTGGCTCCTCACCGCCGAGATGATCGAGCTGGTCCGGTCGGGGTATGAGAACATCGTCTGCGCCCAGCCCTTCGGTTGCCTGCCCAACCACATCTGCGGCAAGGGTATGATCAACAAAATCCGGGAGCTGTACCCGCAGGCGAACATTACCCCCATTGACTACGACCCCAGCGCCACCCGGGTGAACCAGGAAAACCGCATCAAGCTGATGCTGGCGGTGGCCCGGGAGCGTTTGGCGGAACAGGCGGCGCAGCGGCCGGAGGAAACGCCCCGCCGTTCCGGAGCGGAGCGCTCCGCCCCGGAGCGTCTGCGGAGCCGGGCCCAGGCCATGGTGTGACCCGAGGACCGGCATTTCCACCAAAAAAAGGCAGAGACGAACCGTCTCTGCCTTTTTGACGTGTATGGAGCCCTTCAGTCCTTCTTCATGGCGGCGGTGATGGCCTCCTCCTCCAGGCTGTGGGTCCGCAGATAGTTCAGCCAGATTTTGCACCCGGCGGGATTCAGGTGGATGCCGTCAAAGTTGAGATCCTTGGGAAGCAGTCCGTCCTCTCCGGTGAGGCAGGCGGCCACATCCAGAAAATAGCACTGCTTTTCCTCTGCCAGTGCCCGGATGATTTCGTTATAGCCGGAGATGCGGGCGTTGTTGACGTAGGTTTTCTTGGCCTCCTGCATGGCGCTGACAGGGGGGATGGACTGGAGGACAATCTTCGCCTCCGGGTGGTCCTCCCGGACCCGGTCAATGAGCTTGGCGTACTGGTCGTGAAAAGTTTTGCTCTTGCTCCAGCCCAGCTCGTTGATGCCCAGCATGATGTAAACCTTGTCGCATTCCTGGGCCGCCGCCGCATCCAGCAGGGGGACCTTTTCGCCGCCTTCGGTTTCAAAGTTTTTCTTGGAGAACACAGACTCCACCGTGGCGCCCACAGCGGTGTAAAAGCGCCCGGTCTTCAGGCCGCTGTAAAGAGCCAGACCCTCTGTCCGGGAGTCCCCCAGGAAGACGGCGCTGTCGAAATATGTATCCTCCACTGCCTCCGTCTCCGGCAGGGGGCAGGGCAGAGGCTCCGCCTCCCCAGACTCCTCCGGAAGGGCCTTGGACTGTCCGTCCGTCTTCGTCCCGTACTTCACGGCGGCGTGGGCCGTTTTATAAAGCACCGGCTCCGCTGCCTCCGCCAGCGGAGAGCTGACCGCCGTGCCGCCGGATGCGCCGGTGGTCAGCAGCAACGCGGCTGCGGCCAGGGCCGCCGCAGCGCCCGGCAGGCGGCGCTTACGTACGTTCTTTCCTGTTACCCCCATAGGTAAATCCCTTCCCCATCTATTGTCATCCCGCCATGGGCGGTTCTCATTTTTATTATACGCGAAAACCGTCGAAAAAAGTCGAAACAATTTGTTAAAATTTTGGTGACAAAATGTCTCCGGGTTTCCAATCCTATCCAGCGTATGCAGGGCCGCCCGGCCCTATGCCGGATTCAGCCCCGGAGACGTTCGGGGTATTCCCCGCTCTCGTGGAGCCGCCGTAGGGCCTGGGCCACAGCTGTCCGATCCTCCCGATAGGTCATGCCGAACCACTGCCCGGCGGAGGAGAGGAGGGAGACCTTTAACAGGCCCCGCCGGATCTGCTCGTCCACCATCTCAGGCAGAAGCCGCTCGGCCCCGGGGGCGTCCCCGGCGGCGCGGAGGAACTCTTCAAAGTCCCGCCGGAGGACGGAGAAGACGGAGGGCATGAAGCCCCAGAAGTTCATGGACACCACCGAGTCCGGGTCCAGACTCCGGCCCGTCCCCAGGTCCCGGAGGGTCCCGTCGGAGTAGAGCTGGATGTTCCGGGTCTCCTGAACGCTGGTCAGGAACCCCTCCCGCCCGGCGCACAGTCCCCGGGTCACCGTGCCGTGAAGACTGGCGGTGTTTTTTAGAAGATAGCCCACCATGGCGGCGTGGCCCTCCGCCGGGAGGCGGTGCAGCGCCTGCGCCATCTGGCGGTAGGCGTCGAAGCCGTAAAAATCGTCGGCATTGATGACGCAGCAGGGTTCCCGCACCGTTTCCGCAGCGCAAAGCAGGGCATGAACGGTGCCGAAGGGCCGGGTCCGTCCCTGCGGAATGGAGTAGAAAGCGGGGATGGAGGAAAAGTCTTGAAAGGCGTATTCCACCTCTACGGGGGTGCCGTCCAGAGCGGTCCGGCGGCGGAGATAGCCGCAGCGACCCTCCACCATTTCCCGCATCTCCGGCTTGATGATGAAGACCACCTTGCCGAAGCCCGCCCGGAGGGCGTCGTGGATGGAGTACTCCATCAAAATTTCCCCATGGGGGCCGATGCTGTCCACCTGCTTATTTCCGCCATAGCGGGAGCCCAGGCCCGCCGCCATAATCACCAAAGAGAGTTTCATGACTAAGATCTCCTGTTTGTCTGCCGGGTGGTCCGCCCGGAAATGTTTGTCTTTATGTTACCCCGCTTCGCTGGATTTTGCAAGGGCTGTCTCAGGCTTTTCCGCAGCGGAAACGCTGGGCTTCGGCAGTCCAGCCCCAGAGATCGCCGGAGAAATCCGCCGGATCCGCCGGAAGGATCAAATGGTTGGTAAAGCGCCCGGGATACGCCTCCACCGCCAGAATCAGCTCCTCCGCCTCCAGGGGCCGGGGAAGGAACAGCGACAGCAGCGCTCCGGGAACCGCCCGGCCCTTGACGCGCTTCCCCGGCGCGGTCAGGGCGCAGTAAGGCCGGGGGTCCCGAAGACCCACCTGGGACGCTTGGGTGACGATTTCCGATTCGGGCCAGCGCTCCAGCGCCCCCAGAAGAAAGGCCCGGACGGAGGGCAGAGCCTCCGGCTTCCGGGCGAAGAACGCCTCGGCAAGGCGCAGGGCTTCCAGGTCCATCACGTCACCGCCTTCTGCTCCAAACTGTACAGCCCCGCGCCGATGGCCGTGGCAAAGGTGGCCCGTTCCGGGATGATGTAGCGGATGCCGTAAAGCCGCTGGAAATTTTCAAAGTTGGGTTTCGCCTGGGAAAGCGTGGTGACGGAGCCGGTAAGGACCACGGTGTCCGCGCCGCAGCACCGGCAGGCCAGCACCGTCATGGTACCGATGGCCTGAAGCACCAGGTTCACCGCTCCGGCGGCCAGATCCGCGGGGGCGGCGTCCTCCGAGAGGTTGCCGAAGTTGGCGGCGGTGAGGGTGGGGTCCAGGGTGGAAGCGGGGTCCGGCGTGATATCCCGGATCATCAGGTCCACCTTTCCCAGGTCTCCTTGTTCGGCCAGCTTCTTGATCTGACCAAAGCGCTCCATGTCCACCAGCTTCCGGCACAGGCCCCCCAATGTGCCGCCGCCGATGCCGCTGCCGCAGAGGTGCCGGACGCCCCTGCCCCGCTCCGCGAAGAGGAAGGCGGTGCCGGTGCCCATGGTGGCCACCACCGCCCGCTCCTGCCCGGACATGGATAGAGCCCCTGTGCCGCTGGCGGAAAATTCGTCCACCGTGCAGGTGGGCAGACCGTAGATGTCCCCCTCCACATAGGAGGCCCCCACGCCGGTGAGGACCACCCGGCTCACGTCCGCCAAGGTCAGCTTGGTTCCCGAAAGATAACTGCCGAAGGCTCCGTAAAGGCTGGTGAGGGGGTCCTCCGCCTGGACCCGAAGGGTAGAGAGGAGAGTCCCGGTATGGTCCAGACCCACAATTTTCGTGGTGGTTCCGCCGATGTCAATGCCAAGAATGGTCTTCATAGCGCGTCCTCCCGTGACGCCCCCGTTCCGGGAGGGGGCGGGCATAATATCCCTTTCATTATGGGACATGGGAGGGAAAATGTCAACTGGGACTCGTGTTGATTTACTCTTGCGGATGTGTTCACGATCGGTCGAACACGCCTTCGGCGTGACTTTTGCCGCTCCCGTTGGCTGCTTATTCCTGCACATCCGCACAGGAGGCACGGGGGCACAGCTGCGCTGTAGATGACCATGCAGCGTCCCGCCCCTCGCAGGGCAAAATGCAATGAAGTTTTATCTCCGTGTTTCTCTCCCGCAGGTCAAGGACGTCCATAGCCGCCCAAGTGTCAACGCCGAGTGCCATCCCGGTATAGAAATCTGTCACGCCTGCCGCCGTCAACTTGTCGATTTGCTGAGCGAGCACAGCCTTCAGTGCCCGCGCCAGCGGCGATGTTTCGTTGAAACTCCAGCTTGGACCATCCAAACTGCTGGACCGCCCGGATGTGCCATGCCCGCTCCCGGAGTGTCAGCTTTGCCTTCAGAATGACCGTGTTCTGTGTCCAGCCGATGGCCGTGGCTTGGGCTAGCATCTCTGGGGAACTTTCGTATGTCCGGAAGATCTCCCGCATCCGGCGCAGATTCCGGGGAGAGAAGCCGGAGACGTCAGGGTACATACCGTATAGATACTCCGCAGCAGCAGCGGCGGCGCCTTTTTCCGGCCTGGCGCTAACCTGCTGGCCAATGGCGCAATATAGATTCATCTGTGACAGACTTACCGCCATCAGCGTATTCAATGCTGCGAGCATGGCGCTGTAACCTGCAGATTTTCTATCATCCATGAGGCGCTCTTCTTTCCAGAGTAATGCACGGAATTTTTAATCGTGGTAACTTACTGATTGTTTCAGAAAATATCCAGCGTAAAGGACTTTGCTAAAGACCAAATAGATTTATATTGCAGACTTTCATTTTGCTGCAATACACTATATAATCAAAATTGCAGGCATCTTGCTTTTTCGAATAAATAGGAGGCGGTAACGTGGCAAATACTTTTATCATTTGGGATGACAAAAAACTTGCCCAAGAGGTCCGAAAAAGACTTTCTGAAAAATATCCTGACGATCAATTCATTATTGGAGGAGAAACAGATAAAGACTTTGC
>JAAWTB010000143.1 GCA_022801815.1 Oscillibacter sp. | reverse complement strand
GGCAGGTGAAGCCCAGTCCGACAGCGAGCGTCAGATGACGGACGGACTTCTGACCGACCTGGAGAGTATCAGCCGTCAGGCCCATGAGGCGGTGGGCTTCACCTACACGCCGCTGGATCAGTTGGCCGCCTTGCAGTAAAACAGACTGTCCGGCCCTCTCGGGGGCCGGAACTGATAAAACGTGGAGCGTGATAAGATGGCAAAAAAGTATTCTTTCCCGGAACCCGGATGCGGAAGCTGCCAGCACTTGCAGTATGCGGGCAACAGCGTCCTGGGTACCCGTTATTGCGGAGGGTTTCCGAAAAAGAGGGCTCCCAGACGTTTTTGGGCTTCCGATCCCAAAATCAAAGCGCCCAAATGGTGCCCCAAACGTATTTCGCCGCCGGTGTGCCGGGTCTATGGTTTCGCCGATGAACAGAGCAGGGATTTGGACTTCCTTACCAGCAGGAACTTTGACCACAAACACGACCAGTACATTTATCCGTCACCCTCTCGCTACAAGCTGCGGCTTGAAACGTCCCTGGGCATCAATGCCAGGACATTTTATGAGCGGGTAAGCCACGGAGACCTGGATGATTTCCTGATGGAAGCCGATATCTCCCTGGGAGAAGTCGTTGAGATCGACGATGGCCTGCACCCCTACTTCTTTTACTGCTTGAGTTGGTCAAGGTTTGTACCTGCGCCAACCTTTGATCCTTCCATAGCACAGAAATAAAAACAAAAGGAGAAAGACTATTATGTTGAATCACATCACTGTTATGGGCCGCCTGACCCGCGACCCGGAGCTGCGCCGCACTCAGAGCGGCACTCCGGTTGCCAGCTTTTCCATTGCCTGCGACCGGGACTATAAGGACAAGGCCACCGGCGAACGGCCCACCGACTTCCTCGACATTGTGGCCTGGCGTGCCACCGGGGAATTTGTGAGCAAGTATTTTTCTCAGGGCCGCATGGCGGTGGTCTCTGGCCGCTTGCAGATGCGGGACTGGACGGACAAGGAGGGCAACAAGCGCCGCTCCGCTGAGATCGTCGCGGACAGCGTCTACTTCGGCGACTCCAAGGCCAAGGAGGGCCAGGAGCCCCCGGCCAGCACTGGCGGTCCCGTGGAGGCGGCCGGCGGCGATCCCTTTGGCAGCCTGCCGGGCGGCTTTGCTCCGAATTTTGGGGAGACTGCGGATGACGGCAGTTTACCGTTCTAAAATGGATTGATATTTTTCTGTCCATCTGATAAAATAAAGCAAAACAACAGTGCAGAAGGGCGGAATCAATATGATGTATCCTTATATCACGCTGGCGGATGAAACCGAGATTACACACTCCCAGTTGATTGAAGCGGACGGAAACCAGAGTGTGGAAGTCCACTTTGAGCGCCCCACGGAGGCTGGATTTAACTCGGCCAGATGTGTACTCCCAACGTATCAGTGGAAATTTGCGGAAGGATTCTCTCCGGACGAAATGGCGTTCTTTGATGAATTTCTGCGCAACAACGCCCATTTGCTCTACCGCTATGCGGCGCAGGGAGGGATGCACTGTGCCTAGTTTATTCCGTGTCGGTGGATATCTGGTATTTTTCTGGTCAAATGAGAACGGGGAACCGATCCATGTCCATATCGCCAAAGGAAAACCATCACCTGGCGCCACTAAAATATGGCTGACCCGTTCGGGGGGCTGTGTTGTGGCCAACAATGCTGGTCGGATACCCCAAAGCGACCTGAACGAGCTGATGGAGATTATTTCGGCGCAGTTTTTCCTGATCTGCCGGAAATGGAAAGAACATTTTTGTGTGGAGGAGATTCAGTTTTTCTGCTGAGTCCCGTCCGAACCTAAGAATCGAAGCGGCACGGCGTACCGCTTCGATTCTTTTCTAGTTTGGGAGGTTTTTTGTGTATGAAAGGAGAGCAAATGAAAAAAATTTATCGAAAAATTGACGATGTGCTCCATGCCCCCATCAGTGATCTGCTTCCGCCTGACACCATGGAAAAGACCGACCGGGTGCTGCGCTCCACAAAATTGGAGGACAGCATTTACACCGACCTGCGAGCAGACGATGGCAGCCTGGACCAGGTTGAACAGACTGCCGCAGAGAAGTTGGCCTCGTTCCCGGCATTGTCCCGGGACGTGTTCCAGTCCTTCTACTCCCTGCTGCCCCGGCGCAACGATGAAAGCACCCTGTCCGTGGCGGCCCGAAAGTTTAACGCCCCCATTTTGGAGCGTATCACCCAGAGCGAGGACTTTCCCACGCTGAAAGCCATCTGCGAGGGCCGGGAGCTGCCCGCCTATGAGGCAGCGTCGGAATTTATCGCCCGGACTGCCGGGGAGCTGGACGGCCTTCTTTCAGACCTGGGCGGCGAGAATAACGCCCTGAACACCCTGGAGAAGCTGGAAAAGGGTGAGGAACAGGCCCAACGGGACCTGGCCGGCCTGCTGGAGCGGATGCAGCGGTGTAAGGAGCGCGACCCACAGCTGGAGCAGTCCGTGGTGGAGGCCGCCAACCGGGCGGACAGTAAGCAGCGTCAGGTGGAGGCCGTAGGCAAGATGATCGACGCCAAAGCCGCTAAAAACAAGGACGATTTGACCGCCAGCGTTGCCCAGGCTGTCAGCGCCGCGGTGGAAAAGGCTGAGGAAGTGCGGAACATCATCGGGGCCTGGAGCGATGAACCGGGCAAACTGGAGAAGAACAAGGTCAACACCGGTCTGCTGGACCTGGTACGGAAAAGCGACGTACTGAAGGACATTTCCAAATATTTGGGCCGGTTCCGTGAGATATTCGCCCAGGGCAAGCGCAACGGCTACGCCTATGGCCGAGGCGAAAAGTATTCCCTGGAACTGGGCTGCAACCTCTCCCGGGCCCTTACCTCGGAGCTGGCCATGCTGGCCTCGTCAAAAACTGTTCCGCTGTTCCTGCAAAAGTATCAGCGCAAGCAGATCAAGCAGTACCAGCGGCGGGAGCCCATTTATAAAGGCATGGGGGACATCATCTGCTGCCTGGATGAGTCTATCTCCACCGCCGGCGACCCCGCCGCATGGGGCAAGGCCGTGGCCCTGACCCTGTTGGAGATCGCCGCCGGCAGCGGCCGCGGCTTTGCGCTGATCCATTTTGCCAGCAGCGGCGAGTTCAAGACCGACTTGTTCCGGCCGGGCGAGTACACCATGGGGGACAAGCTGTCCGCCGCCGAGACTTTTCTCAATGGCGGCACCGACTTCCAGACACCTATGGAGGAGACCATGCGGCTGATGAAGGAGGAAGGCTTTGAAAACGCTGATATTGTGTTTATCACGGACGGCGAATGCGAGCTGCCCCAGGAATATCTGGATGAACTGAAACAGGAGCAGACAGCCCACCGTTTCAAGGTAACCGGCATTTTGCTGGACAAGGATGAACCCAACATGGATTTCAGCCTGAAGGCGTTCTGCCAGGACATCTACCGCACCAGCCAGCTGCTGGGAGATGATATTGTGCGGGAACTGGTGACAAAGCGGGTTTGAATTTGTCTGACGCCTTGCGAGCGAGGGAGAAATATGCTAAACTTTTTATGAGGTGGTAACATGCAAAAGATTGTCAAGAACGTCATACAATGTAACTTGTGTGGGGATATTATTGAATCCACCTATAGGCATGATTTCGTTACTTGCAAATGTGGGTGTTGATGGTGGTTTGGACTATTTAAGGCGAGGTTTCACCCATTCAAGGGACGATTTCACAGAATTAAGTATTCTGGAAGATGCCGAAAATAGCATTTGACTTTTGTCCAGAGTTGTGACGGCAATGGCCGGACCGGGCGGCTGCTGATGAACTATCTGCTGCTTCTGCTGGACCATCCGCCCGTCATTATCCACGCGGAGGACCGGAGGGCGTACTATAACGCACTGGAACAGTTTGACAGCGATCAGAAGCTGGACAGCCTGGTGGATTTCTTGAAGTCTCAAACCGTAAAGACCTGGCAAGCCCGTTTTGAGCGTGGAAGAAACAGAACATAATTTATATCTCAGCGGTGGCCTTCGGGCCGCCGCTTTTTTAGTTGAGAAAACCTCAACTATACAGCTTCTTTTCACAATGCTAAAATAAGAGTGTATTTCAGGGCGGAGTAAGTTTAGGGCGGAGTAAGTGAGGGAGGAATGGAACGCGGCCAGGGGCGTAGTATGCCCTAACGCACCAAACCGAATCGACCTGGACCAATGCCAGATAATCATAGCTCGACGGTGGCAGAAACTCCGAGGCCTCCACCGCTTCGAGCGAGCCAATGATGCGCGGGTCGTGGCCTGTGGTGTCGC
>JAAWTB010000142.1 GCA_022801815.1 Oscillibacter sp. | reverse complement strand
AAATTTGCGGACTATCTCCGCACCATGTCCCGGTTTCACAGCTATTCCTATAACAATACCATCCTCATCCATATGCAGATGCCCAGCGCCACCCATGTGGCCGGATTCAACAAGTGGAAAAATCAGTTTGGCCGTCATGTGAAAAAGGGGGAAAAGGGCCTGACCATCATCGCCCCCACGCCGTTCAAAAAGCGTATTGAGGAAATGAAGCTGGACCCGGATACCAGAGCGCCGGTATTGGACCATGACGGAAATGTTATCATGGAGGAACGGGAAGTCGAGATTCCCCTGTTCCGCCCGGTCAAGGTGTTCGATGTGAGCCAGACCGAGGGCAGGCCCCTCCCCAGCCTTGTTTCCAGCCTGACCGGGGATGTGCAGCAGTACGAGGCGTTCATGGAGGCCCTGCGGCGCACATCCCCGGTGTCGATCATGTTCAAGCCGCTGCGGGAGGGCCTGGACGGGTTTCTGAGCCTGAACGATCAGACTATCACCATCCGGGAGGGCATGAGCCAGGTGCAGACAGTGTGCGCCGCCGTCCATGAGATCACCCACGCTATGCTCCACAACCGTGAGCGGGAGCAGCTCACCGCCGCCGCTGGGATTACAGATCGGGAACCGCCCAAACCGAAAGATAAAAACACAAAGGAAGTGGAGGCGGAAAGCGTTTCCTATACCGTCTGCCAGTATTACGGCATCGAGACCAGCGCCAACAGCCTGGGCTACATCGCCACTTGGTCCAAAGACAAGACCCTGCCGGAGCTGAAGGCCAGCCTGGAGACCATCTCCAAGACCGCCAATATCCTCATCACCAGCATTGACCGCCATTTTCAAGAGATTTGCAAGGAACAGGGCATTGACCTGACCGCCCAGCAGCCGGAACAGGACGCGCCCTCTGCCGCGCCCGACACCCTGGAACAGTTTGCCGCTGATTTATACAATTTTATGGATCAGCTTCATCAGGAGGGAGTTCTGAAACACCCGTTTACCCAGGCCCCCAAGGAGCGGTCCATCGCTGACCTTGTGATTGAAATGCGGAAAGGTTATTTTGAAGGTGTGCGCGGCCCGCTGAACTATCTGATCGAACATACCGGCTTGATACTTACCGACTTGACAAAAGCCAAAACGCTGCTGGCAAGGCTGGATGGGCTGGTCCAGACGCAGGACGCGCCAGCGGCGGAGCTGCCGCCTGACACCCCGGAGCGGTTCATCAGCGATATGCTGGATATGCTGGACCATCTGTATCAGGCGGGGCTTATCAAAAAGAATTTTCCCCCTGACAACCGGGAACAGACCAAGGCAAATCTGGTCCGCACCCTGCAAGTGAATCCATCCATTGTCCGGGCCACTCTGGAGCAGTTCGTCCAACAAAACACCGGCGCGGAGCAGGCCAAAATCATGCTGAAGCGGCTGGATGGGCTGGCTCAGTCCGTGCCGCTGAAAGAATACGTCTACAAAATGGAGGCCAATCCCCGGACTGTGGGCGCAATCGACCAGCAGTTTATCCAGGCATATGAGAGAACGGCGCAAGGGACCTTAAAGCCGGATCGGGTGCTGTTTTTCGGCACGGCTGATAAATGCGCCGGTATTCTGAAAAAGCTGCAATCCTGCGAATTGAAACCGGATGATTTTTTCCAACCTGGCACAGCCAGAATCAGTCATTACAAAACCAAGGACGGCGCGGAGCTGGATGCTTTTGTAGGGCCAGATGATAAGATATATATGGGTAGGCGCGACCACTATGACAATCGCGGCCATTACCTCAATGCGGATAAGTCCTTGCTGTACCTCTCCGATAATACGGTGATGTTCGATTTTGTCTCCGGGAGCAGCTATGCCGCTACCCAGGCGGAGCTGCTGGCCCAGGGCTGTTTTACGATGGAGGACTATGCCGAGTTTGATGCCCTGCGTGTTGGCGTGCTGGCACAATTTGAGCAGGTCGAGCAACTGTTGTTCGCCGGGGAGCCGTTCAGCTTCACCCAGCCGGACGCAGCGGAGCAGGCGGTGGTCGTCGAGGCGCAGGATAAACAGGAAAGCCGTCTGGACGAATACCCCCTGCCGGACCCAGCCTTTCCCGCTGACGAGCTGGAACAGAACTACGGCTATGCAGGCGGCGATCTGCTGCCCCTGTCCAGGGAACGGGCGGCGGAGCTGCTGGAGCAGGATTTGACCGTTTATATGGTGGAGGCTGGCGAAAATCCCGCTATGGTCTTTGACCGGGACGATCTTATGGAGCAGCCGGAGGGCATGATGTTTGCCGTTCCCCGCAAGGAATGGGAGGAAAGCCAGGAATTTCACCAGTGCATTGTGGACCGGCTGAATCACCAGGAGGAACGGGAACGGGCCTTTCTCGACTACGGCGGGGACTGCTTTGCCATTTATCAGATAAAGGACGGCGCTGAACAACGCGACCTCCACTTTATGAACATGGACTGGCTGATGTCCAAGGGGCTGACTGTTGACCGAG
Organism: Oscillibacter sp.; assembly: GCA_022801815.1. Classification (GTDB taxonomy): domain Bacteria; phylum Bacillota; class Clostridia; order Oscillospirales; family Oscillospiraceae; genus Oscillibacter. The sequence continues at coordinate 1,833 of JAAWTB010000142.1, read as the reverse complement.
ACAATTATGATCTGGTCTATACGGGAGAGCTGGCGGCGGGACAGGGTTCAAGCGCCCTGGAACGGCTGTGGGAAAAATTCAACACCAACCACCCGGCGGACTATCACCGGCCCTCCATGTCTGTCAGTGACATCGTTGCGGTCAAGCAGGACGGCGTGGTATCCTTCCATTACTGCGACAGTTTTGGCTTTGCGAAAGTGCCGAACTTCATCAACCAGAAGCCCACGGTGGCCGAGCTGGAGGCCCAGGTCAAGGCGGGACAGACCATTTCCCTGACGGATTTGGCGGATGCTGTCCACCGGGAAAAGAAAAAATCCGTTGTGGCCCAGCTCAAAAACCAGCCAGCCCAGGAACGAAAAAAGACAGCGCCCAAAAAGAGCGCGGAAAAGGAGCGGTAAGGAAATGAACGATTTTACATTTGAGGAACAGAATCTACTGTGCATCTACAACGGCGCTGGTGGTGGCATCCGTGCAGGCGTGATCGCCGCCCTCACCGAGATGCGGGGCTATCTGGAGCCGGACGAGGACGAGCTGCGGACGCTGACGGACAGCGCCCTTTCCAAGCTGGGACGTATGACCGATGCGGAGTTTGCCGCCCTGGACCTGTTCCCGGACTTTGAGACGGAGGACCCTGCCTATGGCAAGTAAGCTCCAAGCCTATGCACAAATGGCCGACCATGCCGCCCACCAGATCACTGGTAGCTATCAGGAATGGACAGCCTTTCTCTCCACGGCGGGCCGTCTCTATAAATATCCGTACCCCGAGCAGCTCCTGATTCACGCCCAGCGGCCCAACGCCACCGCCTGCGCGGAGTATGATTTCTGGAACCAGCGGATGCGCCGGTATGTGCGGCGGGGCGCAAAGGGGATCGCTCTGATTGAAAACAGCGGCGGCAGGCCGTTCCTGCGTTATGTGTTTGACGTGGCCGATACTGGCGGCGGAGAGGACACCCGGCCAAAACTGTGGCGGTATCAAAATGAGTACCAAAATGTGGTTTCATCGGCATTGAAACAACGCTATGATGTGTCCGGCAGCGACCTTGCGGAACAGTTTGAAAAGATTGCCGCCCAGCTTGCAGGCGAATACTGGAACGACCACCGGCAGGACATCCTCCGCATCGTTGACGGCTCCTTTCTGGAGGAGTATGATGAATTCAACATCGGGACGCAGTTCCGAAACGCCGCCGCTGTCAGCATCGCCTATACCCTCATGTCCCGCTGTGGCCTGAAGCCGGAAAGCTACTTTGAGCATGAGGATTTCCTGAGTATTTTCGACTTCAACACGCCAGACACTATCACAGAGCTGGGCACGGCGGTGAGCCAGGGAAGCGAAACGGTACTGCGGCAGATCGAAATTACCATCAAAAAGTATGAGCGGGAAAAGACCGCCGGAAGGAGTATGGAGTATGGAGAACAATCTGACCTACACCCAAGTGGGAGACTTCCTGATTCCCAATCTGGCCCTGCCGGAGCAGCCGGACCGAGACCTGGGCAAATACGGGAGAATGCGCCGGACGTACCTGAAGGAGCACCGTCCAGGGCTGTTCAACCGCCTGACACTGAACGGGACGCTGTTCAGCCATTGTCTGGAGATCGAGGACACGGCCAACAGCCGTCTGGAGCAGATGATGCCGCAGTTGGCGAAGGCGGCGGGGGCCACGGAGCAGTTGAAAGCCAGCGATCAGATGAAGTGGGTGGGACTGATGAACACCTGCAAGGCACAGGCGGAGGAAGTTAGTGTGAAAGTTTCCCGGATAAGAGCCGCACCAAAAAGGGTACAAAAAGCCAGCCCCGAAATGGAAGGGATTTTTTCGGGGCAAAACACCGAATATC
>JAAWTB010000001.1 GCA_022801815.1 Oscillibacter sp. | reverse complement strand
GTCAAAGGATTTTCCTCCTTACTGTAAAAACTAAACGGGGACCTCTTATTTTTATTATACTATATGTCGATAAAAAAACATAGAGGAATATCAAAAAAAATCTAACTTCGATGTTCCGGGCCGGAAGGGCCGGGACGTCGCCGGAATCCTTGAAAGGAGTTGCAGCATATGGCAGTCAGCGGCGTAAGCAGATCCAACAGCATTTACGGCAATCGCAACGTACTCACCGGCCTGGCCAGCGGCCTGGACACGGAGAGCATGATCGAAAATGTAATATCCTCGTACAAAAACAAGATTATGGCATTGGGCCAAAAACGCACGAAGACCGAGTGGAAGCAGGAGGCCTACCGGAGCATCATCAACAAGATGTCTGTCTTTACGGACAAGTACACCTCCTACCGCTCTTCCAACAATCTGATGTCCACCAGCTTTTTCGACCAGGCGGTGAAGACCGTGGCCAAGGGCAAATATGCCGATATGGTCACCGCCACCGGAAAGAGCACCAGCAATGTGCAGATCAACCGGGTGAAGCAGCTGGCTTCCTCTGCCGCCTACCGCCTCAGCGGCAGCGTTCTGGACGGCCAGACCTCGGGCCTGACCAGCACGCCTTCCGTCTCGGCGGGGTCCTCCTTCGACCTCTCGGCGAAGCACCCCGTCAGCACCATCTCCGGGAGCATGACCTTGACCTACGGCGGCAGCAGTGCGGAGAGCAAGCTCTATATCAACTTTGATGAGGATATGCTCTTTGAGGGAAACACCAAGGAAAAGGCGGAAAAAATCGCGGAAGAGATCAACAAGCAGCTGAAGGAGCAGACGGTCAACATCGGGAGCACCAGCTACACCGGCGACGAGCTGCTGGATAAGGTGGTCAAGGCCGAGGTGGATGAACTGGGAAATATCACCTTCACCGACCCGAAAAAGAACAATGTCTATATCAGTGCGGCGGACGAAAACATCCGGAAGAATCTGCTGGGCGGGGTGAGCGACCTCAGTTCCGCCAGCGGCAAGCAGACGAAGGCCATCCTCGCCAAGGGTATAGCCGGGAACCTGGTGGACGACAGCAAGACCGTGGGCCAGTACCTGGAGGGCGGCAGCCTGACCGTCACGCTGGACGGCGTACAAAAAAGCGTGAAGCTGCCCAGCCAGGAGGACATCATCGCGAACCTGGATAAGAGCTATAAGTACTACGATGCGCTGAAGGAAAAGATTGAAAAAGGCGAGGAGCTGAACAGCGCCGAGAGCCGCCAGATGCGGGACGACGCGTATGTCAAAGCCCTTCAGAAAAACATCAACGACGTCTTCGGAGAGGGCAAATTTGAGGTCAAGGACATCGCTGACGATAAAACCGGCGGCCAGGGCATCCAGCTGGAGTTCTCCGCCACCCAGAAGGGATCCACCTTCTCCGTGTACTCCCAAAAGGGCAAGACCCTGGGCATGGGGGAGAGCAAGACTCTGACCAGCTACCTCAACACCAACAAGACCCTGGGCGAGTTTCTGGGGGAGGACGACTTTAAGGCCCTGGAGAGCGAGGCAATCCGAAAGGTAAAGAAGGACGCCGACGGAAAAGAGATGAAGGACGAAGACGGAAACCCCATTTACGAAACGGACAAAGACGGGAACCCCGTCTATGAGACGGACTCGAAGGGTGACATCCTGTATTCCTTCAAAATGAACGACGGCAAGGAAATCGGACGGTTCAGCAAAAACACCAGCCTCCAAACCGTGCTGAACACCATCAACGGCAACAGCGACTCCGGAGTAAAGGTCAATTATTCCAAAACCACGAATGAATTTGTCTTTACCAGCAAGGATTCCGGGGCCAACTCCAAGATTGAAACCAGCGGGCTTTCCGAGAAGCTGTTCGGCGCGGTGTCCAAAGACGCCGTGGACGGGAACGGCGAAAAGCTTTACAAAGAAGGCACGGACGCCATTTTCAGCGTCAGCATCAACGGAACCGAGCTAAAGGAAATCAGCCGGAGCAGCAATACCGTGGAATTTGACGGGCTGAGCATCAACCTCAAGGGGGTGTTTGGCTATGAGACGGTGAAGGACGCGGACGGAAACGACGTGCTGGACGCGGACGGAAAGGTTCAGTATACGGATAAGCCGGTGAACGTGGAGCCCGTTACCTTTGAAACCAGCTCGGACTCCGATAAGATTGTGGATGCCGTAAAGGCCATGATCGACGATTACAACGCGATGGTCACGGAAATCAAAAACGCGTACTCCACCCTTCCCGCCCAACGGTCCAACGGCGCGTACTACGAGCCCCTGACCGACGAGGACCAGGAGGGCATGAGCGAAACGGCCATCAACAATTGGGAGGAAAAGGCCAAACAGGGCATTCTGTTCGGAGACAACGACCTGCGCAATCTGTATAACCGCCTGACCTCCGCCATCTCCGTCACCGGGGAGAACGGGGCGGCCCTCCGGGCGGCGGGCATTACCGTGAACTACACCAACGGCCTGAGTACCCTGGACTTCAATGAAGAGAAGTTCCGGGCCGCCCTGGACAGCGACCCTGACAAGGTGCGGGACGCCTTTACCGCCAGCACCGAGTCCGGCGCCAAGAGCAACGGGCTGATGCAGGCGCTGAAGCAGCCTTTGGACCAGTACGGCAAGACCACCGGCGGCAAGGGCATCCTGGTGGACAAAGCCGGCTCTCCCCTGGCCCCCAGCACCATGTACAGCAACACCATCCAAAAAGAACTCAACCAAATTGACGAACAAATTGAAAAGTGGCAGGACAAAATGAGCGACCAAGTGGATTACTACACCAGCCAGTTCTCCCGGCTGGAGCAGCTGATCCAGCAGATGAACTCCCAGAGTTCTTACTTCTCCCAGCTGATGATGGGAGGCTGATATGAGTAAGGCGGTGATCCACAGACAATGGATATGAAAGGATACCAGCAATACAAGGAGCAGAGCGTCAACACCATGACCCAGGGCGAGCTGCTGCTGCTGCTGTATGACGAGTTGTATAAGCGCCTGGCACAGGCGGAGCTCATGCTGGACCAAGAGAATTACCCCGTGTACGAGGCCTCTGTAGAGCGGGCCGTCGCCATCATTGATTACCTGGACTCCACGCTGGACCGGCAGTATCCCATCAGTGGAAATCTGACACAGCTCTACGAGTACTTTACCTATGAGCTGGGCCGGGCGAAAATTGGCCGCCGCAAAGAGGTGCTGACCCACGTGAAGACCATGGTGGGTGAACTGCGGGACGCGTTCCGCCAAGCGCAGAAGAACGGCGATTCGGGAAAGTAGGGACCGGAATGGAAGCAAAGGCGCTGCTGGACGCACATGTACAGCTGAAACGAGTTTACACCGCGCTGAACGAGGCTTTGGACCTGACCCGCCAGATGGCGGACGCCGCGGACCGGAATGACGAGGTGGCGGCGCAGCTTCTGGTTTCCATGCGGCAGGAGCCCACCGACAAGCTGGCCAGGGCCTATCAGGCCCTGGACCAGCAGCGGCAGGCCCTGTCCGAGGCCGACGCTGCCCGCCTTGCAGCCCTTTTGCAGGGGGAGGCGGCGAAAGCGGAGGAGGAGGCCCCTCTGGCAAACCAAGTGGGCCTGAACCGGAGGGTCTTGAAGCAGCTTGTGGATCTGGACCAAGTGGTGAACCGGAAGCTTGCAAGAGAGAAGTCCGTGTACCAATAGACGATCCGCAAAAGCCGGAGCCCCGGCTGCCGGTCGGGCTCCTGCCTTTGCGCGCGTATAGACGGGCGGGAACTGCCGGGGGCGTTTGCTCCGGCGGAAATATGATTCAAGACTACGGGAGCGCAGAAGTATGCCCACGATTACGCTGGAAAACGTGACAAAGAACTACAAGCTGGACCGCCGGCAGCAGAAGGAGCAAAAGGGCAAGAAGTTCGAGGTCGGCGTGGAGGACGTCAACCTGACCATCCGTCAGGGGGAGTTCGTCTTTCTGGTGGGCAGCAGCGGCGCGGGAAAGAGCACGCTGCTGGACCTGATTACCGGAAAGCTCAAGCCGGACAAGGGAACGGTCTGCCTGGATAATAAAGACCTTTCCAAGCTGATTCCCTGGAGCCAAAACCGCATGGCCATCCTCTTCGGAAAGGTTCAGCAGGAGCACAGCCTGATTCGGAAGATGACGGTAGAGGAAAACCTTTGGATCGCCGCTCAGGTGGGCCGCCGCCGTTTTGAGAGCGGCAAGCACGTGGAGCTGCGGGTGAAAAAGGTGCTGGGCCTGGTGGGCATGCGGGGCGTGGAGGCGCGGTATCCTGTGGAGATGTCCATCGGGGAGTGCCGCCGGGTGGAGCTGGCCAGGGCCCTGATCAACAGCCCTCCCATTCTGGCGCTGGACGAGATTACGGCGAATCTGGATGACGACAACATCTGGGACATGTTTCAGCTTTTGCAGGAGGTCAACCGCATGGGCACCACCGTGATCATGGCCACCCATGCCAGCCGGTATGTGAACATCATGCGCCGGCGGGTGATTACGCTGGTGGACGGGAAGATTTTCGGCGATGTCGAGAAGGGAAGATACGGCGACGTGGTGTGAACGCCTCGTGGCGCCGATTAGAATAAAAGAAATCTTGACGCAATCAAAGAAAACGAGGAGGAAGACGCAAATGATCAAAAATATGAAGGTCAGGCAAAGCCTGGTCATGGGGTATGGAATTACCATCGGGATCTCCGCGCTTATTATCATCATTTCCTTGTTCCTGATGACGATGCAGAAGGGCCAGTACACAAACATTCTGGAGCGGTATGTCGCGTCCAACGAGGCAGTGTTCGAATGCCGCATTAGCTACAATATTGCCGCCCGCGGTCTGCGGGACGCGGTTTTATCCGGCGACATGAGCAGCATTGACACAGCCAACAGCAAAATCAGCGAGCTGAAAACGGAGCTGGCAGAGCTGAACAGCATTTATCCCCTGGAGGATAAGGCGGAGCTGAACAACTTTGTCGCGCTGGTGGAGGACTGGGAGGCCGAGGCCGAAAAAATTGGCCAGACGGCCCGGACGAACCAGGAGCAGGCCGCCAATATGATCGTAACCACCTGCACGCCCGTCCTGACCCAGGCCGCCGCCGCCGGCGATACGCTGGCCGCGAGGCTCCAGTCTGAACAGGCGAAGGTCATTGAGCGGCAGAACACGATTTCCACGATCGCGATCATTGCCATCATTGTAGCGATGGTCATTGCGACCCTCGTGGTGATCCGGTTTGCGCTCGTCATCATCAAGAGCATCGTGGTCCCCACAGAGAAGGTTCGGGCCGCCCTGGTGGGCTTCAGCGAAGGCAAGCTGGATATCCCCGTGGATTATGAGAGCAAGAGCGAGCTGGGCGAGATGTGCGACGCCCTGCGGACCAGTCAGAAAGTTCTGGACAGCGTGATCAAGGATGCCTGCCGCCTTCTGGGAGAGATGGGCAGCGGCAATTTCAACTGCCGCACCCAGGCCGAGCAGTACTATGTGGGCGCACTGAGCAGCATGCTGGAGTCCATCCGCGTCATCAACCACAGCCTCAGCGATACCCTGGCCCAGATCAACCTCAGCGGCGAACAGGTTTCCTCCGGCTCCGACCAGGTGTCTACCGGCGCCCAGGCCCTGGCCCAGGGCGCGACGGAACAGGCCAGCGCAGTTCAGGAGCTGTCCGCTACCATTGCCGAGATTTCCACCCGTTCCCAGAGCAACGCCAAGCGCAGCGAGCAGGCCATTGACCACTCCAAGAACGCCGACCTGCGGGTCCGTGAGAGCGCGGATTACATGGAGGAAATGGTGAAGGCCATGGAGAAAATCTCCAGCTCCTCCGAGGAGATTGGCAAGATCATTGCCACCATTGAAAACATTGCCTTCCAGACCAACATTCTGGCCCTGAACGCCGCCGTGGAAGCCGCCCGGGCGGGCAGCGCCGGCAAGGGCTTCGCCGTGGTAGCCGACGAGGTGCGGAATCTGGCAACCAAGTCTGACCAGGCCGCCAAGGCTACCAAGGAGCTGATTGACAACTCCATTACCTCCGTCCAGGACGGCAGCGAGATTGTCAAGCGGGTTTCCGAGTCCCTGGGCAAGACCGTGGAGGCCACGAATGAATCCATGTCTGCCCTTCAGGAGATTGCCAAGGCGGTGGAGGAGGAGGCTGAGGCCATCGCCCAGGTCACCGAGGGCATCGACCAGATTTCCAGCGTGGTGCAGACCAACTCCGCCACTTCCGAGCAGTCCGCCGCCGCCAGCGAGGAGCTGAGCAGCCAGGCCAGCTTGATGAAGGAGCTGCTGAGCAAGTTCCGCCTCCGCAGCGACAGCAGCGCGTCCGCCAGCTACAGCGCCCCCGCCTATTCCGAGGACAGCGTCGACGAGGTGTCCTATGACAGCGGCTACAGCGCCGGCGGAAGCGCCTTCAGCAAATATTAAGCGGTTTTCCGCCGGACCACCGGCTTAAATCAGGGCGCGGGCTGCCAATGGAAGAAACGCAGGAGCACGCGTGCCATCCCGCGCTGGCAGTAGAGTCCCCTGCCATGATGCCAGAAGGCGGTTCGGTGCCGCCTTCTGGCATCATTTTCGCCTGCGAGACATGAAAAGGAGCGTCTCATTATGAAGGATTTGAGAGCCCAGGAGCAGGATCTGATCTTCGCCCTGGATATTGGGACCCGCAGCGTTGTGGGCGTTGTGGGCAGACCCTCCGGCGGCCGGTTCAAGGCCCTGGATATTGAAATGGCGGAGCATGGGAGCCGCGCCATGCTGGACGGGCAAATTGACAACATACACCAGGTAGGCGCCCTGGCCCGAAGTGTGACGGAGCGCCTGGAAGAACGCCTGGGCGTTCACCTGGAGCGGGTCTGCGTGGCCGCCGCCGGGCGGGCCCTGCGGACCCAAAGCGGCAGCTTTGCCATAGACATCAGCGAGGAGAAAAGCATCAGCGCTGAAACCATCAGCCGTCTGGAGGCGGGGGCCCTCTCCGCCGCCGAGGATGCGCTGCAGGTGGAGGACGAGGTCCGGCGGCAGTTCTTTATGGTGGGCTACACCGTGGCCCAGTACCGGCTGGACAACTATCCTCTGGCGTCCCTTCTGGACCACAGCGGCCAAAAGGCGGAGGCGGACGTGGTGGCCACCTTCCTCCCCGGGGAGGTGGTGGAGAGCCTGTACGCTGCCATGCGGACAGCGGATCTCCAGGTGGCCAGCCTGACTCTGGAGCCCATTGCTGCCATGAACGCCGCCATTCCTGCGGAGCTGCGCCTATTAAACCTGGCGCTGGTGGACATCGGCGCGGGGACCACGGATATCGCCGTGTGCCGGGACGGCAGCGTCACCGGGTACACCATGGCCACCATTGCCGGGGACGAAATCACCGAGGCCATTATGCGGACCTTCCTGGTGGACTTCCAGACTGCCGAGGAGATCAAACGGAACCTCCGTCCCGGGGAGGGCGCCTGCTATACAGACATTTTGGGCCTGGAGAGCACCGCCTCCTTCGAGGAGATTCACGCCGCCATCCAGGAGCCTATGGGCCGCCTGGCGGAGGCCATCGCCGTGCAGGTGACGGAACTCAACGGCGGCGCGCCCTCGGCGCTGTTCTTGGCGGGAGGCGGAAGTAAGCTGGACGGCCTCCGGGAAAAGGTGGCCGCCAGCCTGGGCATGGACGAACGGCGGGTGGCCATCGCCGGAAACAACTTTGCGAAAAGCGCCTTTGCCGATGAGATTGACCTGAACAATCCAGAGTACGCCACGCCTTTGGGCATCGCCGTTTCCGCTGGGCTGGGGCTTTTGAACGACAGCTATGTCATCACCCTCAACGGGGAGACCGCCAAGCTCTTCCGCAGCGGCGTGCTTACCGTGCGGGACATCCTGCTGATGAACGGGTTCACCTACGCCGACATGCTGGGCCGCTCCGGGAAGAACCTGGGGGTAACTCTCAATGGGCGGCGCATGGTTCTTCGGGGAGAGCCCGCCGCCCCTGCTATCCTCCGGGTGAACGGGGAGGAAGCGGCCATCAACGCGGTGGTCCACGCCGGGGACAGCATTCGCTTCCAGCCCGCCCGCAGCGGCAAAGACGCCGCCAAGACCCTGGGAGAGCTGCTGGGGAAGGACTTTACCGGCCGGGTTTTACTAAACAACCGGGAGGGAGATTTGAAGACCTCCCTGTGCCAGGGGGATGTGATTTTGACCCTGGAGGGACCCGCCGGAGTGGCGCCGCCCCTGCTGGAGGAGGAGCCGCCCGCCCCGCCCTCAGCGCCAGAGGGGGAGGCTCCCGCCCCAGGGACGGAGCCGCCCGCCCTGTCCCCGGCGCCGGAAGCGGAGCCGCCGAAGGACTCTGAAAGGGAGCTGCCGAAGCCCCGGGTCCGCAAGCGGGAAGTGGAGATTTTCCTGAATGGCAAGCCCATCGTTCTGCCGCCCAAGGAGAACGACCAGCCCTATTACGTCATGGACCTGCTGGAGCGATCCGGTGTGGACTTCGAGACGCTGGATGGGCCTGTCCATCTGGCGGTGAACGGAACGGAGTGCGGCTTCAGCCATGCGGTGAAGGACCGGGATTCCATTACCATCCGCTGAGGGCGGACCGCTTATAGAAGTAGGAGAGTGAAGCGTTGAAACAGGATAAGGCTGATAAGATCATTCAAAAGGCCGAGCGCAAGGCGGCGAAGGCCGCCAAGCAGGTGGAGATCGCGGGGAAAAAAGCCGAGGCGGCCAAGCAGAAGCAGGCGGTAAAGGCCGAGAAAAAAGCCGCCCGGGTGGCCAAGAGCGCCGACAAAAAGGCCGCCAAGCACAGCAAACGGGCGGAGCAGGCCACAAAGAAGGCCCAAATTGCCGCCCAGAAGGCCCAGGAAAAAAAGGCCAAGGCCGCGGCGAAAACCGCCTCCAAAGCCCTGGAGGACGGAGAGGGCGGGGGAGGAAAAAAGAAGAAGGGGAAGAAGAAGCTGCTGCTGATTCTGATTCCCGTGCTGGCCGCCGCCATCGGCGTAGGAGCTTTCTTCTTTTTAAAGGGCGGCGGAGAGCGGGAAGAGGCCCCCCCGGAACCCATTCCCATCCCCCGGGAATACGTGCTGGATGAAATTCCCATTACCGCTCTGCCGGTTATTGGAGACGAGGTGCTGGTGTATCAGGAGGAGGTCCCGCCGGAGCCCGCCCCGGAGCCGGAGGACAGCGAGGAAGAGAAGACCGAAGCCTCTGGAGAGGAGGGGGAGGAGGAAAAAGAGGAGGAGCCCGCCCCGGAGCCGACGGAGGAAGAGGCTGGGTTCACAAAGATTTTGTACCGCTATGAGGGCTTGAAAAATCCGGTGAGCCTGATTTCCGCTTACGCGGCGCTGATGTCCGCCGAGGACGCGGGCTTCTCCATCGTAGACGAGACGCTGCTTAGGATCGATCCGCCGGAGGAGTATGGGGAGCGGGGTTCGGTCCAGCTGGCCCGGAACGTGCCGGAGGGGGAGAACGGAACCGGCGGCGGCGTCCACTCGCTGCTGCTGAGCTGGGAGGGAACCGGCTGCTCCGTGCTTTTGGATAAGCCGGAGGGCAGGGTCCATGACCCGAAACCGGAAACCTCCGCTTCCACTGCGCCTAGAAGGGGCCTGTCGGACCTGCGGACCGTCCATCCCTCCAAGCTGGGCTTGCCGGGCGAGTCCATGGAGGCGTATGAGCTGATTCCCCAGGAGGGCTCTGTCCGCATTGCCGGATCCGTCTGCACGCGGGTGAACATTTACGGCGAGGGCAGCCAGTTTGCCGGAAGCTACTTCCTGTCTGCCGACGGCAAGCTCTACAGGCTGGACGAAGCCGCCAACGCGGTGGTGGAACTGGACTGGGAGTAAGCCGGGAGCAGCCGGAGATTTCCCGGCAGACCCGCCAGACAGTAGGCTGTCTGGTCGGAGGCCGCCGCCAGCAGGGGGGACAGCAGCCCCTCCAGCACGCAGACAGAGGAGCGTACGGAGTGGGCGTCTCCCTCCGGGGTCAGCGCCTGGGCGGTGTCCGGGGCCACCTGGACAATGTCCAGATTGTACTCCCGGCCGAGGGCGCGAATTTGCTTGACTGTGATGGCCAGCCGGGCCTCCTGATCCAGGGGTTGAAAGCCAATAATGCCGCTGAAGCGGCCCGCGATTTCCGGAAGCACGCCCAGGCGCACCATCGCCCGGCGTGCTTCCTCGTTTTCCCGAAAGAGCCGCTCCGCCAGCTCCGCCGGAGTGGCGGGCTCCCCTTCCGCCGGGCGTTTCCGGGCGGCGGCGGAGCGTTCGGAGAAGCCCAGGGACCGGCCCCCTGCCGCCGTCAGGTCCGCGTTGGTGGTGAAGACAAAGATGCAGCGGCGGAAATCCAGCTCCCGGCTTCCCTGTTCGTCGGCCTTCCGGGCGGTGCAGCGGCCTTCGTCCAAAATGGACATGAAGACCTTCAGCACTTCCGGGTGGGCCTTCTCCAGCTCGTCGAACATGAAGACGGCGCAGGGGTTTTGCCGTACCGCCTCGAAAACAGGCGCATCCTCATAGCCCACATAGCCCGGCGGCGCGCCGGTGAGGCGGTGGACGGAATGGGCTTCCGTGAAGGTGTTCAGCTCCGTCCAGACAAAGGCGCGCCGCTGCCCGCAGCACCGCTCCAGGGCGGGAGCCAGGGCCTTCCCCAGCTCCGATTTTCCCACGCCTGTGGGGCCGTGGAAAATCAGGGACAGGGGGCGGGCCGGGTTTCGCTTCTCCGCATGGCTGTACAGCCGGAAAGCGGCGGCCTCTACCGCCCGAGGCTGGCCCAGCACCTGCTGTTCCAGTTCGCTGCGAAGCCTGCGGTAAAGGAGCGGCCAGGGGGAGGGGAGCGCGGCCTTTGATGGGGGGGCGTCCTCCATCAGGACGGGAGGGCGGAAGGGACGGAGGACGGGCTCCTCCGTCTCCCGCCGGAGGGAGGAAAGCCGGGCCGTCAGGGTTTCAAAGCTGTCGAAGCGCCAGACGCTCCGGGCAAAGAGGGCGGAGAGCACCGGACTTTGGCCCTGGTAGGCCACGGCGGGCCGCCAATAAAGCAGGTATCCCCGGTCCCGCTTTAAAAAGCCCAGCACGGACTGTCTGGGGACGCAGCCTTGGGGCATTTGGCAGTTGGGAAACTCGTATCCCTGGCCCAGCGCACCCAGGGAGTCCACGCGGCGGCGCAGGGCCTCCCGGAGCTCCGGCCCGGCGGCGCAGAATTGAGAAAATGTAACGCTCATAAATCGGCCTCCTTTGTACGGTTCCCAGTATGTCCAGATTTTTCAAAATTTAAAAATGGGCGAAAAAAGGGGAAGCGGCATTGCCGCTTCCCCTTTTTGAATCGGATCTTTGGGGCCGCTCATTTCTCCCGCCGGGCCTGAAGCACCTTGCGCTGGAGGGTGAAGATGGCCTGGAGAAGGCGCTCCTGCTCCTTGAGGGGCAGGTCCACGAACTGACAGCCGTATTCGTACTTCTTCATAGGACTGGCCGTCTGGGCCCGGACGGTGACGCGCTTGACCTGACAGGTGAAGGTAAAGGGTTCCTCGGTGGAGAGGAGGCTGGTCTCCAACTGAAAGGTACTCTCCAGCTGGAGGAGCTTTTCCGTCAGCACCCGGGCCCCGCCGCCGCCGATGTCCAAGATCTTACAGGCGTGCTTCTGTCCTGAAACGGAACGGATTTGGCCCTCTGCTCCGGTGTTCTGGCGGAAAAAATTACGGTTTTCAATGTTGTAAAGATATTGCAAATGTTCGATTCGCCAGAAGGTGGGGTCGTTGGGGCCTACCGTGCCGTTGAGGGTGAAGGTGTCCCCCTCCTTGGGGAAACAGCGGAGCTTCACCGGCTGGTTGTACAGCGCCCTGGGGAGAAAGCCCCCGGCCTCCCCCAAAACGTCGATTTGATTGCCGCTGAGGAGCCGGACCCTGCCCACGAAAATCAGGGCGTTGGCGGGGGTCAGCACCTCCGCCTTCATGCCGCTGTAAAGCTCGGGGAAATCGTTGGGCAGAGGCTCGAAGGCGGCGGGCTCCTCCCGTTTAAACCATGATTTAAAAAACGACATGATGTTTCCCTCCTTGTCAGCGGGTTAGAACCCGGTGCAGGATTACGGCCATCTCCGCCCGGCTGATGGCCGCGCCGGGATTGAGCCGGGAGGCGCTGTTTCCCCGGACGGCTCCCATCTGGACCAGGGCGGCCACCGAGGGGCGGGCGAAGGCGGAGACCTGATACCCGTCGGCGTAAGAGGAAAGGAGACCGGTATCTGCCGCAGGCAGGGACTGACCCGCCGCCTCAATGGCCCGGCAGATCATGGTCATGGCGCTTTGGCGTGTGATGGGCCGGTCGGGTTGGAAGAGGCCGTTGTTCCCCTGAACGATGCCCAGCTCCCGGGCGGCGGCCACAGCCCCGGCGTAGGAGCTGCCGGCGGGCACGTCGGGGAAGCCGGAGGAGCCGCCGGTGGAGAACTGGAAGGCCCGGCAGACCATCAAGGTGAACTCTCCCCGGCTGATGGACTGCCCGGGGCGGTAAGTGTTGTTGCTGTAGCCGTTGGTAATCCCGCTCTGGCGAAGGAACTCAATGGAGGGCTTTGCCCAATCCCAGCCGGAAGCGGTGTCGGAGAAGGAGGCGGAGCAGTAGCCGTTGGACAGCTGAAGCTCTACCGTGCTGGAGTGGCTTTTGCCCGTGGTGTCATAGGCGGTATAGGGGATGATGACGGTACCCTGGTACTCCGCCTTGGGCACGTAGCTGAGCTGGCCCAGCTCCTGTACGCCGTAGCGGGTGGCCGCGCTGACGCCGGAACCCGTCCGGGCGGGGCCGCTGTAGTTTTGATAGAGGCGGCCCGTGGCGGGCAGGGAGGTAAACTGAACGGAGGACAGCGGGTTCCCCAGGGCGGCCTGGCAGAGATTCTGGAAGTCCAGGGAGCGGAAGGGAATGGGGGCGGCGGCACTGCCCGAGTAACGGATAACAGAGCTGACGGAGAGAGAGCCGGAAATCGTGATTTCCACGTCGCCGCTGAAGGAGTCTCCCCGGGTGCTGTAGCCGGTATAGGCGAAGGTGACCGTACCGTCGGTGGAGGCGGCGGCAAAGCCCACATCGCTGAGCAGGCGGCTGTTTCCGGAGTAGTAATAGCCGGTGCTGGCGGAGACGCTGTTCCCGGTGCGGCTGGAGGCGTTGTACTGGTGGTAGAGTGTTCCATAGCGGGAGGCGGGCAGCTCGAAGCGGACATAGTTCAGGGCGTCTCCGGTGGCGCTGCGGCAGGCGCTGTTGAAGTCCGAGGCGTTAAAGCGCACAAAGGCGCCGGCGGGGACGCTGTAGGAAATGGTGCGGCTGCTCCCGCCGCCTACGGCGATGGTTACGGTACCGGTGAAACGGACATTGCTGTCGTCATATCCCGTGAAGGGGATGGTAACGGTGCCGGTATAGCCGCTGGCGGGGACAAAGGTGATGTTGGACAGAGAGGGGGAACCGCTGCGCCGGTAGTCCGTGCCGGTGGAGACCCGGGAGCTGGAGGAGCCGGAGTAGTTATAATAGAGGACACCGGCGCTGGAGGAGGGGAGGCTGGTGAAGCGGATGTGGCTCAGCGTCTGGCCGGTGATGCGGCGGCTGGCGTCGTTAAAGTCCCCGGAGGCGAAGTCGACGGACTGATTTTTGGGGGTGGCGTAGTGGACGGTTCCGATTCCGTCGTCCACGTGGATGACCAGGTCCGCGCTGAAGGTGGAGCCGTTGGTATCCGTTCCGGTGAAGGGGATGGTGACGGTGCCGCTGTAGTCCCGGGCGGGGACGAAGGTGATGCTGGAGATGCGGGGGCTGGAATTCCGGTAATAGTTCTGCCCGGTGGAGACCTTGGTGCTGGAGCTGCTGGAGTAGTTCAGGTACAGCGTGCCGGCGCTGGAGGAGGGGAGGCTGGTGAAGCGGATATAGTTCAGACTCCGCCCGGTGGCCCGCTGGGAAGCGTCGTTAAAGTCGGAGGCGTTGAGGGTTTTGCGCTGGTTCCGGCCGGTGGAGTATTCCACATCGCCGTTTTCCTGGCCGTTGGCGCTGTAGACCCGGATGGCAACGGTGCCGCTGTAGGATGCGCCGGAGCTGTCCGTGCAGCGGTAGGGGATTTCCACGTCGCCGGTGAAGCCCTCCGCCGGGACAAAGGTGATGCTGTCGATGGAGGGGGAGCTGGTGGCATAGTAGCGGGTGTTGCTGTCCACCCTGGGGGAGTACTGGCCGGAGGGGCTGTAGTTGACATACAGCGTGCCCCGGCTGGAAGAGGGCAGGCCAAAGGTGACATAGGAGATGGCCCGGCCGGTGCGGCCCAGGCAGACGGCGGAGAAGTGCTCTGCCGCGAAGTCCACAGGGCGGTCCACGGCGGTGGCGTAGCTGACGTCGCCGGTGGCCTTGGCCTCGATGCGGATGGTTCCGGAGAAGGTGGTTCCGCTGATGGAGGCGGCGTTGTAGTCCACCACGGCGGTGCCGTCAAAGCCCGGCAGGGGGACGAAGGTCACGTCCCGCAGGGCCATCTGGCCCTGGCCTGTGGACTGATAATAATACCGCTCCGTGCCGCCCACGCCGTGGCCCGGGGCGTCGGGGGAGGTGTATTTGTAGTAGAGCACGCCGTTCTTGGTGGAGACCTTCAGACTGTAGACATACTCCAGGGGATCCCCGGCCTTGTCCTGGGAGCGGCTGTTCAGCTGGCTCAGGAGGCCGGAAAAGGAGTAAGAGGGCTCGGACCCCATGTCAACGTTGATGGCCTGGGCCACGTCCTCGGAGACCCGGACCTTAAAGCTGGCCTGGCAGTTGGTTCCGGCGGCGGTGGCGGTGATGACGACGTTTTCGCCGGGGTAATGGGCGGTGACCCGGCCCGAGAGAACCTGGGCCACGGTGTTGTTGGAGCTTTCCCAGTTGATGGTTTTGTTTCGCGCGTTGCCGTAGGCTTCGAAAACGACGCTGATGTCCCGGTACTGGTAAATGTCCACCACGCTGTCCGCAGAGAGGCGGATGGTTTCCCCTTTGCCGCCGGAGGCGGATTTTTTCACATAGCTGAGGAGGAGACCGGAGACTTCAATCTTCCGCTCGTCGGTTTTGCTGCCCGCTGTGGCGGTGATGGTGGCTTCGCCGGGGGAGACGCCGGTGACTTCGCCGGTGTTGGGGTCCACCCGGGCGATGGAGGTATCACTGGAGGACCAGGTGACCCGCCCGTCCTCTTCGGCCACGCCGGCGGGGGAAACGGCGGCAACCAGCGTGAGTTCATTGCCCGCGCCGGGGTCCACGTAGTTCCGCCCGTCGTAGGTGGGCGTGGTGGTGATCTGGATGCTGGAAACCTGGGGAGGCAGGGCGGCCACCACCTGGATGGTACAGACAGCGTAGACGCTGGGGTCCGCCTGGGAGACGGCGTAGACGGTGACCCGGTCGCCGGCCTTGGCGCTGGAGCTGGTGGTAATGGTGGCGGTGTGAGTATCATAGGGGCTTTGACTCAGGCGGAATTTCTGCCGGTCGGAGAGGTCCCAGTTCAGACGCGTATCCGCGCCGTCCGAGGCGGTGACGGCGGCGTTGAGAGTGAGGCTTTCCCCGATGGGGAGGGAGGCGCTGGTCTGATCCAGGGCTATAGAAATTTCGGGATCGGGGGGCGTTACCGTGACCGTATAGGAAACGCTCCCGGAATCACGGGCAGTTCCAGAACCGCCGCCGGAACCATCTCCGGAGCTGTCTCCGGAACCGTCGCCGGAGCCGCCGGAAGAGATCGTGGTCACCGTCGCTGTGATTTGGACCTCCGTGCGCTTCGTGACCGTGCCCGCTGTAAGCGTGCAGGTAGAGCCGGAGGCGTTAGCGGGCACGGGGAGGACCTGCGTGTTGTCGCTGCTCCAAGCAATGTCCGCGTTGTTAGGCGCGCCGGAGAGCGTTAAGATCGTTTCCTCACCCGGTTCTATCTCCGGGTGGTTGGCGGAGATGGTCAGTCCCGTGAGTTCCGCCGCAGCGGGCAGCGTCAGTATAGAGCAGGTCAGGGACAGCGCCAGCAGCAGAGCCCCGGCCCGGCGGAGGATTCGAGATTTCATAAAGCGTGCACTCCTTTTTCCGAAAAGCGAAAGGAGGGCGGGCGGTCGCGCCCGCCCTCCAAGGGGGATTGGTTAACTGTTAAAATCAGAAGGTCTGTAATCGCCGCCGAATTCCTGGCTCCAGTGGGCTCTCCAGTTTGGCTGGTCATTCGTTCCGTCGTTGCGGATGGTAACCATCAGCGCGGCGTTGCCGCCGGTAGCCGTTTTCACTGGGACGCCGCCGGCGTTGGCAAGACCGCCTTGGAAGTTCAAAAGTACGCCGCGGGATGGAAGGCTAATGTAGTAGCGCAGATTGGTTCCAATGGAGACGCCGTGAACATTTGGGGTTGGAGATTCCAGGGTTGCCAGGAGACTGACACAGAAGGAACCGAGGTTCACAAAATTGTTAACGGGAGTTGTGCTGGTGTGCCCGTTCAGTTTCGAACCGCAGCTGTCAATTTTGGGTGGATCCGCAAGGGCGCCATTGGGACTGTAAGTGGGTTCCTGGTTGAAGATGATGTCCAGATAGCCGGGCCCGCCGGGGTTATTGGGGTCAATCGGCGAGTAAACGCAGATGGCGGACAGCTGGTCCGTGATACTCATGATGTAGTCACCGGAGGCCTGGAAGGCATAGTTGTCGGAATCCGACGGCTTCGCGCCCACAATCAGCACATAGGGAATCTGGTTTTTCATGTAGCTTTCCATGTCGATGCTGCCCGTCCCGTTCAGCACGCGGTTAGCGTGTTGGGGAAGCGTTTCCATGACCACCGATTCCGCAGGGAAGTTCGTGGTGGACTGGGGATTGCCCAGAGCCTCCCAGCACCGCTGTTTGGCCGCCGTAGTGGCGTAGAGATCGAAGAGGCTGTTGCGGTAGTTGGTGCCCACGTCGTCGGGATCGTCGTTTGGCATGAGGTACATCATGGCGTCCAACACCGTTGTGCCGGTGTAGGCGGAGGGCAGGGGCCCTCGGGAGGTATCCACAAAGGCGGCGCCCTCCTGGAAGGGCTGGTTGAACAATGTGCCCGCCAGCTCCCGGTGGTTTACCAGGACGTAGCGCAGCTGGGAAGAGGGTTTTACCTGGATGTCAACACTGTTGCCGTTGCCGCTGATGTCCATTTTGGGCGGGTCCGGCGGAGTAGTGGTGAGCACAAAGCACAAGGCGTTCTCGGAGGGGGTGCCGTCTTCGTTCATGGCCACCAGATACACAAGGTAGGTGGTCTCCGACGCCAGGTTTTCAATGCGGAGCGTATCCTGCATGGCGGGCGTATCCGTATTGGCGAACCGGGTGGTGTTGGAGACGAAGCCCCGCTGCTGAACGACGTTCAGCGGGACAGGCTTGGTGCTGTCCAGGTAAATGTGGGGCACCGGAGACGTCAGGCTGTTGCCCAGATCCTTCAGGTCGGGTTTCCCGCCGCCCTCATTAGGGAGGCGGCGGGGCTCATCCTCGTGCATGGTGTAATCCGTGCCAGTGGGGTGATTGGTAGTGGGATCCATCTTTACGTCGTCCAGAGGAATGGCCGCGGCATAGACGGTACCCATTCGGCTCAGGCCGTAGCTGATGGTGGCGTAATTGGCGCGGGTGGTGATGTTTCGATAGCCCACGGTGATTTTGGGGGCCTCGTCCGGCGGGTCAATAGCCAGGACGTAGGGATCGGGGTCGCCGATAGGGGTAATCTCCCAGCTCGAATTGATCTCCTTGCCCTGAATCCGGGCCAGGTTGCCCACCTGGGAGTTGCTGCCCGCGAAGAGCTGGACCTCCATGCGGACCGTTTTTTCCACGGTGCTCTGGGTGGGGACGATGGCAAACTCCAGCTCTTCTAGGAACTCGTTCAGGAAGGGCCGCCCCTGTCCGGCTTGGACGGTGCCGAAGAAGCCGCTTTCCAGCAGGGAATTGTTGGTTCCGTTGTTGAAGTTTCCGTTCAGGCTGTTGTATACCTTGGCGGTTCCCGCGCCCGTCAGGTTGGCGCTGATGGTGCCCAGATTGTACCAGCCGGTGGCCCCGGCGTTGGGATACCGGACCATAAGGTCATACTCAATGCTGGCGTAGCTCCAGATGATCATGTCCCACCGGGTGTCCTTGGACACGGCCTCGGTGCCCTCGGGGTCCATGCGGAAAATCCGGGCGGGGCGGGTTTCGCCGTTATAGGTGACAGTTTCCTCAATCTCGTTGGGGGCCAGGGTCACCGTGGCGAAGGCGGTGGTAAAGGGTTTGTAGGTGGGGTTGACGATGGCGTTGTTAGATGTGTCCTCAACATTCCGAATCCAGAAGTAGTAGGACTGGCCGCTTTGAAGCTTGAGGCCCGTCTCGCCGGGGAAGGTGATGGTGGTCTTACCATTTTCCTGGCTGACCTGAGCCTCCCGGTAGTCAATCCAGTCGGCCAGGGCCTCCAGCTCCTCCTCTGCCTGGCCGATTCGCACCGTGACCTGGTTTTCCGGGCGGGGCTTCGTGTTAATGTTGGTGGGCGGCGTGCCCCGGTAAAGGGTAATGTATTCCTGAAGCACCGTGGCCAGGGTGTTCTTGGCCTGGGTCTGCTCCGTGCCGGAGCTTTCCGTCACCCGCTGGTAGAGCTCGTAGAAATTGTCGTACACGCCCAGGTTGCTGTCCTTGGCGCCCAGAATGGATTCGCTGAAGACGATGCTTACGCTGCTGGTGGCCCAGGGGTGTTCCACTTCGTTGGAATCCGTGTTGAAATCGCTGAAGCTCAAGTCGGCGGTGGGCCGCTGGTTATCCTGGGTCTTGATGGGGAAGGGGAAGGCGATGGCCGCGTTGTACACGCCGTAGTTTCCGGCGGTGTCCTTGAAGGAGTAGAAAAGGTCGTACTCCGTCTGCCCCTCCAGCCGGGAGACCGTGAAGTTGTAAGAGGTGGCGGCCCTGGCGGCCCGGATGGGGCCGCCCTTGTTGAGAACCTTGCCGCCGACCATGATACCTTCAATTTTGATCTGGTCCAGGCGGGTGGGCTCTTCCTTGTTGATGCCGAAGTTGTCCCCCCGCTTCGTTACGGCCCAGTTCAGGGTGCCGGGCTCATCCAGCATGAAGGACAGCGTGACGGAGGTGGCCGTGTAGCTGACGACCTTCAAATCCTGAATCGTGGGCGGCGTCATATCCCGGGTAGTGAACTGGAGGCGGCGGACGGCGGAGCTTTTGCCGTTGTCCGCGTCGTTCAGCCAGAGGTAGAGGTCGTACTGGGTCTGCTCCTGCAAGTGGGACGTGTTGATGCGGGAGAGCAGGAAGGGGGTGTTTTTCCGCAGGGTCACGATGCCGTAGCCCAGGTTCCCCGGCAGGGCCGCGGAACGGAAATCCGCCGGCGTGGGCGCCGCGGAGCCCCGAGGCAGGAGCACGTAGTACATCTGGCAGTCCTTGGTGGCCATAACCATGACCTGGGCCACTTGCTCGTTATCCGCGTCCACGGTGAGGATGGGATTTTGAGGATAGCCGTTGGCAAAGTTGGGGGCGGAGTCGTCCGGGGTGGTGAAGGCGGCGATCTTCACGGGGCTGCGCCGTCCGCGGGCGTCCACCAGCAGGGCGGAAATGTAATAGGAACCCTCCCGGGTCAGCCCGGTCAGCCGGGCGGTGAAGTCCGTGTTGGGCGCGGTGGCGTTCAGGGTGCCGCTGCGAATAATTTTGGCGTAGGAGCCGGGGTTCATCAGCTCCTCCTCCCCCAGGGAGCCGTCCATCAGGGCGGTGACGGCCCAGTGGATGGTGCCGGTCTTATTGGTGCGGAACACCGCGTCGGCGGAGGTGGGGGCGATGTTGCGGGCCTTGGGATAGCCCGCCAGCAGCCGGGGATCCTCGCTGGAGGCGGCGGCGGCATTGGTGTCCATGGTCTGGTTGTTGACGATTCCGTTGATGCCGGGCCGGACATAGATGGTGTCCGGGAGCATGGAGACGTTGGATCCCGCAGCGTTGATGTTCAGGTGGCTGATGCTTCCGTTTCCGGTGACCGGGGTGCCCCGGTCCAGGTTCAGCTCCCGGATGACGGCCTCGCCGTCAATGGACAAGGAGGCGTTCACAGCCTTTTCGTCGATGGTAACCATGTCGGCCACGCCTTGGGCTACTTGAAGGATGGAGTTGGGGGTCAGGTCGATGACCCGCTTGATGTTGCCCGCCAATTGGAGCCGGGCGCCGTCGATGCCGTCCAGCCGGATGGTCTGGAAGCCTAGGCCGTCCTCGGTCCGGTCCTCCACATAGCCGGAGGTGCGGATGGTGACCTCGGCGATGTTGGTCAGGCCCTCGGCCTGGACGGAGAGGAACTGCTCCGTCAGGCTGTCCAGCTCCAGGGACCCGGCGGTGACGTTGCGCAGGAGGACGCTCTGCTTGCCTCCCTCGGCCTCGCCGCCGCCGCAGATCACGATTTTGCCCAGAACGTTGACGTTTTCCAGCTCCACGTTCCCCAGACCCACGCCGCCGGTGAGATAGAGATTTCCGGTGACGGTGGTGTCCTTCAGCTTCACGCCGGGGGTGGTGATGGTCAGGTTTCCGTACACGCCGCCGGAGGTTTGTTCACCGGGCTCCTGGACCAGGGTGCCCAGGGCGCGGACCAGGAAGCAGGCCATCTGCCCCCGGGTGATGGGCAGGTCAGGCCGGAAGCTGCCGTCGGCGTAGCCCTGGATGATGCCCAGGTCTGCGGCCTCCTGCACCAGCCCCCGGCTCCAGCCGCCGATGTCGTGCATGTCGGTGAATGTGGAATTGGCCGCGCCGGCAACTCCCTGGAACCGGAGGCACCGGCCCAGAAAAACGGCGGCCTGCTCCCGGGTGACCAGGGCATAGGGCGAGGCGGTGGTGGGGCTGGTTCCGTTGAAATAGCCCGCCTGATGGGCGATGCTGATGTCCTCGGCAAACCAGTCGTTGGGGTTTACGTCGGTAAAGGTGTTGGGTCCCGTGTCGGTATAGCCGAAGGCCCGGTTCACCAGGGTGACGAACTCCGCCCGGGTGATGTTCCGGTCCTCGTTGAGGTTGCCCTGGGCGTCTCCCCGCATGACGCCCCACTCCTGGACTTGCTCCAGGTAGGGGGTCATCCACTCCGCCGCCCGGACGGGCCGGACGGCCAGAAAGGCGCAGAGGGTCAGAGCAGTGAGAACCAGGGCCGCCAGGCGGGCGAACCCTGGTATGCGTGTGCGGTGAGTGCGCGTGGTGTGAGTCATCATCTGTTTCCTCCTCGATCCGTTAGTCCTGAATGCCGCGGCTTTGAAGCTGAAGGCTGAACACGGCCTCCCGCACCACGACCTCTTCGTCCTCGCACATATCCACGAACTTGGTAGCATATAGATAGCGGCCGTTTTGCAGCTCCTGCTTGCGCAGAATCTCGCACCGCAGAATTACCGGCTCTTCCGTGGGGGTGACGACAATTTCCATCTGCTCGTGAAGCTCCAGCTGGCAGTCCGCATAGAAGGCGATGCCGCCGCAGCTGAGGTCGATGGACTGGGCTTCCCGCCGTCCCGTCCAGGCGGAAGCAGGCAGGGCATAGAGAAAGGTGTCAAACTTCACGGGGACCCGCAGGTTCCGCCGGACCTCCGGGTCCAGGGTGGCGATCTTTTCCAAAAGCACCGCGTCTCCCCGCTGACGGAGGATGCGGCATTGAATGGGCAGCTCCTCGCTGCTGGCGCTGAAGAGGGTGATTACCTCGTGCGCCATCACGTCGTCCACCTTGTTGCCGTGAATGTTCAGCCGCATGGGGGAGGCCCCCGGGGCCGTGGCCAGCTCGCCGTTGGCCAGGGCGTGGTTTTGCGTGTCCAGAATCAGGTATGTACGGTTGGCTGTCATGTTGTTCCCTCCGTTTCGCCGCGCGGCGCCCGGCCGCTTTCCGTCCGGGACTGCTGGGCCGTCGTATTTCCGGTGGGGTCAAAGTGGAGGAAGTACACGTAAATCTCCACAATGGCCTGGTAGAGGCTCTCCGGCACCTCCTGGCCCAGCTGGAGCTGGGTGAGGATGGTGGAAAGAGAGTTGTCCTCGTATATGGGCACGCCGCAGTCGGCGGCGGTCTCCACAATCTTTTCCGCCATATAGCCCATGCCGGAAGCCACAATCACCGGCGCGGTGTCTCCCGGGCCATACTGTAAGGCCACGGCTTTCTTGGCCCGGGTGGTTCCTTCAGATCTTGACATTGATACTGTTCTTCCCTTCAAAGATTTTGGGGAACACCTCGGTCAAGGTAACCGGGCGGTCCATCCGCCGGACGGCTACCCGGGCGGGCTTGAGGTCGTTCCGGGTCAGAATTTGGGAGACGGCGTCTCCAATCTGCTTGGAGAAGGGCACCGCCGCGTCCGGGCAGGCAATCTGGATGTCCACGTCGGTTCCCTGGGCGCTGAGAATCACGTCGAACAGCCCCAGGCCCTGGACGTCCATCTTGAAGAGGAAGCGCATGGTGTTCTTCCCGCCACCCCGGTTCTGCTCGTCCTCGGCGTTGGGGTCCACCCACAGTTCGGAAAACAGCATCCGCCCGTTCCACTCCAGGGGGAGGAGATAGTGGTTGATGGGCATGTAGACGCTCTCGTTCACCAGCATGGCGGCCAGGAGGTTCTGGAAGGCCTGCTGCACCTCGGCGCTGCCCTCGCCCCGGAAGGCCCGGGCGGCGGCGGAGGCCAGCTGGTTGGAAAACTCGATGGCTCTGGAACCCCCGCCTCCGCCGCCCCGGTTCTTGAGGAGCAGGAGGAGGGACTGGTCGTCGATGCCCCCCAGCTGCCCTTTCAAAGTGCCGTAGCCGCTGAGCTGGTGGAAACCCTCCAGCAGCTTTTCCTCAGAGCCGTTTTCATACCGGGCCACGTTCAGCGCCAGCATAGTCAAAAGGGCCCGGGGGGTGCCCATGTCGTGGGTCCGCTCCACATAGGAGGACATGTAGGGAAAAATCTCCCGCTGGAGCAGCTGGAGGTTTCCCTGGCGGTTCCCGGCGGCAATGCCGTTTTGAAGCTGGGCCGTCAGGTCCCGGAGCTTTTCCGCCCAGCTGGCGGGCATGGCGTCCGCCATGGACTGAAGGTCCCGGAGGAGGTTGCCCTCGATATGGCTGGTGGAATCAAAGTCCACGTAAGCTTTTAAAAATTGCAGGATGTCCGTGCGCACCCCCTCGGAGGCGGCCCGGGCATAGGCGCTGCGGAGCAGGGCGAAGAGAGCCCCGCCGAAACGGGTGCCGGTTTTGAACTGGCCCCGGAGAAAGTCCAGGAGCTGGCTCTCGTCCATCCGCAGCATCTCCAGCAGGCGGCCCATCTCCTCGGCAATGCCGGCGCTGAGGCCGGAGGAGACAACGATGCCCTCCCGTCCGGAGAAAATGCGCGCAAGGCTGTCCGCCAGGCCGGGGGTTTCCCGCAGGCGCTGGAGGAAGGTTTGAAAATTGGAGTCGTAACGGATTCCGCCGTCCCCCTGGAGGTTGCTGTCCTGCTGTTCCGTCCGCCCGTCGGCGCGGACGACCTTGCTGGGATCGGGGACGTTTTGGATTTGCGTGTTGTCCGGGGAAACCGTGATGTTCCGGTTGACTGTGGTCTTGTCATAACCGGGTACCGGATTGGTGGCGCCGAGCAGATCGGGCATTCAAGACACCTCACAGAAAAAACTTGCCGCTGCTACTTATTTTTTTAGCGCAACAGGTCGATAGTAATGAAAAAGGCTGATAAGGTGGTGTTTTCGTGAGCAACAATGATATCTTAGATATGTATATCTACGAAACCAATACGCTTCTGGAACAGCTGGAGAGCATCGTTCTGGACGCGGAAAAGGAAAATACATTCTCTCAGGACAATGTCAATGAGATTTTCCGCATCATGCATACCATCAAGGGCTCTTCCGCCATGATGGAATTTGACACGCTGGCCAGGGTTTCTCACCGCATTGAGGATATGTTCTTCCTCATTCGGGAGGGCACCATGTCCGTGGTGAAGGACGAGGACCGCCCGGCGCTCTTTGACGTGATGCTCCACTCCGTGGACTATTTCCGGGAGGAAATGGAGAAAGTGGAGGCAGAGCAGCCCCTTAATGAAGATGTCGACAGTTTCCTTGGAAATATTAATAGTTTAATCGCCAAAATTAAGGGGGAAGAAATTCCAGCCGAGCCCGCTCCCCAGACCGCCGCCGCTCCGGCTGCGGCGCCTGCGGCCCCCTCTGTGCCGCCCGCCCAGACCTCGGAGGGCAGCGCCGAGTTCCCCTACGGGCTCCGGGTCTTCTTTGACGAGGGCTGCGGCATGGAGAATCTCCGGGCCTTCATGCTGGTTACCTCTGTCCAGGGCTTCTGCGCCGACGCGGACTTTACCTACCAGCCTGCGGGCGTGGAGTCGGATTCGTCCCTGTCCGAGACGGTGATTGAGCACGGGTTCCTCCTCCAGTTCCGCAGCGAGGCGGACCGGGCCCGGGCCGTGCCCATTGTCATGACCGCCGGGTCCGTCCACTCCTACGAAGAGCAGAATTATGTTCCCGCGCCGCCTCCGGCGGCGGAGCCCGCCCCGGCGGCCCAGGAGGCCGCTCCCGCCGCGCAGAAGGCCCCCGCCGCTCCGGCTGCCCAGGCCACCGCTCAGCAGCATCAGCAGGGGCAGAAAGAGAGTCTTATCAGCGTCGGGCTCAGCAAGCTGGACCAGCTTTCCGCCATCGTGGGCGAGATTGTCATCACCGAGGCGATGGTCACTGCCTCCCCGGATTTGAAGGGCCTCCATCTGGACGCGTTTTCCAAGTCCGCCCGGCAGCTGCGCAAGCTCACCGACGAGCTTCAGGACGTGTCCATGTCCCTGCGGATGATTCCGGTATCCAACACCTTCCAGAAGATGAACCGCATCGTCCGGGATATGTGTAAGAAGCTGAACAAGCAGGTAAAGCTCACCTTGGTGGGAGAAAATACCGAGGTGGACAAAACCATCGTGGACTCCATCGGCGACCCCATCATGCACATGGTCCGCAACTCCATGGACCACGGCATTGAGGAAAACGTCCAGGACCGCATCGACGCGGGAAAGGACCCCGTGGGCGAGATTCTGCTCTCCGCCCAGGATACGGGCAGCGAGGTCATCATCCAGATTTCCGACGACGGCGCGGGAGTCAACGACGAGGCCGTCCTGGCCAAGGCCATCCGCAACGGCATCGCCTCTGCGGATGTGGAATACTCGCATAAGGAGATTTTGAACTTCCTTATGGCTCCCGGCTTTTCCACCAACGCCCAGGTGACGGAGTTCTCCGGCCGGGGCGTGGGCATGGACGTGGTGAAAAGCGGCGTGGAGAGCCTGGGCGGCTCCGTCAGCATCACCAGCGAGCAGGGCCGGGGCATGACCACCATCATGCGCATCCCGCTGACCATGGCCATCATGGATGGCATGGAGGTCTCCGTGGGGCACTCGATTTTTACCATTCCCATCAACAATATCCGTTCCAGCATCAAGCTCACCGAGGCGGACATTCTCCACGATTCCGTCAACGGAGAGATGGTGAAGATGCTGGACGGCTATTACCCCGTCATCCGGGCCCGGGACTTCTATAACCTCCCCGGCGGCGCGGAAAAGATCGAGGACGGCATCCTGATGTGGCTGGAGTCCGGCGACTGTTCCTACTGCCTGTTTGTCGACGAGCTTCTGGGCGAGCAGCAGATCGTGGTGAAGCCCCTGCCCGCCTATGTAAACAATTTCGACATCAAAAACTACGGCATCACGGGATGCAGCATTCTGGGAGACGGAAATATCAGCATCATCCTTGACGCGGGCGGCCTTTACGCAGCAGCCCGGAACCTGTGAGCGCCAAAGGAGGGAAACACGCAATGAGTAAAGAAAACGTCCTGTTTCAGGTGGAGGAAGACGAGCTGGACCGCCCCGTCCAGGAGGACGAGGGGGCGGGCAGCCGCAAGCACCTTATTTTCACGGTGGACGATCTGAAAATCGGCATTGACGCCGAGCAGGTGGTGGAGATCCAAAACAGCTATGCGGCCACCTATCTGCCCATGATGCCGGATTATATCCTGGGCATCTTCAATATGCGGGGCCAGATTATCCCCATTATGGACATCCGCCTCCGCCTGGGAAAGCTCCCCGCGGAGGAGGGCATCCTGATTGTCATCGACTACAACAACAACCAGCTGGGCATTCAGGTGGACTCCGTAGATCTGATGCTGGACATTCCCAACGACAGCATCGTCCCCATCCCCTCCCAGAGCGCGCAGAAGCTGGTTTCCGGCATGTGCACCCTGCCCGACGGGTCCGGCACCATGCTGGTGCTGGACTGTGAGCAGCTGATTGCCCGCGGATACGGCGATTGATTCTTCATAACAAAGCGGGGAACGAATAATATGGATACGGAGATCAAAACTGGCGGCGCCTTCGGCCCTATGTCGATTTCGGACGCGGACTTCAAGCGGATGGTGAATTTCATCCAGTCCAGCTACGGCATTGATTTGAGCCAGAAGAAGCAGCTCATTACCAGCCGCCTTTCCCCGGCGCTGAAAAAGCTGGGATACGGGACTTTTGCGGAGTTCGTCAACCACCTCCTGGACAAAAAGGAGAACGACGAGGTCACCCTGGTCCTGAACAAGCTGACCACCAATTACACCTTCTTCATGCGGGAGAAGGAGCATCTGGACTATTTCTGCAACAACATTATCCCGGAAATCGTCCGCCGCCACGAGCGCGACAAAACCTTGGCCATCTGGAGCGCGGGCTGCTCCAGCGGGGAGGAACCCTATAACATCACCATGTTCCTCTACGACTACCTGGGCTCCCGGGCCAAGGACTGGGACACCCGCATCCTGGCCACGGATATCTCCGCCCAGGCCCTGTCCAGCGCCCGGCGGGGAACTTACAACCTGCCGGACACCATTCCGGCGGACTGGAAGCGGAAGTATTTCACCCCCAACCGGGACGGCACCCACACCGTGTCTCCCGCCGTAAAGGACAATGTAATCTTCCAGACCTTCAACCTGATGGACCCCATTCGCTTCCGCCGGAAGTTCGACGTGATCTTCTGCCGGAACGTGATGATTTACTTCGATCAGCCCACCAAGGACGCCCTGGTCCGCCGCTTTTTCGACGCCACGGTTCCCGGCGGCTATCTGCTGATCAGCGCCTCGGAAAACCTGAGCCAGAACGCGCCCTATCGCCGTTTGGCTACGGCGACCTTCCAAAAATAACAAGGAGGTGGTTCCCTCACAATGGAACTGGGGAAAAAGATCCGCGTGCTGGTGGTGGATGATTCCGCCCTGGCCCGAAACCTCATCATCCAGGGCCTCTCGGCGCATCCCAGAATAGAAATTGTCGGATACGCCATCAACACCTTGGACGCGAAACAGAAGATACCCCGCCTGAAGCCGGACGTGGTCACCATGGATGTGGAAATGCCCGGACAGAGCGGCATCGACTTTTTGAAGGAGTACCTGCCCAATAACCCGGTGCCGGTCATTCTCTGCTCCTCTCTGAACCTGAAGGTTTTTGACGCGCTGAACGCCGGCGCGGTGGACTTTGTCCGCAAGCCCGACATACAGGAGAGCAAGGAGGTCTTCATCACCAACCTGACTCAGAAGGTTCTGGTGGCCTCCATGGCCCGGCCCCGCTCCGCCCCGCTGCGCAGCCCCTCCATAGCGGTGGACACACCGAGCCTGGGGGGCGGCTTGGCCCTGGACCGGGTGCTGGTGGGACTGGGGGCCTCTACAGGAGGCACGGAGGCCACTTTGGAGGTCATGCGCCGCCTGCCGGCGGACATTCCGCCCATGGTCATTGTCCAGCACATGCCCAAGGGCTTCACCCAGATGTACGCCGACCGGCTGAACCGCATCTGTAAGATGGAGGTCCGGGAGGCGAAAAACGGCGACGAGCTTCGCCGGGGGCTGGCTTTGGTGGCCCCGGCGGATCTGCAGTGCCGGGTGGTGCGCATTGGTGATAAGTACACCGTCTCCTGTTCCCAGGGGGAGAAGGTCAGCGGGCACCGCCCGTCGGTGGACGCTTTGTTCCACTCCATGGCAGAGGTGGTTCGCTGCAAAATGGTGGGCATCATCATGACCGGCATGGGCCAGGACGGTGCCGCAGGCCTCCTGGAAATGCGGAGAAAGGGGGCCTACACCATTGGGCAGGATAAGGAGTCCAGCGTGGTGTACGGCATGCCCATGGTGGCCAACGACATTGGGGCCGTCTGCGTACAGGCCTCCTGCGAGAACGTGGCCAACGTGCTGCTGCGGCATTTGAAGACCCTGCATTGAGCGCAGTTCCACGCCCCGCCTTCGAGAGGAGGCGGGGGTTTTTTTAGGGGCAAAACTCGTCCCCCCGCCCGCCGTTTCTCTGGAAATCAAGAAAATTCTCCCTCCCGTTCTTAACTTTCCTGTCGTTTTGCCGATATGATTAGTGAAGTGATATGAAGAGAATTGTTGTCATGAGCAAAGGATGTGAGTTATGATGCTGACTTCTGCCGGTTCCGGCCCCATCTCTTCCGTTGGCCGGACGAAAACCTATTACCCCGCCCAGAAGCGGGGAACGCCGTCCCAGCCCCTCTCCGGGCACAACTATGACTCCGTTGCCTTCTCCGCCCCTGCGGGCCGGAGGAGCTTTCAGATGGAAATGGTCAGCCGCCTTTCCCAGGAGGTGCGGACGGCCAACACCACCGGCGATATTCAGGAGCTGCGCCGGGAGGTGTCCGCCGGGGAGTATCACCCGGACCCCATGGCCATCGCGGGGCGGATGCTGCTGCTGGTGGAGGAGTAAGGCATGGATGAGCTTTACCGTTCTTACCTGGGCTTTCTCCGCTCCATGGATCAGGGGCTGGAGAGCCTGATTGAGCTGAATTTGAAAAAGCTGGCCGCCGCCCAGAAGGACGACCTGATGGCCCTAAGCGAGCTTTTGAACCAGGAGCAGGCCCAGGCGCTGAATTTTCGCGGCCTGGAGCTGACCCGGGATAAACTGCTGCCGCAGCTGGGCCTGACGGGGGTCCCCCTGTTCCAGGTACCCGAGCGGTTCCCCCCCGCCATGCGGGAAGAGGCCCGGCAGGCTGTGGAGGCTTTGGGCCGCCGCTATCAGGCCTACCGGAACGCCGCAGGGAAAACCCGCTCCCTCCTGGAGCAGACCCTGCGGGAGGTGGAGAGCGCCATTGTGCAAATGGGCGGCCCCCCTGCCGGGGCCGAAAGCGGCCCCGGATACGGCAAAGCGCCAGAGAGCGCGCCGCCCCCCTCCATGAAGACGGATTTCCGCGCCTGACGCGCGAGGACGAAAAGGAGTTTTTTCAATATGGGCATTGGTACCTTTGGCTCCTTCACCCAGGCCCGGCTGGCGATTTACGCCGCCCAGACCGGCCTGAGCGTGACGGGCAATAATATTTCCAACATCAACACCCCAGGCTATACCCGCCAGCGCCTGGACCAGGTGAGCCTGTACGCCGCCGGAAGCGACCGCTATTACGCCGAGGGCGACATCCGCACCGGCCAGGGTGCGCTGGTCAAAAGCCTCTCCCAGATTCGCAGCCCCTATCTGGATATCCGTTTCCGGACGGAGAACTCCAAGGTGGGCTATATGGACGCCACGCTGGACGGCCTGAACTCCATCGCCCAGATTCTGGACGAGGTGGGCAAGGGCGACGCCAGCAAGGACGAAGAGGGCTTCGGCGTTTTGGGACTGGAGATTGAGAAGCTGGCCGAGGCGCTGAAGAACGTGACCAGCGAGACGGGCCACCAGGAATACGACCGGGCCGTGAAGGCCGTGGCCAGCAGCCTGATCACCAAGCTCCACAGCTACGCCAACAAGCTGGAGGAGGTCCGCCAGCAGACCGTCCATAACTTCAAGCAGGATATCGACACGGTCAACAGCCTCCTCACCGGCATCCGCTCCCTGAACGAGGAAATTCGCAAAAGCGAGATTCACGGAGACCCGGCCCTGGAGCTTCGGGACGCCCGGAACAATAAAATTGACGAGCTCTCCCGGCTGATTGACATCAACGTAACCTACAGCGAGGAGGAGATTGCCGCCGGGCTGACGGTGGAAAAGCTGACCATCACCCTGGACGACGCCAACCCCGACGCCTCCGTCACCACCGACGAGGCCATCCTGATTGACGGCGTATTTGCCGCCCAGATTACCCTGGACAAGATACCCAAGGAAAACCCCGCGGCCAAGTACGACCCGAAAAACAAAGACACCTGGCCGTATGTGGACGCCAACGGGGATCCCACGGCGGACGAGGCGCAGGCGGCCTTGTTAGAGAATCCGAACTGGGACAATGTAGACCCGGATTCCCAGTATTTGGACGCGGAGGGCAATCCGACCGGCGCGGCCAACGCCGCCAAGAAACCCAATCCCGCCTACAAGCCCTATCTGGATGAGAAGGGCCAGCCCACCGCGGACCTGGACGAGGCCGAAATGGTGGATGACCCCAATTATAACCTCACCATCACCGAGCTGAAAAACAAAAACGGGGACCTCCACGTCCTGGGCAAGTCCTATGCCCTGCGCTCCATTCTCGGAACCGCCGACGCCGTGGACCAGGATGGAAACGCCACGACGGTGGCCGCCCTCTTTACAAACCATAAAAACAAGGTTTCCATTACCACGGCGGATACGCCGTCGGCGGGGGACAAAACCATCACGGTTTACACCCGGAACCCGGTATACGACGAAAACGGCCAGCTGAAGGACCCGCCGGAGTACACCTACACCAAGCAGGTTTACGAGCAGATTCTCACCAAGCCCGTGTCCCTGGACGACAACGACCTCTATGGCGAGCTCCAGGCCCGGCGGGAGCTTTTGACTGAAAAGGGCGAGTTCACCGATGTGGGCACCATTGACAACGTGGACGAGGACGCCGCCGGAAAGCGGGGCGTTCAGTACTATCAGCGGTGCCTGGACCTGCTGGCGCGGCAGCTGGCCAACGCCATGAACGAGGCCAACCAGGGCTTCCGGGTGGACCCCGATGGAAACTATATTACCACAGGCAAAAACGACCAGGGCAAGGATACCGCCGTGCCGGTGGAAATCACCGCGACGGCGGCGGGCGGCGGCACGGTGAAGCACACGCTGAACAAAGAAGACACCTGGGATAAGCTGGCCCCGGAAATCCAGGCGGAGCTGGAACAGGCGACGGGCCTGACCCACACCGCTGACCCGGACAACTTCAAGGAGATGGTGGACGCCTATCTCAAGGGGCAGAAATACGACGCCGACGGCAAGCCCACGATTGCGGAAGAGAACCTGACACCCAGGGGCATCTTCGACGGAAACGTCCTGTTCAGCAACGACGGCGATACCAACGACACCAGCAACATCACGGCCCTGAATATCTCCATTTCCCGGGCGTGGAAGGACAATCCCGTCCTGGTGCGGGACTTCGAGTGCCCTGTGGGCGAGACGGAGCCCGCCTCCGGCAAGAGCGGCAACCTGCTCCACATGGAGTATTTGATAGGTTCCAAAGGCTGGAAGTTCGAGGCCAATTCCCTGGAGAGCACCCAGGGCGCCGGAGAAGGCGTAATGTTCGAGGGCACCCTCTACGACTTCTGGAACGACATCGGCTCCACCCTGGGCCAGGACCGGAAGGTCACCGGCGACATGCTGGAGACCTATTATGAAAACGCACTCTCCATCGACACGGACCGGGCTTCCGTCTCCTCTGTGGACTTCAACGACGAGGCCATGAACCTAATGATGTATGCAAAATCCTATAACGCCGCCTGCCGCCTGATGACCACCATCGACAGCGTGCTGGATAAACTGATTAACAACACCGGCATGACCACCTAATAAGGAGGGGGAAGAAACCATATGATTCCAAGAATGACCACCGTTGGTACGCTGAAAAACTACCGTTACGACCTGAACCGGTCCAACAACACCATGAGCAAGGCCATGAACACGGTCATGACCGAACGGGCTTTCAACTCCTACGCGGAGGATCCCGCCATCGCCACCCGCTGCTTCCAGCTGCGCCGCTCTTATCAGCGGGCCGCCAGCCAGCTGACGGTGAACGATTCCCTGTACCGCAAATACAACCAGGCATGGTCCGCCCTGGAAGAGGGGTCACAGGACATTTATTCCATCTCCAACGACCCGGTTTTTGGCAGCCTGATCCGGGGACTTAACGGAGCGGACGCCTCTGGCCGGAACGCACTGGGCCAGTCCTTGGAGGCCAAGGCGAAGAACCTGGTCCAGATCATGAACGGCCGTCACGGAGAGAACTATGTCTTCTCCGGGGCCGACACCCTGAATGTTCCCTTTACCTGGGAGCCGCGGGAGAACCCCGATTATATCGACCCGGCCATTGCCCAGGCGAAGCTGGACGAGGAGGCGGCAAATCCCGGAACCCTGACGCCGGAGGAAGTGGAAAAGTACCAGGGCGCGTTCCAGTATGTGGCCGCGGGCGGCAAGCTGACGAATAATGTGGAAGAGGCGGAGACGGTAGCCAAGGTGAATACGGATCCCAACATCGATTTTACCCAGCCCAGCGCGGTGGGGAACGAGTGGTATCTGAACGAAAAGGGCGAGCCGGTTGTGGATGCGGCGGACGCCCAGCTGATTCCCCGGGAGAACCCCGCCTATGACAAGGAGAAAAACACAGCGTTCCAGTACCTGACGTCGAACGGGGAACCCACCAACAAAGCCAGCGAGGCCCAGACTGTTTTGTGCTATCGGGGCGTGCCCGTGGACGCCAATCCCGATACCGAGGACGGCAAAAAGCTGGCCTATTTCCTGGGGGAGACCAAGAACCTGGATGTGGGCCTGGGCCACAAGGAAAAGGACAGCGAGGCCGTCAGCTCCACCGTGTTCAACAGCGCCCTTCAGGGCATCTACTACCTGGGCGGCACCGGCACCAAAGAGATCACGGTAACCGTGGGAGAGGGAGCCGACGCCCGGGAGGTAACCAGAGAAGTCCCCAACAACATCGTCTCCGTCATCTCCCGGATGGGTGAGATTCTCCAGCGGTGCAGCAATGAGGACGGCAGCTTCTCCGGAGAGGACGAGGAGGAGTTTATAGCCCTGGCCCATCAGTTTGAGGACCAGAAGGACCTTTATATCCAGCGCCGCGCGGAGCTGGACACGGAAACCGGCTTCCTCCGGGACAACAGCCTGATCCTCACCGACACGGCGGAGTCCCTTTCCCAGCAGTTCCTGGCCATGGAGGACGTGGATCCCGCCGCCGCGATTACCGACTATATGTATGCCCGCTACTGCTACGATGCCGCCCTGAAGGTAGGCAACAGCGTCCTCTCCCAGAGCCTGATGGATTATATGAATTTCTAATATTATTTTTCAGAGGAAGGAGCGCGCCATGACCTATGAGACAGCTGATTGAAATCACCAGTGTCCCAATCGAGATTGAGATGCGGACGTCCCGGGCACAATTGCAGTACACCCGGGGCACTGCGGAACTGGAGGTCTCCCGGGATAAGGGCGGGCTAAGTATTAAAAGCCGGCCCATCCAGCTGAACGTGGACACCTTCGAGATGCGTCAGTCCATTGTACCCTCGGCTCCCCGCAGCATTGAGCAGGCGGCGCAGAAGGGCCAGCAGACCGCCTACAGCGCCACCGCCGCCCTTGCGCAGGAGGGAGAGCTCTACTTGAAAGCCAAAATTGGCGAGAATGTGCAGGCCCAGCTTTCCCGGACTGCCATCAGCAAGGAGATGTTCAGCCAGCCCGGCATGACCTTCACCCCCAGCGAGGGGCCGGAAATCACCTGGGACCCCGGCGAGATGAACATCCGCTTCGAGATGGATAAGCTGAATTTCGACTGGCGAGTGAATCAGACAAAATTTGAGTTCATCCCCGGTGATATTGAAATCAATGTCAAGCAGAAGGCGGAGGTCATCATCAAGTATATCGGCGGCCCTCTGTATGTCCCCCCCTCCGCCGATCCCGACTATGAGCCGGTGGACGTAAAGGCATGATGGAGACGCTGAAGCTCCAGACCAAGTACTTTGGTGAAATTGAATACGAGGCCGGGGACACGCTTCACTTCCCGGAGGGCCTCTTCGGCTTTGAGGCGGAGGAGCGGTTCCTGCTTTTGCCCTTTGAGGGCAGCGGCGGGGGGATGCTCTGTCTCCAAAGCGTAAAGACTCCCGCCCTGGCCTTTGTGGTGCTGGACCCCTTTGCTTTGAACCCGGACTACGCGCCGGAGCTAGAGCCGGGAGATCTGCGGCGGTTTGGTGTGGAGGAGGCGGGAGACCTGGGGTTCTACGTGCTCTGCGCAGTGAAGAACCCGGTTTCCGCCAGCACAGTGAACCTGAAGTGCCCCCTGGTGGTCCACCCCAAGACCCGGGAGGCCAGGCAGGTGATTATGGAGCGGTATGAGATGCGGCATCCCCTGGCCGGCTTCCGCCGCGGGGAGGAGGCCGCGCCTTGCTGATTTTACAGCGCAGGACCGGCGAATCGGTGGTCATCGGCGAGGACATCAGGGTCACCGTGGTATCCATTGAAGGGGGCCGGGTCCGCCTGGCGATCTCGGCTCCGCCGGAGGTATCCATCCTTCGCAGCGAGCTGCTGGACGCCAAGCTGGTCAACCAGGATTCCGCCGTCGAGGAAGCGGCCCCCGCCGAACTGCTGGGACTGCTGGGCGGAATGCCTGTTTCCCCGAAAAAAGCCCAAGAGAAAGGAGAGACCCGCCATGATGAATGACATTGCCATGGCCGCCATGGAAATGAGTTCCGCGCGGCTGGCGACGGAGTACGCCATGAGGCTGCAAAAGAACGTGATGTCGGACATGGAGCAGCAGGCCATGGGTGAGCTGGAAATGCTTCCTCCCACCCCTGGCGTCGGCGATTATATCGACACCTACGCGTAAACAAAAAGGCCGGAGCCTCGAAGGGCTCCGGCCTTGGCCGTTCCTC
Source organism: Oscillibacter sp. (assembly GCA_022801815.1). GTDB lineage: Bacteria > Bacillota > Clostridia > Oscillospirales > Oscillospiraceae > Oscillibacter. The sequence continues at coordinate 5,673 of JAAWTB010000001.1, read as the reverse complement.
TGCGCCGCCTGCGGAAAAAGCGAACACTTTCCAAGTCCCCGCCGGAAGGCGCGGCCTTAATAATGCCGCACCACAGCGGCCACCTTGCCTAAAATCTGGGCATACGTGCCGTCGATAGGGGAATAGTCGTCGTTTTCCGGCAGCAGCCAGACCTGGCCGCCCCGGAGGGAGAGGCGCTTTACCGTGGCCTCGTCCTCAATCATGGCCACCACAATTTCCCCATGCCGGGCGGTGGGCTGGCTGTGGACTACCACCAGATCCCCGGGCAGAATCCCGGCGTTCAGCATGGATTCCCCCCGGACCCGCAGGGCAAAGTATTCCCCTTCCCGGTCTCCAGCGTTGAAGGGGAGGTAGTCCTCGATGCACTCCTCCGCCAAAATGGGGCTTCCAGCGGCCACATTGCCCAGAATGGGCACCCGTTCCCTCTGGGCATGGGGCTCCGTCAGGGTGATGGCCCTTCCCTTCCCGGCTCCCTTGGCGATGACCCCGGCCTCTTCCAGGTGTTTGAGGTGAAAATGAACGGTGGAAGGGGATTTCAGCCCCACTGCGTCGCCGATTTCCCGGACGGAGGGCGGATAGCCCTGGGTCTGGACGCAGGAGACAATATAGTCATAGACCTTTTGCTGCATATGGGTGAGCTTCACCATAAAAGGACCTCCCGAGGGCCGCCGGGACACAGCGGTTTTCCTCAGTATAGCACATGGAAGGGCAAAAAGCAAACATTTGTTTGAAGAATTTAAAAAAACAACCTCCCGGACCAGGCCGGGAGGCTGTTTTTCGTTCGCTTAGCCGAGGATCAGCAGCACCAGGGTCAGGATCAGGAACAAAGCCCCAATCCATTTCGTGGCCCGGGCCAGCTTGGCGTCCAGGGTCTTGGCCTTGTTCTTAGCCAGGAAGGAGTCGGCCACGCCGCCGATGGCGCCGGAGAGGCCGGCGCTCTTGCCGGACTGGAACAGCACGATAAGGATGATGCCCAGCCCGCAGAGGAGCTGCAAAACAGTGATGGCGATTTTCAAGATGTCCTACCTCCAAATGGAATCACGCGAAGCGTGAAGCGTGTTTGACAGCTTACTATACTATCACAGTTTCTTTCCGTTTTCAAGAGCTATTCGAGAAAATTCTCCAGGAATTCTGCCGTTTTCACCGGGAGCCCCGGGCCTCTTCGGCCACCTCTGCCAGCGTGACGCCCTCCGCAGTCCAGTCTGCCGACAAAATCGGGATGAGGGGGACGGAGATGTACAGATTGTTTCCGGCGGAGTAGGCCCCGGTGGTAACGCCCACTACCCGGCCATAGACATTCATCAGCACGCCGCCGCTGCTTCCGTGGGAGATATCGGCGGTGTTGATGACGCAGGGGAAGGTGTATCCCTCCACCTCGTGGTCCGTGGCGCTGACGATGCCGTCGCTGATGGCCAGGGTGAGGCCCAGGGGCACGCCCAGGGTGTAAACCGGATCTCCCCGGCGCAGGGCGGGGTCCTCCGCCAGCTCCAGGAAGGAGAAGGAGGGGACGGTGGTCTTCTGGTCCCGGGTGGTTCTGGAGACCCGGAGGAGGGCCAAATCCGCCTCGGTATCATAGAACAGCACCCGCTCCACCTCAAAGCACTCCCCGGTAATGAGGTTGGCGGTGGCCCGCACCGCACTGTCGATGGTGTGGTAGTTGGTGACGGCCAAGCCGTCGAAGGAGATAAAGAAGCCGCTTCCGCCGTTGCTTCGCACGTCGTTTTCATAGGCCTCTTCCGTATAGTAAGTGTCCAGCCGGAAGACGGCGGCCATATGCCGGTCGGCCACCTGCCGGGCGGTGAGCTCCTCCGGGAAGAGGGCCTGTGCCTGGGCCTGGGTGCAAAGGCCCGCTTCCTCCAGCTTCCGGACGGCGGGCACCCCCTCCCGGTTGGGGAAGGCCAGGGCGTCCCGCACCAGCTGGTAGAGGTCCCCCAGGCTGAGCGTCTCCGCATAATCCCGGGTGGTCAGGGCAATCCGGCGGGCGAAGAGCCCGGCGGTCTCCTCGGTAAAGCCCTCATAGCCCAGCTGGCGCAGCAGGGCGGCGCAGAACTCGGAGGAGGGGACGGCCTCGTGCTGGCCGCCGGTGACGGTAACCCAGCCCTGGGAGACCGCGTATTCCTGGACGCTGACCTCCCGCGTGGCGGAGGTGACGCCGGCAAAGCGCACCAGCAGTTCCGTGGATTGAAGGCGGGTGGCCGGGGCTTCCAGAGCCTCCTGGGAGGGGACGGAGGCAATGAGGCCCAGAGAGGCCAGAGTTTCGGCTGCCCGGCGGGATTCCCCTTCCAGGGCGGCAGCGGAGGGAACCGCGCCCAGAAGCAGGGTCAGGACGCAGAACAGAGCGAGAAATCGTTTTTTCATGGGGGAACCTCCATTCAGGATATTCGCCATATTGTAGCACACCGGACCGAGTTTTGCAAGGGCGGCTGGACAAAACGGGGAAAGTCTGCTACAATAAAAAGGCAGACCTCTCTCCCGCGGCGGGATGATCGATTGAATGGTAAAGGAGAACGCTGAAATGGAACTGAAGGAAATTCTTAGGAAATGCGACCATACCCTCCTGGCCCAGGGAGCTGCCTGGGAGGAAATCAAGGCCATCTGCGACGATGGAATGAAGTACCAGTGCGCCAGCGTCTGCATCCCCGCCAGCTATGTAAAACAGGCGGCGGAGTATGTCCAGGGCAAGCTGCCCATCTGCACGGTCATCGGCTTCCCCAACGGCTATGACACCACCGCCGCCAAATGCTTCATGGCGACGGACGCCGTGGAAAACGGGGCGGAAGAAGTGGACATGGTCATTAACATCGGCTGGGTGAAGGACCAAAAGTGGGACGAGCTGCTGGCGGAAATCAAGGCCATCAAGGCCGCCTGCAAGGGCAAGCTCCTCAAGGTTATCATCGAGTGCTGCCTCCTCACCGACGAGGAAAAAATGAAACTGTGCGAGATCGTCACCGCCTCCGGGGCGGACTATATCAAGACCTCCACCGGCTTTGGCGGCGGCGGGGCCACCCGGGAGGACGTGGCCCTCTTCGCCAAGCACATCGGGCCCAACGTAAAAATCAAGGCCGCCGGAGGCATCGCCGATTTGAAGGACGCGGAGGACTTTATCAACCTGGGGGCCTCCCGCCTGGGCACCAGCCGTATCGTCAAGGCCGTGAAGGCCCTGGAGGGCTGATATGGGCGGAACTCCCCACAACGAGGCGGCCAAGGGCGCGTTTGCCAAGACCGTCCTCATGCCCGGCGACCCCCTCCGGGCAAAGTTCGTTGCCGAAACCTTCCTGGAAAATCCCCGGCTGGTGAACAACGTCCGGGGCATCCAGGGCTGGACGGGGACCTACCACGGCGTGGAGGTTTCCACCATGGCCTCCGGCATGGGCATCCCCAGCATCGGCATTTACTCCCACGAGCTCTTCCATTTCTACGGCGTGGAGAACATCATCCGGGTGGGCACCACCGGGGCTCTCAGCGAAAAGCTGAAGCTCCGGGATTTGGTCATCGCCCAGGGGGCCTGCACGGACTCCAACTTCGCCCACCACTTCGGCCTCCCCGGAGTCTTCGCCCCCATCGCGGACTTCCGGCTCTTGGAAACCGCCGTGGCCGCGGCCCGGAAGCGGGGGCTGGAGCCCCCGGTGGGGAACATCCTCAGCTCCGACGTGTTCTACTATAAAAAGGGAAGCGGCCTGGAGTGGGCCCCCATGGGGGTGCTGGCCATCGACATGGAGACGGCGGGCCTCTACGCCACCGCCGCCGAGGCGGGAAAGCGGGCCCTGACCATCTGCTCCGTCACCGACAACCTGGTCACAAAGGAGGAGCTTCCCCCCGAGGAGCGGCAGAGCTCCCTGACGGAGATGATGGAAATCGCCCTGGAAACCGCCGTCCAAATGGCGGGGCGGTAAGAGAGAGGCTTCCGGCGTTTTTCCCAAAAGGAAAACATTTTGCAAATTTCCTTGAAATCCATGGAAGGTGTTGTTATAATAGGCTTGGCCCAATAAGGCCAAGATCTCCGGCCCCGGCCGGAGGAACATATGGAAGGAAGGTTGATACCAATGAAGAAGTTATTTGCGATCCTGCTGACTTTGGCGATGGTTCTGTCCCTGGCCGCCTGCGGCGGAAACTCCGGCAAGACGGACGACAGCGCCCCCGCCGACGGCGGCAGCGAGCAGCAGGAGCCCGCCGCCACCCCCGCCGATGAAGGCGAAGGCCAGGGCGGCGAGGCCGCCGACATCCGGGTCGCCATGATCACGGACTACGGCGACATCACGGACCAGTCCTTTAACCAGACCACCTACGAGGCCAGCAAGTCCTGGTGCGAGGCCAACGGCGTGAAATTCACCTACTACAAGCCCGCCGGAGACTCCACCGCCGAGCGCGTGGCCATGGTGGAAAAGGCCGCCGACGAGGACTATAATGTCATCGTCATGCCCGGCTTCGCCTTTGGCGAGACTATCACCGAGGTAGCCGACATCTATCCCGAGATCAGCTTCATCGCCCTGGACGTCAGCGAGGGCGACGTGGGCGGCACGGTGCCCGAAAACGTGTACTGCGCCGTCTATAAGGAAGAGCTCTGCGGCTACATGGCCGGCGTCGCCGCCGTGAAGCTGGGCTACACCCACCTGGGATACCTTGGCGGCATGGCGGTTCCCGCCGTGCAGCGCTTCGGCTACGGCTTCGTCCAGGGCGTGGACGCCGCCGCCGGTGAGCTGGGCGTGGACGCCACCGTCGAGTATGTCTACGGCAACCAGTTCTTCGGAGATCCCGACATCACCGCTTACGCGGACAACTGGTATCAGAACCTGGGCGTCCAGGCGGTCTTCGCCTGCGGCGGCGGCATCTGCACCTCCGCCGGTGAGGCGGCCGCCAAGGTCCCCGGCACCAAGGTCATCGGCGTGGACGTGGACCAGAGCTTCACTCTGGACGCCGCCTACGGCGAGGGCGTGACCCTGACCTCCGCCATGAAGGGCCTGGCTGCCACGGTCAACCACATGCTGGACGAGGTGGCCGCGGGCAACTTCGCCAACTACGGCGGCAAGGCCGAGGCCCTGGGCCTGGTCTCCGGCGACGATCCCTCCGCCAACTATGTCCTCCTGCCCATGGACACCACCCAGTGGGGCGAGGGCTTCTCCCAGGACGATTACAAGGCCCTGGTGAAGGATATGTTCGACGGCAAAATCACCGTCTCCGACGACATCTCCGCTATGCCCGCCGTCTCCAATATCACGGTCAACGATCTGGGCAACATCAAGTAAAAACCCCCTCAAGCACTGTGAGGACGGGATCTTCCCGTCCTCACTTTTTTACTTGCCGCCGGCTAGTGGAGAGAAAAGGTCGACTTTGTGAAAAATTTCAAAAAATGCTTTGAAATCCAGGACGGGATATGGTACAATAAACAAGAACCTATTTTTTCGCAAAGGGTTCCGGGAAACAGAGAAGGAGGAGGTTGTGAAATTGGAACAGAGTTACGCCATTGAGATGCTGAATATCACCAAGCGGTTCCCCGGCATCGTGGCCAACGACAATATCACGTTACAGCTGAAAAAAGGCGAGATTCACGCTCTTCTGGGCGAAAACGGCGCCGGAAAATCCACGCTGATGAGCGTGCTGTTCGGCCTGTACCAGCCGGAGGAGGGCGTGATCAAAAAGGACGGCCAGGTCGTCTCCATCAAGGACCCCAACGAC